>JAFGBX010000061.1 GCA_016932935.1 Promethearchaeota archaeon | reverse complement strand
TCGCAAGCGAGACGGGGGCCGCGGGTTTCCTCTAACGACCCGCCCGGACGAGGTGTCCAACTTTGTCCAACCTCATAGTTAGAGTGTGCAACCGGGTCAGCTGACCTTCCGCATCATCCCTGCGAGGTATAGGTTGGTGAGGATGATCACGGCCAGCGAGCTGAAGCCGACAATACTGGCCGTCGTGTAGAGCATTTCCCCCGGGATGAAATAAATGAGCATCGGGCTGCTGATATTAGCGATGACCGTGTAAAAATAAGCCCACACGATCACCCTCCACGTCCTCTGCACGATCACGTCCCTGCTCGCGGACTTGAACCGGGAGGTGAAGAATGTTGCGACGAAGAAGAATCCCGCGATCCCGATCTCCCCTGCTATCATGCCCCTCAGAATGGGATCCCCGGTCTCAACGATGGCCGTGTAATACCCGAACTTGAGCAAGACGAGCATCGAGGCCATGATGCTGGGCACGAGCGTCCTTGAGAGCAGCCTTCGTGCCGCCCTCTTGTCGTGGAGCCGCGCGCGGCACGCTTGGAGGAGCGTCATGGCGGCGAGCAGCGAGGCAATCCCGAACGGGAAGGTCGTGAAGCCCGTGAAAAAACAAAGTTCGAACGAGTAAATCTCGACGCCGATCCAGAGTGCGACGCAGTCGAAGACCGCCGTGGCGACCAAGGACACGAGGATGCTGCTCGTGGCCCTTCCCAGGAGCCGGCCCATCCGGCAAGGAAGGCATTCTTGGGCGTCGGTGCATTCATTACAATTGAGCTCGCCGCATTTGAGGCACCGGCGCACCACCGCTGAAGCGTTGCAAGTGTTGCATGACAGAGCATCGGAACCCCGCGTTTTTCCACGGCGCCGGATCTCTTGCCCGAGCTTCTCCACGAGATTGTCCATGTTGACAATAAAATGCCCGAGGAGAGAATAAGGCTTGGAATGGCGGCTGATGACCGTGATTTGGTGGTCGTAGGACCAAATCAAGGTCTTGAACAAGGGTGTCTTGCTGACTAAGACGTCGACGAGCTCGTCCAGGGGGATCGTGCGCCACCTCCAGAGGAGCCTTTGATCCCGCAGTATAAGCCGATCGGGAAAGAGAAGGATGTAGGTCAGACCCTGGATCCATGCGACGAAGTACAAGGTCGTCCCGAACAACAGCATCACGATGACCATCGTGATCGCGCCCGGCATGTTGATCATACCGAGAAAGATGGCGGCAACGATGCCCGTCGCGACCAGGATGAAACTCACCACCTTCATGGATTTTGCGTTTTGGGCGAAGTAATTCCTGCTTGAGAAGACCGGTTCTTCAGCCTGCGTCTGGATACACCGCCGATATCCCGCACCTGGACATTCCGGAGCCAGCATGGGCCTTCGCTATCCTCCTAAGATAAGAAGGTAAATTCTCCCCCTTAAATTGATCATTCGTATCGTGATCTCGGCAGAAATTACGAAAAGGAGGAAGGTACTCTAGTACCCGAGCTCCGACTTGCACTGGCGGTAGGCCTGCGCGATCTGGGCGAGCTGCGGGGTGTTATTCTGGATGTGGTACTGCAGGTGCGCGGCCAGGCCGCTGGCTTGGTCTTGAACCCATTGCAGAAGGTATTGAGCGTCTTGCGCCTCTGCCATAAAAATCCCTATAAGTTAATTTTGAACGAATTAACGTGGTGATTATGACTAGTTCATCGTTAGCCCTATTAAAACTCGATCTTCTTGAAAAGCATAATAGCCCCCGCCGATAGGTAGGAACTATGCCGGGCAAGGATGACAGTAAGGGCACTCGTTCGGTGATATACGTCACGATCTCGATCGTGCAATACAAGAAGGGCGACATCATAGAACAGCGGGAGAAGACGGACAACGAGGGCATCGTCGAGGTGCGCACGCACAGCAAGAAGGAGAGCACCTCGATGGACGGCAAGGTGACCAAGAAGGAGACGTGGAAGACCACCGAGTACCGCATCCCCCTCTTCAAGCTCGGGCTCACGGCCGAGGCATCGAAGAGCGACATCCTCAAGGTTCTGAACGACCCGGCGCACATCACGAACAAGGCCGTTTCCGAGATACTCAAGAAGCTCCGCGACGACTACGACGGCATCAAGCCATCCAACTTCTCCCAGAAGTACTTCTTCAAGACCGAGCGGTTCAAGAAGCGGAGGGACTTCACCCCGAAGAAGAAAGTGATGATGGGGTAGGGAAGCCAATCCCCGCCACCGCCCGTGTGAGCCGTGTCGGGCGGCTCGGGCTCCCTTCCCACGCCTTCCCAACCAGGTAGTCCAACGGATCAGCGCATTCGCCATCGGGGCGAGCGCCAATCGCTCCGGTGCTTCACAGCGTCGGGGCATGGATCCTTCGGAGACGTCTTGTTCTCTCCGCACCGTCGCTATGTGTCTCGCCCGGATAGGGGCTTCGTCGTCGTCATCCTCCTAGTTGGGCATCTTGGCGCCGCAGTGCTGGCAGAACTGCACGTCCGCTTCAGGTGGGAAAGGCTTCCCGCAGCTGCTGCAGAACCGGTGCCCCGGTGACGGGGCGGAGAGTGCATCGCTAGCCATTCCCGCCGCGGTCTCCTTCTGTGCAGTCTCCTTTATTCTTGGCTGCGGGTTGATGGGGTAGGCGAAGAAGCCGGCCGCGCAGAGGAATAACCCGCTGACTTGTACGATGGATGAGACCAGATAGGCGATGACGGTTCCGAAAGCTAAAGAAACGAAGACGTTTGACAAGGACGTGCCGATGAAGTATGCGAGGAAGCCGAACGCGACCAGGAAGGATGCAAGGCGCGCCGGCTGGTTCTTGCCTCCGTGGATGAAGGACACGACAATCACGGACGCGAACCAAGCCAGCCTGACCATTGCATCGAGCACGGACAGACGGGAGAACTCCATCATGGTTGAAACCGGAACTAGCACTACGAGCACGGCCGCCGTGATGAAGGCGTATGCCGGGGCCCCCTTTGCCTTCAACTGGAACAAATGCGCGTCCATGGTGTATACCAGAAAAGACCCGCCGACGACCAGGGATAGATTGGCGGCTTTATACACCGAGAGGGCTGGTTGGGTGTAGTACAGGCTGGGATCGAATTCAGTGAGGACGAAGTCGAAGATGGAGAACAAGATCCTCGAAACCGCCAGGGAGATGAGAAAGACAAGGCAACCGAGTGCGGTCGTGAAGCGCAAGCGGCCGTCTTTTTTTGAATGCTTCACGATCTTGATGATGGTGAGTGGCGTCAACGCGAGGGGGGCAATGAGCAAGGTAATGCTAAAGGCATGAGCTGCCGTGAAAGCCTGTGCAATCAAGCGTATCGCCTCGTATCCGCGTATGGTAAGGTTCAAGACTTTAAATAGCCACTGGATAGGTGCTGCCAATACGTTTTAATGCCCCCACGTGAAGGGATAAACAGATTCGGTATACACATGCAATGCGGTCGCTCGACAGGTTCAGCGGAAACGTTCAGCGGGTGAATTCTCTTGAGTTTAGAATTCTTCTTCAAACCCAAGGTGATCGCCGTCATCGGCGGCAGCTCCTCCCCGGGGAAGGTGGGGAACGCGGTCATGCGGAACCTCGTCGCTCGCCACGCGGATGCGAAAGTCTACGCGGTGAACCCGAAGGGCGATGACCTCGTGGAGGGCTTCCCTCGCGTGC
Source organism: Promethearchaeota archaeon (assembly GCA_016932935.1). Classification (GTDB taxonomy): domain Archaea; phylum Asgardarchaeota; class Lokiarchaeia; order Sigyniarchaeales; family Sigyniarchaeaceae; genus Sigyniarchaeum. The sequence goes on along the minus strand of JAFGBX010000061.1, from coordinate 21,731 downwards.
CGCGCGTCGTGGACATCCCGGAGAAGGTCGTGGACGTGGCGATCATGTGCATCCCCGCCAGGATGGTCGTCGACGCCGTCGAGGACTGCATCGCCAAGAAGGTCAAGGGCCTCGTCGTGATCACGGCCGGCTTCAAGGAGGTCGGCCCCGAGGGCGCGCGGCTCGAGCAGCAGTTCCTGGCAAGGTGCAAGGAGTCCGGCACCCGCGTGCTCGGCCCGAACTGCCTCGGCTTGATCAGCCTCTTCCACAACTCCTCCTTCGCGCCCCTGACGCCAAAGGAGGGGGCGGTAGCGATGCTGAGCCAATCTGGTGCCGTCATGACCGGCGTGAGCGACTGGAGCGCGGTCAACGACCTCGGCTTCTCGGCGTTCGTCTCACTCGGCAACAAGGCCGACGTCGACGAGGCCGACATCATCGAGTACCTCGCCAAGGATCCCGCGACCCGCATCATCGTCTGCTACCTCGAGTCGATTAACGACGGCACGAAGTTCATCGACGTGGTCTCCAAGGCGACGAAGGTCAAGCCGGTGATCATCCTCAAGTCGGGCGTGTCCGATGCCGGTGCCCGCGCGGCGTCCAGCCACACGGGCAGCCTCGCGGGCTCCGACATCGCCTACGACCTCGCGTTCTCGAAGGCCGGCGTCATCCGCGCCAAGACGCTGTCCGAGCTCTTCTCCTACTGCAAGACGTTCTCCGTGTCCAAGTTTCCGCTGTCCGAGTCTTTCGCTATCGTCACGAACGCCGGAGGGCCGGGCATCATCTCGACCGACGCGTTCGTGTCCGAGGGCGTCGGGATCGCGCGGTTCTCCCCCAACATCATCCAGGAGCTCCGCGAGAAGCTCCCGACAGAGGCGGCCGTGTACAACCCCGTCGACATCATCGGTGACGCACCGCCCGAGCGGTACGACCTGGCGCTCCGGACGGTCTTTAAGGACGCGGTCGACGCCTGCGCCGGCTCCCTGGTCATCCTCACGCCCCAGGCGAACACGTTCCCGTCCCGCGTGGCGGACGTGATGATAAAGATCCACGAGGACTTCCCGGAGCACGTCATGATTGCGAGCTTCATCGGCGGGAAGAACGTCGCGGAGGGCGCGGGGAAGCTGCGCGCGGCCGGCATCCCTTGCTACGACTTCCCCGAGGAGGCCATCAAGAACATCGCCGGCCTCATCAAGTTCACACGGTTCGGCAAGCGACCCGCGGAAACGCCCGTTCCCGAGGTGGGCGTCGACAAGGCGAGGATCCAGGCGATCCTCGACGGCGCGAGGGCCGAGAACCGCCCCATGCTCTTGAACTACGAGTGCAGCGACGTCTTCTCGGCCTACGGCATCCCGCACCCGAAGACCCGGCTCGCCAAGACGCAGAACGAGGCACGAGAGCTCGCCACGGAGGTCGGGTTCCCGGTCGTCATGAAGGTCGTTTCTCCCCAGATCGTCCACAAGACCGATGTAGGCGGCGTCGTCCTCAATATCAAGACGGAGGACGAGGCTGAGCAGGCCTTCGTGAGAATCCTCTCGTCGGTGCAGCGCATGCGTCCCGACGCGACGATCCACGGCATCGAGGTCCAGGAGATGATCAACCGCGCCGCGAAGAAGAAGACCACCGAGCTCATCATCGGCATGTCGCGAGACCCACAGTTCGGCCCGCTGATCATGTTCGGCATGGGCGGCATCTACGTGAACTTCCTCAAGGACGTTTCCTTCCGGCTCGGCAACTTCTTGAGCGTGGAGGACTCGAGGAAGATCATCCAGGAGACGAAGACGTACGCGCTGCTGCGCGGCGTCCGGGGCGAGCCTCCATCCGCCATCGAGGACGTGGAGGCCGTGCTGCAGAAGGTCTCCAGGCTAGTTCGCGAGTTCCCCGACGTCGTCGAGCTGGACATCAACCCGCTGCTCGCCTTCGCGAAGGGCGAGGGCGTCTCGGCGGTCGACATCAAGATCACGGTCAAGCTATCGCAAGCCGCGCCCACGCACCTTGATGGGCATTAAGGTAGGGATCTGGACACAACCAAGACATCGAAAAGAACACGGTAAAAAGAACTCACCTAACGACGAACGAGAAACAAGAGGTCACGAAAAAATGACGAAATTGCGGAGTCTATACTTGAGTTCCGTACATTCGGGCTCCGGTAAAACTGAAATAGCTCTTGGGCTTGGTCTGCTCTTGAAGGACAAGGGATATAAGGTTGCGTACTTCAAACCGTTCAGCAGGCGTAAGGGGAACGCCCTCATCGACACGGAGCTGGCGATAACATCGAAGACCTTCGGCATGGATCCGGCCAAGATGAGCCCCGTCTTCATCGAGCCCGTGTACTTCGAGACGCTACACAAGCACAAGGATGAATACCGCGGGAAGGTTATCGCGGCATACAAGGCCATCAAGGAGGAATACGACGTGGTGCTCATCGAAGGGGGGAACAAGTTCAACAGCTTCATGTCGTTCGACCTTGACGACGCGACGCTCGCCAACCAGATGGACAACAGCCCCATCCTGACCGTGAACCTGCTGGAGAGCGACACGGACGTCTGCGACTTGCTGCTGCAGCGGGAGTTCCTCAAGCTGCGCAAGGGGAACTATTCGGGCTGCGTCCTCAACCGGGTGTCCAAGATCATGGTTTCCAGGGCGAAGCAAGAGTTCATCCCCTACCTCAAGGCCGCCGGCATCCCCTGCTTCGGCATCATCGAGAAGGATCCCCGCCTCACGGCACCCACGTTCCGTGAGATCATGGAGATGGTGGGTGGGAAGCTGCTCGACGAGGACGAGTCACAGTACGACCTCGACGTGCTCGTCAAGAACGCCTTCGTCGGCGCGATGTCCGCGCACTCGGCACTGTCGTACCTCCGGACGAGCGGCCAGCACGCGGTCGTGATCACGGGTGGCGACCGGGCTGACATCGTGCTCACGGCCCTCGAGACGAACGTCGCCGGCATCATTCTGACCGGTAACCTCTATCCGGACCAGCACGTGATATCCGCGACACAAGAGAAGCACGTTCCCCTCGTCCTCGTCCCGCACGACACGTACGCGACGGCGACGAAGGTCGAGCAGACCGTGGCCGGCCTGCAAATCAACGAGGCTGGGATCTGCAAAGACCTAGTGAGCAGCGCGATCGACGTCGACGCGATCATCAAAGTGTTGAAAGCGTGAAGCGTGGACACGATGGACGTCGTCACGCGTTCCCTTTCCTTCCATTCTCCCGCCGGCGAGGTCAAGGACATCACGAGGCTCGTGGCAGATGCCTTGCGGGACACCGGGCTGTCGGACGGCACGGTGACCGTGTTCGTCCCGGGGGCCACAGGCGCCGTGTCCACGATCGAGTACGAGCCCGGCCTCGTGGAGGAGGACTTGCCCCGCGCGCTGGAACGCATCGCGCCGCGTGGCGAGGCGTACGGCCACGACGCCGCTTGGCACGACGGGAACGGTTACTCGCACATCCGCGCCACGGTGCTCGGGCCATCTCTGACCATCCCGTTCACGGGGAAGCAGCTGGCCCTCGGCACGTGGCAGCAGGTCGTCTTCCTCAACCTCGACAACCGGTCCCGTGGCAGGGAGGTCGTCTTGCAGTTCATCGGGAAATGAATTGGGCCAGGGCGACCAGCCCTTTCACTCGTCCTTGATGAATTCGAGCGAGATCGAGTTGATGCAATAGCGCTTCCCGCCTGGCCCTGGCCCGTCGTCGAACACGTGGCCGAGGTGGCCGCTGCACTTGCTGCACAGCACCTCCTTCCGAACCATGCCGTGGCTCGTGTCGGTCCTCGTCTCCACGCTGCCGTCCGCGGCCGCCCTCGTGAAGCTGGGCCAGCCCGTCCCCGACTCGAACTTGTCGCCGGAAGCGAACAGCAGCTCGCCGCAGCCCGCGCACTTGTAGATGCCCGGGTCGTGGTTGTCCCAGTACTCGCCGGAGAACGGCGGTTCCGTCCCCTTCTTCCGCAGCACCTGGTATTGCTCCTCGGTCAGGCGCCCGCGCCACTCGTCGTCTGTCGTTTTATCCTTCGTCTTCGCCAACTTGTTCACCGTCAACCTGGCTCTACGTGCCTCCAGCAGAGGATCACCCGCGCGCCAAATGTATCTGTCGCTTTAGTTCCATGCAAGAAGGGTTCGGTGGACTTATGGTAGAAAGGCGTAAGAAGGGGGAGTCGTTGCCAACGCCAGGTCAACGTGCAAGCTGTGGCGAGGCCCCTCCGGAGTGATCATCGTCCACGACGAAGAACGGGAACATCTTCTTGAGCAAGGTCCTTGCCGAGTCGTAGTCGGTGACGCAGGTGCTCTTGTCGGCGAGACGGACGGCGAACATGCGCTCGAAGTGGTCGACGTACCGCTTGAGCGCCTTGTCCAGGATCGCCGACGGTTTCTCCGTGATGACCGTCGCCGTGATCCACCGCCCCGGTTCCGAGAGCAGGGTGGCGTTGCTGCTCGATATCTCGGTGATGCTCGACGAGGTGGTCATGATCGACTGGAACACGAGGTTGATAGTGGAAAGCAAGCCCGACAAGAGGTCCTGGTTGAGGTCGACCTTCGACCGCGTCTTGAAGCGCACGAAGTGGATGGTCTCGCCGGTCTTGAGCGACACCATGAGGGCGTAGTTGTCCGCGGGAAGGCGGTAGAGGTAGTCCACGTTGGACACGTAGACGATGGTGAAGAGGAGGATGCCGCCCAGGGCGAGGACATCGTTCACCGAGCCGATGTCGTCATCCAGATCCAGGCCGAGGTGTAACTCGGAGTTATAGTCGAGTACCGAGCTCATGACAAAGCTCGCACCCACCAGGATCACCGCCACGAAAAGAATGGCCGACCTGGGCTCCTTCGTGAGGCGGAAGCTTTGCACGTAGACGGGAAGGGCGCACCCGAGGAAGGTGAAAAGGCCGAGCGTGTTGTAACCGAGGTCTGCAAAGAACCAGAGCCCTTCCGTCGAGGCTCCCTTCACGTTGAACCAGTAGATGAGCCAGAGGCTGATCGTCTGCAGTTCCGAGAGGCCGAAGGCGAGGACCAGCCGCCACGGTTTCGGCCTGAATTCCCTTATGCCCTCGATGAACAGGTAGAAGAACAAGAACTGGAAGCCCGCGCAGTTCATGTGAAGCGAGAGGAAGAAGCCGGACTGCTCGGGGATGCCGATGGCCGGCGCCATCTCCCGCATGATCGAGAAGATGCCGGACAGCACGCCGAACACGAGCGACGTTATCAAGAAGGGGACGTTCCGCTCCCTCGTCGTCGTCTGGTAGATGAACAGCCCGAGCAGCAGCCCGAACAGGCCCGGTAGCAAGACAAACATCGCGAGATCGATGTCGATGCCGAGGCTGATTGCCCATACGATCAGCGGCGCGAACACGGCGGAGTAGGTGGAGCCGATGATGACCCCGATGTGCCAGTTCTTGAGCTTCATCGAGGTAGATCCACTCTGGTGTGCATTTAAAAGTTGCCCGCCCTCCACGCGTCGAGGGCGTGCGCTTTGCCTAAGATGAGAAATAGATGGAGGAAGGATAGCAGGTCACGAGAGCTTTTCGCTCACGTCGTCGTCGTCCGAGTGGACGCGCTTGAGGTCGACGTCAGCGTCGCCGGGCATCGCGTTGATGAAGTTGCGGATCGAGCGTTCGACGTCCTGGCTCTGGGTGATGTACCTGCCGACGATGATGATGTCCACCTTCTTCTTGGTGGCCTCGTCCATGTTCTCGGGCGTGATGCCGCCGGCGACCGCACACAGGACGGGGGGCCTGATGGACTTGTACATGGCCTTGATCTCGGCGATGACCTCCCACTTGTCCTTCTTGAGCGTGCCCTCCATGTCGATGCCTCGGTGGATGATCACGACCTTCGGGGGGCGCTTCAACGCCTTCAAGACGGCGAGCGGGTCTGGCACGTTCATCATATCGACGACGCCGTAGATGCCCATGCGGTCGGCCTCCAGCAGGAACTTGTCGAGTGAATCGACCGCGGCGAGCCCGGACGCGACGACCGCGTCCGCGTCCGCGTCGAACGCCATGTCGACCTCGACCTTGCCGACGTCCAGCGTCTTCAAGTCCGCGACGACGAACGCATCCTTGACCTCCTTCCGCAGTTCCTTGACGACCTCGACGCCGTACTTCTTGACGAGCGGCGTGCCCGCCTCCCAGATGATGCGGTCGGAGCGGGGGGCTTGCTTGATGATGTTGAGCGCGCCGCTCAAGCTCGGGTTGTCCAGCGCGATCTGGAGGTACGGGGGCCTCCACAAGCGGGGCATCTTGACGCTCGAGACGGGGTGCCTCGCCCGGTCCTTCTCGTCCATGAGCTTCTTGAGCGACGGGTACTTGTCCAGCGCCCTCTTGATGGCGAGGCGCGTCGCGGAGTAGTTGTACTTGTAGATCTTGCGCTCGTCCTTCGACTCGGGGTGGATGAAGACGCACGCGACGATGACCCACTCGTCGAGCTTGTCCTCCGGGATGAGCCCTTCCTCGACGCAATCGGCCACCGCCTTGGCGCACGCGGCCTGCGCGGGGCCGAAGATCTTGCCCGCGTCGTCAAGGCTCTGGATGGTGACCTTCGGGACGATCACCATGGCTGGTTTCGGCATCAAGTTAGGACGCACGACTGCCAGGAGCGGCGTGTGGCCCTTGGACATGTTGATCAGCGCGGTGGCGAATGCCTGGCCGACCGGGCCTCCCTTGTCCCCTATCATGAGGTCGATGTGGGCGAGCTCGTTGTCCTTTCCTAGAAGAGCCTCGCCGATCAGGAATTCTGCACACATGTATTATGCACCATTCAACAGCATGCCGGAAACCGACGATATCCTCGATCCCTAGCTCGATCCGGCATCAACATTTAAGGATAAGTGGCGCTCGTTTTTCTATCCCTCGCATATGAGGATGACATGCGTCGGGAACGGGGCCAGCGCCCGTCGGCCGGAAACAACCGCTCCACATGACATTAATATCACGCGTAAATTTAGATCGATATAGCTAGCGCACGGGCGCACTCCGCCCCGTGCCTCGCAACCGAGCGTGACCGTCGATGCCGAAGGCCAACCCCAAGAAGACCTCCCGGTACTCGCAATACTACCGACGCGCCAAGGAACGCGCCATCACCGAGACGGTCAAGGATCGCGCGCCGCTGTACTACGGCCTGGCGTTCACGGGCGTCGTCGTCGCCATCGTGGTCGTGGTGCTCGCCCTCACGCTGCCTGACTTGCTGAAGTTGAAGGCGCAGCTGGGCGACAAGGTCGACATCAACTACATCGGCACGTACGCGATCAACGGCACCGTGTTCGACAGCGGCACGCTGTACGAACAGGTCATCGGGTCGAACTCGCTCCTGGACTACTTCGACCAGCAGCTCGTCGGCATGGTGCCCGGCGTCAAGAAGACCTTCGTGATCCCCGCCGAGTACGCCTACACGGAGCCCAGCCACCATCTCTACGGCTACGACCTGCGGTTCGAGGTCACGATCACGAAGCTCACGCGGGACGGGAAGGTCGAGTACCCGAAGCCGACGTCGTGACCCCATCTCCTCCGTGTGCCTCGCGCATCAAAAACGGTGATCGTTCCGGGCTCGGAGCACTCGTGAACGACGTACAGCACGTAAATCCGGCGAATAACCGTGGATGAGCAGCCATCTCGTGGACGGGTTTGGGCTGGTACGCGGACGGGGAAGGCGGTATTGGTCGGCGGCATCGCCACGACCGTCGTTGTCGCTATCGTGATCCTCCCCTTGAGCATCGCCGGGATCCTGGCGTTCCTGGATTCCAACAAGCTCCGCGCGCAAGAAGGCGATCGGGTCGACTTCGTGTACACCGGCATGTACGATTCGAACGGTACCGTGTTCGACAGCAGCACGCTGTACGACCAGGTGATCGGGTCGAACTCGCTGCTCGTTTCCTTCGACCAGCAGCTGGTCGGCATGGAGCCCGGGGTGGAAAAGGCCTTCGTCATCCCCGCGGCAGACGGGTATCCAAGTGGGCCATTCGCTGGCTACGACTTGCGCTTCGAGGTCACGATCACGCGGCTCGTTCGGGGCGGCACGGTCATGTACCCGTGACCTCGACGCGGCTGGTTGGTTCTTGGAGGAAAACGAAATGCGGGATATTAGAGCTCGCCCAGCTTCCCGCCGTTGAGCTGGAGCACGTTTCCCGTCATGAAGCACGACTCCTCGGAGCAGAGCCACAGGATCGCGTCGGCGACGTGCCCCGGCTTGCCGATGCCGAGCGGGATGCGGCCCTCGTAGAACCGCTTCCACTTGCCGTCCTCCTTCGTGAGCAGGTCGCCGATGATAGGCGTGTCGATGAGCGTTGGCTGCACCGCGTGCGCCTTGATGTTGTACTGGATGAGTTCCTTGGCGGCAGTCCTCGTGATGCCGAGCACGCCCGCCTTGGACGCCGCGTAGGCGACCTGGCCGATGTTCCCCTCCGCGGCCATGGACGAGATCGTCACGATGCGACGATCCGGGAACTCGCTCGGGGTCGGCACTGGCTTGCCCTCGGCCTTGGCCGCCTTGATCCTCTCCAGGGGGGCCTTCGTCCATGCCTTGACGCAAGCTTGCGTGAACAGGAACACGCCCTTGAGGTTCGTGGCGATGACCGCGTCGAAGTCGGCCTCCGAAATCTTGGCAATGAGCCCGTCCCGCAGGATGCCCGCGCAGTTGATCAAGTAATCGACGGTTCCGAACCGCTCGATGGCCTTTTCGACGCACGCCTCGACGTCGTCCTTCTGGCTCGCATCGCCGAGTATGGCGATGGCGTCCCCGGTGACCTTCTTCAGCTCCTCGTGGGTGGTCTCGAGCGTCTGCTGGTTGATGTCGAAGATGGCGACCTTCGCCCCGTGCCTGGCGAACCGGAGCGCGGCCTCCTTGCCGATGCCGCTGGCCCCACCGGTCACGAGCGCTACCTTGTCCTTGAAGTGCATGGTCTCTCACGTGGCGTATTGGGATGCGAACAACCAGGGCGTGGGCGTATAAATCGTTTGCCAGACGGGGTCTGGAGAACCGGCGTGGCGGGTGATCATCCCAACGCGGCGAGGTACCGTCGCTTCAAGTCACCGTCGGCGAACATCGTGTCCGAAGCGCATTGCCTAGCCGGGGAGCCGTTGAAGAACGTGCTGTCCATGTCGCCTTGCTTCACGAGGGGCCAGTTCTGGTAGGCCATGTTGTTGTCGCCCAACTGGGAGTCGCGGTCGATCACGACGCCCGGCCCCACGATGGAATTGATGCCGACGACCGCCCTCTCCTTGATCGTTATCCGCTCGATCACGAGCCTCCCGTAGAGGGACTCCACGACGTGCGTGCTCAGCGACGTGCCGGCCTCGATCATGACGTCGTCGCGGATGGTGGCGAATTCGAGCGCCGGGAAGCAGTTCTCGTACATAACCCGCTCGCCGATCTCGTTGTGCCCGTAGTAGCGCAAGATGCGGATCAGGAGGCTCGGGAACGGCGACTTCTGGGCGAACCAGAGCGAGTACTTGATGATCGCCCCCCGCATGTGATAGTATTGGAGCAGCTTGTAGTCCGGGTGGTTCTTGTCTTTGAACTGCCGCTTCAGGACCTTGGTGGTCGCCGGAGACTTCTTGTCGTAGTACCGCAAATAGGCTCCCGTGACGAGCACCGTGAAGGCGAGGTAGACGAAGTAGAGCGCCCAGAAGACGGCCGGCGCGGCGGCGATCCACGCGAGCAAGAACGCCACGGAAGTGGGCGTGAGCTGGACGAGGGCGACGACCCCCCACGCGAGGAGCGTGTCGACCACGAGGCCCGTGACCATGATGGCGAGCATCGCGGACACGAGGTCGATGAACGGCAGCTTGACCCCGACTTGCGCGTCCGTGGGGCCCGCGGGTGCGGCCTTGTTCTCCTCCTGGCTCATGGGTGTCCGCCTGGCTGGTCGATGTTTTGGAGGCACCGCTGGTTATTATGTGGAGCGGGTTGCCATCGTCTCACGAGGTCGCCCCTGGCATCGGGAGCCCGCGCGACTCGCGCCACGCCTTGACCCGCTCCCTCATCGCTGGGGACATGCGCTCGTAGTACCCGGGTTTCAAGCGGTAGTCGTGGTACCTGCCCTCGGGGGGCTCCTGGTGATATATCTCTGGTGTAGGGAATAGATCCAGGGCCACGACAACCACAAGGACTGCTATGCCGACCACGTACCAGAATATCTCGTCGACGTGGATGGACGCAAACCACGCGAGCAGCCCGATGGCAATGGTGGCCCCCACCCACTGCACCTTGAAGAAGATCGTCGTGCGGAACCGCGCTTCCCAGTACCTGCCGTGGTAGCCGTCCGTCTTGGACGAGAAGAGATTGACGAACCTCTTTCCCCAAGGCGCACCCCAGTTCATCCCGTCGCCGCAAGAGACCGAATCGAACACGAGATGCAAGTAGGCACCCATCGTGATGGCCAGGAAATGCATGGGATAGAAGTCAACAAGCCACGTGATGGCCGTAACGGCCACGAGGGGCAAGTAAAAGACGGGCCAGTGCGTGGGGTACATGAGGTGGTGCTGGAAATCCATGCCGGAATGCTTCCCCGGATGCCTCAACTTCCAGAAGAGCCCGTCGATGTCCGGCAGCATACCCGCCGCGACAGCCAAGGCGCTCGGGCCTCCCTGCGGCACGGCGCCGAGCAAGAAAACGGACACGGCCGAGAAGATCAAGAACGAATACGAGGCGTGTGAGGTGGCGTTCATGAGCCTCAACCGTAGGGGAGGGCATTTAACGTTTCACTCGGTCTCTAGATCATGGATCAACGCGCCAGTCGCTCGAGGGCCGGCCCCTGGCCCCCGCCCGGCTTCCACGTCATGGTCAAGCCCGCGGGCGCGTCGTGCAACCTGGCCTGCCGGTATTGCTTCTACCTGCCCAAGAAGGCGCTGTATCCCGGGAAACAGACGCGCATGGACGACGCGGTGCTCGAAGCGTTCACGCGGCAGTACATCGAGGCGCAGCGCGCCCCGGAGGTCACGTTCGGGTGGCAAGGCGGGGAGCCCACGCTCATGGGCCTGGACTTCTTCAAGAAGGCCGTCTCCTTCCAGGAGAAGTACAAGAAGCCTGGCGTCAAGGTGTCGAACACGATGCAGACGAACGGCACCTTGCTAGACGACGCGTGGGGCAAGTTCCTCCACGACAACGGGTTCCTCGTCGGCATCAGCATGGACGGGCCACCAGCGATGCACGACGCGTACCGGGTTGACGGGGCCGGCAACCCCTCGTTCAAGCGGGTGCGGCGCGGCGTTAACGTGCTCAAGCGGCACCACGTCGACTTCAATGTCCTGTGTTGCGTCCACGCCGCCAACGAGCAACACCCGGTGGAGGTGTACACGTACTTCCGCGACGTGGTCAAGGTGGACTTCGTCCAGTTCATCCCCATCGTCGAGCGGGAAGGCGTGGGGGTCTCAGCCCGCTCGGTCTCCGGCGCCGGCTGGGGCACCTTCTTGATCGGCGTGTTCGACGAGTGGATCCGGCGGGACGTGGGCCTCGTCTTCGTGCAAACCTTCGACGCGGCGCTCGCATCGTGGATGCGCATGCCGGCCGCCGTGTGCGTCCACGCGCCGACCTGCGGCGCCGCGGTCGCCCTCGAGCACAACGGGGACGTGTACGCGTGCGACCACTACGTCGACCCGGCCCACCTGCGCGGCAACGTGATGTCGACCGGCATTATGGGCAGCGTCGGCTCGCCGGCGCAGCGCCAGTTCGGCCTCGACAAGCGCGACAAGCTTCCCCGGCAGTGCTTGGAATGCGAGTTCCTGTTCGCGTGCAACGGGGAATGCCCCCGGAACCGCATCCCCGCGGATGGCGACGCCGGAGACGCCGGGAGGCCCTTGAACCACCTGTGCGAGGGGTACAAGGCGTTCTTTGCCCACGTGGATCCATACATGCGGTTCATGGCGAAGGAGCTGGCGAACCGGCGCCCCGCGGCGAACGTGATGGAGCACATCGCGAGGAGAGAGCCCACCACCCCGGAAAAGAGTTAATGCGTCGCGCACCTAAGATCGCGCGTGGCGGTCGATCGCCAACAAACGCTGAGGAACATGGAGGAAAACGTGAAACAAGCCATCGAGCTAACATCCTACGCGAAGGTATTCGGCTGATCGTGCAAGCTACCGGAGGACGACCTCAAGGACGTGCTCTGCAAGACCGGCATCTACTCGCCAGGCGGACAAGGCGAGCCAGGCTATGGTGAAGACGCGTCGATAACGGCCATGGGCGACGGGCGGTACCTCGTCCAGAACATCGATGTCTTCACGCCGATCGTCGACGACCCCGAAACGCAGGGCCGCATCGCCGCGTGCAACGTAACTAACGACCTGTTCGCGTGCGGCGTGCTGGACGTAACGAGCTTCCTGGCGTTCCTCGCCACGCCGTGCGAGGTGCCCCGCTGGGCGCTCGCGGGGATCCTGAACGGCATGCAATCCTTCCTCAAGGATCTCGGCGCGGCCATCACCAAGGGACAAACGATCCAGAACCCGTGGCTCCTCGTCGGGGGCGCAGCGTCGGGAGTCGTCGAGAAGGAACACCTGGTCTCGCACGAGGGGGTCATGCCGGGCGACGTGCTCGTCCTCACGAAGCCCCTCGGGATACAGTCCGTCATGGCGATGGCTCGGGTGATCAAGCACGCCGACATGGTCGGGGACGTCGCTTCGGTCATGCCCGAGGGCGAGATGCGGCCGACGATCGACAGGGTGATAGCACTCATGACCGAGAGTAACAAGCCAGTCGTCGATGCCGCAAGGTTGCTCGCCGCGAGCGGCCGGGGCCGGTTCAAGGTACACGCCATGACCGACGTGACGGGCTTCGGCCTCGCCGGGCACGCCGGGAACCTGGCGATCGCGAGCGGGGTCGACATCGAGATCACCAGCGTCCCGGCCGTGAGGCACGCGATCGCCCTGTCGAGGCTCTTCGGGTACCCCATGGAGGAAGGCAAGGCCGCCGAGACCGCCGGTGGTATGCTCGTCGCCGTGGCGAAGGCCGACGAGCGCAAGTTCCTGGACGCGCTGCTCGACAAGGGCGTCACCGGTTACGTGGTCGGCCGGGCCAAGGCCGGTTCCGGGAAGGCGTACCTCTCCGATCAAACGGAATTCGTGGATGTATAACGTCTCGGGTCTGTGAAGGGTCGAGCAAACCGCCGGTCGACCCGGAGAAGCCTGCCGAGCGACGGCAGCCCGTGGAACCACCATCTCCTACAACCTTTTGTGGAGCCGATGCTACATCGAGCGTGATGCCATTGGAGCTCTTCGACCTGCATGTCCACACGGCCCGCTGCCACCATGCGAACGGAACCGCCGAGGACATGGTGAAGGCAGCGATCCAGAAGGGCTTGAGGGCCATCGGCATCAACGACCACTTCCCGATGGCCTACCTGCCGCCGCCGATACCCGTGCATGCCTACGCGATGGACATTTCCGAGTTTCCCGGTCACGTGAAGGAATTGAAGCAGCTCCGGGAGCAGTACCGCGGCGAGATCGACGTCTTGATCGGCTCCGAGGTCGACTACTACATGCCGGCCGTCGACACGATCAAGCGGGACCTCGAACCGTTCATGGACGACTTCGACTACCTCTACGGGTCGGTGCACGTCGTGCGCGGCTTTCCCGTCGATGATGGTAATTTCTTGCAGAAGTGGGACGAGTACGACGTCGATTCCATCTTCATCGATTATTACCAGGCGCTGGCCGAGATGGCGGAAACCCGCATGTTCGACGTCGTCGGCCACGTCGATCTTCCCAAGAAGTACAAGAAGATCCCGGCGGGCAACCTCGACGGGCGGATCGGGAAGACCCTGGACGCCATCAAGGGGGCGGGCATGGCCGTCGAGATCAACACGGCCGGGCTCAGGAAGCCGATCGGGGAGATGTACCCGTCCCCGCACATCCTCGAGATGGTGTTCGACAAGAACATCGAAATCACGCTCGGTTCCGACGCGCACGATCCCTCCGAGGTCGGCCATTCCTTTGACCGAGCCATCGGACTCGCGAGGCAAATTGGCTTTTCGTCGATCGTGTGCTTCAAGAAGCGGCGCCCGACCGCGGTTCCCTTGTGACCTGGCCGGTCATGCCCGATGGGCAACTATAAGACCATTTGCCTATATAATAGAACCGTATAAATCGTGGACATTCAACAATACTAAACTGATACTTATGTCGGATCAACTCACAGACGAGCAAAAGGAACTGTATCTCGACGTGCTGAAAGAAGGGACCACGCCTTTTGATCGCTTTGTTTCCAGAGGCGACGTAGAAGATCCTGTGGACATCCCCAACCCCCGGCGCGAGATCGACCGCGCGGTCATGAATTCCATCAAGAAATGCGTTGCCGACAAGACGGCGCGGTTCATCCCGCTCCTCGGCTCGGCCGGCTCTGGGAAGACCCACGCCTTCTGGGCGTTCAAGGACGCCGAGAAGAAGCTCATCCAGGGGGAAGGATCGGAGGGGGAGGGGGTCGAGCCCAACTGGACGGTCGTCTACATCCCGAGCCCGCCGACCGCGGTGCGCATCCTGTTCCACATCTACACGTGCTTGATCAACGAGATCCCGGATATCATCGACAAGGTCTCCAAGGCCCTCGTTCACAACTACGGCGGCGACAAGAAGAAGTTCGGCATCTTCGGCAAGGCCGACATCGACGAGGTCATCGCCCAGGCGACGAACGACTATCCCGGCGTGTTCGCGGACTGCGTCAAGACCCTCATCACGTACGGTATGACCAACGACGGCACGAAGCGGTCGTTCGCGAAGCGCTGGCTGCTCGGCGAGGCCGTGGACGAGGACGAGCTCGAGGAGCTCAAGATCCAGTCGGTCATAGAGAGCGACGACGTCTGCCTGGCCATGATCAAGCTCATCTCGAAGAACCTGAACAAGGTGCTCGTCCTCTACTTCGACGAGTTCGAGTCCCCGTACCGCACGCACGGCCCCGAGGCGGAGGTCAAGTTCCTGGAGACGCTGAAGCGGCTCTACAACGAGGTGCAGAACATCATCATCGTCGCGGCGATCCTCAAAGAGATATGGCCGCGGGTCCTCGACGTGGCCGACGCCCCCTTCAAGTCCCGGATGGAGCCGGAGGTCGACCTCAAGCCGTTTACCTTCGGGGACGTCAAGCTCTGGTTCGCGAAGGTGCAAGAGCACTTCTGGACGCTCAACAACCTCGACATGCCCCCTGATCCCCTGTTCCCGCTCAACGAGACCGTGCTCAAGATCATCTTCGACCGCACGCACGGCAACCCGCGCGAGACCATCAAGCTCACGCGCGTCTTCATCGACAAGCTCGTCTATGGGGACCTCACCCTCGCCGAGATCACCGAACAGACCAAGCCGGAGGCCATCCCCTCGGCGGCGGCGGACACCGCGGCCCCCGTGACGACCTCGCCCCTCGCCAGCTTGACTCCCGCGAAGACCACCCCGGCAGTTCCATCGGCAGCGCAGCGCGTCGAGGACATCATCGACGCGGAGGGGCTCATCGTCGACGTGAACCCGGCGTCCGTGCTGGGCGCGGTCACGAAGGGCATCCAGAAGATCGCGCCCAAGGCGGGTCAGGCCGCGGACGCGATAAAGGTCACGCTGGGGTACAAGTTCTTCGTCGGCGGGAAGGAAAAGGAGATCGGCGCGCTCATCGAGTTCGCGGGCCAGAAGGTCGGCATCGACATCCCCGCAGTGAAGACGTTCGACCGCAGCGGTGGCGTGGCGGCGTTCTACTCGGCGAAGCGCCTGGTGGACGGCCTCACGAACAACACCTACGCACGGGCCATCATCATCATGCCGGAGTCCACGAGCGGCGAGAAGACGCAGTACTTGTTCGAGCAGAACCCCGGCCTCCTCGATTTCAAGCTCAACCAGAAGCAGGCTGAGGATATGATCCGTCAAGCCATGCTGCCGGACGCGGAGCTGACCAAGGAGACCTTCGTGTTCTTCAACAAGGCCACGGGCCTGAACGTACCCGTCCCGGAACCAGCGCCTGCCGAACCGGCAGCCCCCGCTCCTGGGGCCGGCGGGGAGCAGAAGCCAGCCGACGGCCCGGACAAGCAGCCTTGAACTGCCTCCCCGGGACGCTCGCTAGTTCCCTCCTTTTTTCTCCCCGCTTCCTTTCTCGTACAAGACGACCCCGTCCCCGTCGACGACCCGCACCACCCGGTGCAGCGGGATCGGGATCTCGTCCTCGTAGTCGGGGCCATCGTCCCCCTCTTGCTTCCTCACGTAGACGTAGCCCTTGTCGAACCGGGCGATCTCGCGCATTGGGACGGTCTTAAGATCGTTCCTCGCACCGCGGTGCGTGATGAGGACGTCGATGCCCTCCCTCCGGTCGGCCGGCATGTTCCAGGTGATGCCTTCGAGCACCTCGACCAGCGGGTTCTTCCTCGTCATGGCGCTGCGCGGCCTCCTCTTTCCCCCACCATTGCGATCACTCGATCCCCAGCGCCCTCGCGACGACCTCGACTAGGTCGAGAACCTCCACGCCGGCCCCCCTTGCATTCAGCACGCCACAGGCCTTTTCGATGCCCTGGAAGCAGGCCGGGCAATGCGTGATGACGGAGCACGCGTCGACCTCGGCGATGTCCGATGCCTTCGCCCGTGCCTGGAAGTCGGACACCTTCGCGTCGTACATCGCCGCCCCGCCTCCCATACCGCAGCAGTTGCAGTCCTCCTTGTTGTGCTTGAACTCGACGAGGTCGACGCCGGGGATAGCCCTCAGCACCTCGCGCGGCTCGTCGTACACCCCCATGTGCCTGCCGAGCTCGCAGGGGTCGTGGTAGACCACCTTGCCCGGCAGCTGTATCGGCTTGAGGTCGATGTCCTTCGACCGGATCTTCTCGGCCAGGTACTCGCTAGCCATCGCGCACGAGAAGGGCAGGCCCTTCCCGAGCAGCCTCGGGTAGACCTCCTTGAAGACGCGGTAGCAGCCGGGGCACGTGAAGATGACCCGTCGCACGCCGAGCTCGGCGATCTTGTTAACGTTCGCCTCGGCCAGTTCCTTCAGTCCCTCGTCCGGCCCGCCCGTCAGCTCCATGGGGTTCCCGCAGCAGACCTCGTCCTCGCCGAGGAGCGTGAAGTCCTCGCCCAGCTTGTCGAGGATCTGGACCATGCGAACCGGGATGTTCGCCAGGCCTCCCTTGAACGACGCCTGGCAGCCGACGAAGTACAAGAGCGGCGCGTGCTTCCCCACGTGTGCTTCAACGAGGTCGCTCACGTCCCCGCTCCACAGCTCGATCCGGTCGTCTTGATCGAGGCCGAACATGTTCTTCGACCCGGTGATGGTTTCGTGCGCCTGGAGTATGCTGGCTGGCGCGCATCCGCCCTCGACGAGGTGCTTCCGCGCCGCGATCACGACGTCGGTGACGTTGGCCAGGGATGGGCAAGTTTCCACGCACTGGTTGCAGTAGAAGCAAGTGAAGAGGCCGTCCAGCGCGGCTCGCGTGGGCCGAATCACCCCCTCGAGCAAGCCCTTGGCCACTTGCATTCGGCCGCGCGGGCTGAACACCTCCCACCCCGGCACGCCCTCGTCGTTCGCGTCGATGGTCGGGCACCTGGCCCTGCATTGGCCGCACCGGGCGCATTTCTCGAGGACGTGTCGCACCTTCTCGAGTTCCATTCGATCTTCCCTCAAAATATCTTCCCCGGGTTCATGATGTTGTCCGGGTCGAGCGCGCGCTTGATCCTCTTCATGACCTCGTACGCCCCGGGGTGCATGATCGCCATGTATTCCTTTCGTGCGACGCCGATGCCGTGCTCGCCCGTCACGGTGCCCCCGACCGACAGCGCCCACGCGTGGATCTCGGCCGCCAGTTCCTTCATAGCCTTCCAGTCCCTCTCGTCCGACTTGCGGATCGTGATGGCGGGGTGTAGCGAGCCGATACTGATGTGGCCGAAAATAACAGTTCCGAGGCGGTACTTATCCCTGAGTTCGCGCAATTTTCGCAATGTCCTGGGTATTTCCGTGAGCGGCACGCAGATGTCCTCGCCCTCGTAGACCCGGTTGTGCCCCTCCTCGAGCACGCTAGTGGCGGCCCCCACGGCGCTGCGCGCCGACCAGAGCCTCTCGGCCTCCGCGGGATCCGCCGAGAACTGGCGATCCCCCACCGCGAGTGCATCGAGCACGTAGCCGATGCTCCTCGCTTGGGACTCGACGAAGTCCAGGTCGCCTTCAAGTTCGAACAAGAGCATGGCCTCGGCGACCTTGACGCCCGCTTGCGGCCGGTACTTGTTCACGACCTCCAACGCCGACTTTTCCATTATCTCCACGGCGCTTGGTACGATGCCCGCCTGGTAGGTGTTGATGACCGCCTTGCCCGCGGTCTCCAGGTCTTCGAAGTACGCGACGAGCACGCCCCTCGAGGGCGGCAAGGGCAGGACCTTGACGCGAAACTCGGCCATGATGCCCAGCGTCCCCTCCGACCCGGCGAAGAGCCGCAGCAAGTCCAGGCCGGCGACGTTCTTCAGTGCTTTGCACCCGAAGGGCACGACGGAGCCGTCGGGCATGACGAAGGTCGCGCCGAGCACGTAGTCCTTGGCCGTGCCGTACTTGAACGCCCGCATACCGGACGCGTCGTTCGCGATCACTCCACCCATGGTGGCCATCTTGTCGCTCCCCGGGATGACCGGGTAGCAGAACTTGTGTGGCTTGAGGGCCTGGTTCAGCTGGTCTATGACCACGCCCGGCTGCACCGCGACCTGGAGGTTGGCCAAGTCGAGCTCGAGGATCTTGTTCATTCGGGTCAGGTCGACCACGACGCCGCCCGTCGGGGCGACCGCGCCTCCGGTGGCCCCGCTGCCGGCGCCTCGCGGGATGACGGGGAGCTTGTGCTTGGCACAGACCTTCACGCAACCGGCGACTTCCTCGACCGTCCCTGGCCTGACCACGATATCGGGCTTGCCGGTGACATCACTCACGTCGAACCCATAGACGTACAACATCGCGTCGTCGGTCGAGAGGTTGCCGGCGCCGACGGCGGCCTCGAGCTCCTTGATGACTTCCTCGGGTACCATTATAGTCGACCATTCCATCGATTAGTACATGGTAAGCTCTAGCTGGTGCCATTTAACATGTTTCATTCTATTCGATAGCCACGAGCCCGATTCCCCGTGTGGGGATACAGACTGCGGCCATCTCGCTGCCCGCAGCAGCGCCCGAGCCGTTAACAAGGAACGAGGTGCCGTCACTTGCCGGCACTCTTCTCGATGAACTCCTGGGTCTTGGGCGTGTACCCGTTCTTCACCTCGGAGAGCGTCACGGTGGAGACCATGTGCGCTCGGTGCACCGCATCGAAGAGGTGCACGGCCTTGACGTACTTGTAATCCCCCTCCTTGTAGAGGACGTACTCCTTGCACGTCATGCACGCGCGGGCGGTCGCGAGGTCCTCCGCTTCGAGCTTGATCTCCGGTTTCTTGATCGCATCTTCCAGCTCGAGGTACTTGTCGATTGCCGCGTCTCTCTGCTCCTGGATGTCGTGCACTTGCTGCTCCAGCCGCTGTTTCTCCTCTTGCAAGCTGGTGTTGAGCTCCCCCTTCTCGGCCTCGATCGCCACGATCCGCGCCTGGAGGTCGCCGATGTCGCGCTTGAAGGCGTCGATCTGCCGCGCCATCGCCTCGATCTCCCGCTTGGCCAGGTCTCGCTCCGCTTCGACTTGCTTGCCCCGGCCCTCGAGGCCGGCTATCGTTTCCTGTAACTCCTGCACCTTCTTAGCCATTTCCGCGTCCTTCGAGCGTGCCTTGGCGTCCTTGTCCTTGTAGTCGAGCTCTAGCGTCGCCACCTTGCGTTCCAGGTCAGCAGCCCTTTTTTTCTCGGCGTTCAAGGCGCCCTCCACGCTCGTTTTCTCCGCCTCGAGCTGCTTGACCGCCTGAGACCCATTGTCGATCTCGCTCTGCTGGGCCTCGATCGCAGCCCGAAACTCGATGACATCCTTGCCGCGAATCTTATACTCCTTGTCGGGCTGTTTCTCGATCTTTTCCCACGGGATCGATTCTCCTTTCACCATGAGCATCCACGCCTTGTCATCGTTATGTATCTTCGGTTGCTCGGTTCTATCGCCGATCATCCAGGCGATAGCGGGATCCAGAGCGCCCGCTTTCCCGCTACGATCGGGAGTGCGGGTTAATAAACATGATCCGTATGGTAGTAGGTGGACGCGGGCAGACGGAGGATCCGTTTCATCGCGCGGTCTGCGGGCAGCCGGGTGGGACGCGGCCGCTGCAGATAACCTTCTTTTGTCATCCCGTCGATCAGATTCCATCGTGCTCGACTACCAGGTGGACATCGAGGCTCTGAACAACATCATCCTCGAGAACGCCGTGGCGCCGTGGGACGCTCACTACCTCGTTGCAAAGTACGGTTTCCGCCGGGAGACGTTCCCGTGCTGGTATTTCGGGGGACTCGAGAAGGCCAGGGTCGCGGTCTTCGGTTATAATCCGATCGCTGACGAGCTCGTCGATGCCTTCGAGACGGCCTTGATCAACCACCAGTTCGCGTCGAACCCCGACAACGCGATGGCCGAAGATCCCGACGCTGCGTTGATGGCGGTGATCGAGTCCTACTACTCCATGTACTTCGACGACGCGCAGATGGAAGACCAGCTCCGCGGGCACCTCTCGCCGGGCAACTACGAGGAGATCCGCGCCCGCATGATCGGCAATTCGCTGTACAAGAACATCACGCGGGTGTACCAGTCGCCCTTCGTCGTCATGAACCTGCTCCCCTACCGTTCGCCGAAGACATACGTGAAGATCTACGAGGACGAGAAGATGGGCCCGATCCTGCTCAAGAACTGGGCGATCACGGTGAAGAACTTGTTCCGTGCCGACCGGCTCGTGCTCCTCCACTTCTCGGGCCGTGACGTGTTCAAGAAGGCCGCCAAGCAGCGAGATGAGCGGGTATTCCCGCCGTCGCTCGTCGAGATCGCCTCCACTTCCGACGGATCGGGCAGCGTCCTCCAAGGCGAGTGCTTGCTGAAGCACCCCGAGACCGGCGGGAGGAAGCAGGTGAAGTTCGTCGTCACGAGCCAGCTGACGTCCAAGGTCGACGTGAAGGCGTTCGAGACCATCCACCAGCTCGTGAGGGACGACGGGATCAAGATCACGCTGTTCTAGCCGTGCCACACCCGTGAAAACCGTCGCTCCCATCGCATGGCCTACGCCGCCGCGACCCAGATAGGGCCTGCCCACGCCATCCGGCCACTCGTTGAGACGATCCGCACGAGGTAGAAGTCCGCGCCGCCCGTGTTGAGGGTGGACGGGTCGACGGGGTTGTTGCTGAAGTCGTTTATGAAGTGCTGCCCGTCCCGCGACGTGCACTTGGAGCTGCCGTAGTCGGCGCCCGTGATCGGCGAGCCATCGAGCACCTCCACCCTCCCGACTGGCGACGTGACGGGGACGGACTGGAACAGGAGGCCGTTCTTGAAGACTTCCACCGTGGCGCCCCATCCGGGTTGCCAGGAACCCGCATCCACCCGCGACGCGGCCGAGGTCTTGTAGCCCGGTGCGGGCGCGCCGTCCTGCGCGACGAACACCGTGACGTTTCGGGTGCCGGTGGCGCCGGCCGCTACCACGGTCGCGTTGTACCCGACACGCGTGCCGTTTATAGAAAGGTCCACGATGGGCCTGGCGAAGTCCGAAGACGCGTAGACCCTCCCGTTGTAAAGGCCGTCGAAGATCCCCGGCCTGGTCAGACCACCCGCACGGACGCAAGTCAGCGAGCCGCAATAGGGCTTGTCCAGCCGCGTGAGCCACGTCGTGTACGGCCGCTGGTGCCCGTGGTACGCGCCCGCGTGGGCGATCGTGTGCCCCGGGTGGCCGTCGTGCGAGTCGCTC
>JAFGBX010000469.1 GCA_016932935.1 Promethearchaeota archaeon | reverse complement strand
CTTGTTTTTTATCGTGTTACTCGTTCTTCTCATCTCCTCAATCTTGGTCGGTTCCCATCTCACCCGTGAAACAAGGCCTGTAGCTGTCCCGTGGCGTTCAGCCACGAGATCGTGCTGTTGATCACGCCCATTATTATGGATCCTCCCTCGCCATTGCGCATCGCGACGCCGAAGCCCTCTGGATCGGATTGGGTGAAGTTGAAGGCGATCTTCACGTTACCCGCCAGTGCGAAGTGCTCGGCGACGGGGATGTCGATGACCGCCGCGTCGGAATCTCCATTAACGAGGTCGAGCATGATCATGTCGACCGTGGGGAAGGACTTCCTTTCCTGGCATACGATGCCGCCCGCGAGCTCCTCCCCGGACGTCCCCGTCTGCACGGCGATCTTCTTCGTGGCGAGGTCCGAAGCGTTGGTGATGCTGAAGTCGTCGGCCCGCACCAGGCAGCATTGCTGGCTGAAGTAATAGGGCACCGAGAAGTCGACCTGGAGCTCCCGTTCAGGCCTGATGGCGAACGCCGCGATGACTATATCGTAGGAATTCGATTGCAGGCCCGCCATGAGCGCGTTGAAGAACGCCGCCTCGACCTCGAGCTTGATCTCCCGGTCGAGCTGCTGGCTTAGGTTCGCGGCAATGATCTTGGCGAGTTCGATGTCGAAGCCCTCGACGGTGAGGCCATCCGCGGTTTGCTGGATGGACTCGAAGGGCGGGTAATCCGGGCTCGTGCCGAGGCGTATCACGCCCTTTCTCATGAATCGTTCGAGCGTCGTCTCGTTTGGATTGTTCTCGACGAAGTATAAAAACATGAACACCCCGGCGTTCGTCAATCCGGAGCAGATGATCGTCACCAAGGCGACCTTAAGTAGATTGCGTGGGGGCATGGTTCCAACCGGTCATCGGGGAATAGTGTCGTCAGCGCGACATATTGAGCAAAAAATGATCCTGGCGGGGCACGATTCCAGCTGCACCAGTTATATCAATGCTAACGGTATTGGCGTGCATATATATATGCTATTATGTCAGAGTTGACATAGCGAAGGCTCGTTCTTCTTTTGACGAGATAAGGCGGTTTACCTGTGGCACGCGGCGAGGGAAATGCCACGATCCACGGTTCTTGTCCGTATTGCTAAGCGAGAACCATAACTTTCATTAGTGAAGCATCGAAATGGGAATCAAGCAAGAACCAGTTGCATGGTCGAACCTGGAAGGGCGGCATTCATCTTCCTATGGCGACATCAAGCGAGGAGGTTCCAGTAGCCATGCCCTCTAGTCACGTTCTAAAAGAGTTAGTTTATATTGGGACTGGAAAAAAGGTACTGGTGTCGTGGAGATGAAAACCATGGCCTCGGACGCGAATGGCTTTCTCGATAGAATTGTGGATCCACCAAAATCCTCTCGCCCGCTCGTGCGCTGGTGGTGGCCCGGGGTAGACGTGGAAAAGGAGGAGCTCACCAGGGAATTGAAGGAGCTGGACGGCCGCGGGTTCGGCGGCGTGGAGGTCCAGGCATTTTGCCTCGGCACCCCCGATCCGAACGAGGAGCTGAAGCACCGGTTCGCCCCGCACCCGTATTACTTCGAGGCCGTCGACGCCGTGCTCGCCGAGGCCGAACGCCTCGGGCTCGTCGTCGACCTCACGATCTCGTCCTCCTGGCCGCCGGGCGGCAGCTGGGTGCCCCGCGAGGACTCCATGCGGATGCTGCTCATGGGGTCTGCGGTCGTCGACGGCGGGACGAGGGTCGAGATGAGGGCGCCGCCGTTCCAGGTGCCGGTGTTCCTCAAGTCCGGGCTCGTCAAGAAGCTAGCGGGGAACCACTGCCCGTGGTTCGACCCCGGCGAGTTCAAGCCGGTCGCGGTCGTCGCGGTGAAGCCCGCGGGCAAGCCACGAACCAAGATGAACTTCCTTAGGCCGAAGGCGGCGCCCCTGGATATCTCCACGGCGGTGGACATCACCCCGGGGGGTACCGACCCGTCGTGGATCTCGTGGGACGCTCCGCCCGGCAGGTGGCAGGTCTTCGCGGTCTACGCGGGGTCGAGCGGCATGGCCCCGATCTCGGGCGCCAAGCACGCGCCGGGGGCGGAGAGCCGCGTCGTCGACATGTTCGACGAGGGAGCGTTGAAGCGCTTCTTCGAAGGCCACGTGGGCGCGGGGATGGCCCGCTGGAGGCCACACGCGGGCAAGACCTTGCGGGCGCTGTTCACGGACAGCCAGGAGATCGCGTGCGAGTGGTACTGGGCGCGGGACTTCTTCGAGGAGTTCCAGAAGCGCCGCGGGTACGACGTGCGTCCCTACCTCCCGGCGTGCTACGCGCCGAACCGGGACAACCAGTTCACCTACGTCGTGGTGATGAACGAGAAGCCGTGCTACGACTTCCCGGGCGGCGACGGGGGCCGCATCCGCCACGACTGGGAGGAGACCGTGTCAGATCTGTTCGCCGAGAGGTACTGCGGCGGGATCGCCAGGCTCGCCCGCGAGCACGGCTTGCAGCACCGGATCCAGGCATACGGCATCCGCGTCGACCTGCTCAAGGCCTACGGCGCGGCCGACATCCCCGAGACCGAGCAGCTCTTCGCCGGTGGCCTCACGGCATTCCTGAAGGTCGCAGGCTCGGCGGGCATCGTCTACGACAAGCCCCTCGTGACGTCGGAGTCCATCGTGTGGATGGACCGGGACTACATGACCACCCCCCTCAAGGTCAAGGTCGCGGCGGACAAGCTCGCCGTCGCCGGCATCAACCAGGTCATCTACCACGGCTTCCCCTACGGGCCGGACGTGCCATGGAAGCACTTCCCCGGCCACTACCCGTGGTCGCCACCCTCGTTCAGCTCGAACTTGAACCACCACAACCCGTTCTGGGCATTCTTCCCTGCTATAAACGCCTACGTGGCCCGGCTGCAATGGATCATGCAGCAAGGCACCACGCGCTGCAATGTCGGGGTGTACTACCCGCACTGGAACTACGACCACAAGGTGCCCAAGAAGGAGGACCTCGTCGCGGGCTGGCTCGAGGGGTTCGACGGCCCGCCACCTCGAGGGCTGGTCGCGTGGTACTTGCAGCGGGTCTCGAACCGGATCGACCGGCTCACGCTCGGCTATCAGCTGCTCGGGGAACAGCTCGCAGCCCGCGGGTACTTCTACACGTACGTGAACGATGAGGCCCTGCTTGGTGGCGAGATTCGCGAGGGAAAGTTATGCGTGGGTCAAGCCATACTTGAAACGGTCATATTCTCCGAGATCGACAAGATCACGCTCCCGCTTGCCGAGAAGCTGCGCGATTGTAGTAAAGCGGGCATCAAGGTCATCTTCACGGGCATCATCCCGGACGGACAGCCCGGGTTCCACGAGGCGGGCAAGAACGACCCCAAGATCCAGGCCATCCTCGGGGCTGTCGGCGACCACGAGTTCACCTTCCTGGAGCGCGGCAAGGACGTCGGGCTGGCCTTGTGGGGCGACATGCACGTCGCGTCCAGCATCGACTTCGTCAAGGCCGACCCGACCTTGCAGGCGATCTGCAAGGAGTCCCCCGAGGGGCGGTTCTACTTCATCCGCTCCACGTCCCCCGCGACGTCGCGGCACTCGGTCGGCTTCAGGGAGCCTGGCAAGGTACCTTACTTCGTCGACCTGTGGACGGGGAAGGTGGAGCCGGTGACCATGTACCAGCCGGCGACGCTGCGCAAGGCCACGGTCTCGCTGGGCCGCAGCATGGACAAGCAGACCATCGAGCTGTTCCTCGAACCGTACGGGTCGCGCATGGTCTGGTTCCCGTCCAGCGCCCTGCCCGGCACGCCGGCGATGCACGTCAACGAGGCCGAGCTGGAGATCGCGCGCGACGGCAAGGCCTTCGTCGCGGAGGTCCAGAACGGCGGGATCTTCCGGGCGACGTTCAGCGACGGGCAGGAGATGACCGAGATGGTCACGGCACCCCCGGCCCCCGTGCCCCTCGCCGTCTGGCGCCTGGAGGTGGCGCACCGGGGGATCGACGGGGAGGTGAACGAGATCCGGAGGGACGCCACGAAGCTGGGCGACTGGCGGTCTGACAAGCAACTCCGCCACGCGTCGGGGCCCGGCAAGTACAGCACGACGTTCCAGCCCTTGGTGGCGCACTTGGCCGGGGACATCCGGCTCTACCTCGACCTCGGGCTCGTGCACGATGTCGCCACGGTCAAGGTGAACGGGAAGGACGCGGCGACGCTGCTCGTGCCGCCGTACGCGGTCGACATCACGGGTCTCGTGCGCGACTCGGTGAACCTGATCGAGGTCACCGTGCACTGCACGCTGCGCAACGCGCTCGTCGGATACGCGAAGCGCGGCAAGGCGGGTGCCCCATGGCGACACCACAAGCGGAAGCAGCTCATGCCCGCGGGCCTGATCGGGCCGGCGGCGGTCGTGGCAAAGCGCGTCCTCAGGTTCGAGCCGGAACGATGACGGCAGCTAGCCCACTCCATTCCGCCCGCGCCACTAAAACACGATGGGCTCCTCGTGGTTGTAGGAGACCTGCTCGCACTCGCCCCTCTTGATGATGATGTCGTCCTCGAGCCGCAGCCCCCACCTCCCTTGCCAGTAGAGGCCCGGCTCGTTGGAATAGACCATGTTCTCCTCGAACACGGCGCCGGGCGGGGCGGCCGATGATGCCCGGGGGCCGACGTCGTGGACGTCGTAGCCTATCGCGTGGCCGAGCCCGTGCACGAAGAGCTTCTTGTGGTCGTAGCCCCTCGCTTCGAGGTACTTGCGGCATTCCTGGTCCGCCAAGGCGGTGGGCAGGCCGGCGCGCATGTGCCGGTTCGCGACCCTCTTCGCCTCGTAGAGGGCGTTGTAGGCGTCGAGGAAGTCCCCCGGCGGTTCACCCCCGATCCAGAACGTCCACGTGATGTCCGAGCTCATCTGCTCGTGCCGGATCCCCGCGTCCACGTAGAACGCGCCGGGGGCGATCCGCTTGCCGCTCGAGTTGTGGTGCGGGTCGGCCGTGTTCTCGCCCGACGCGACGATGGCCTCGAACGATGGCTCCCCGATCTTGAAGAACTCGTAGTGCAGCCTTGCCATGACCTCCTGCTCGGTCATGCCCACCTTTACCCAGGTGGGTATCGACTCGAAGACCTCCATCGTCATCTTGACGGCCTCCCTCAACGCGGCGAGCTCGGCAGGGGTCTTCACCATGCGCATCCCCGCAACGAGATCAACGGACGAGACGAAGCGCGTGCCCGGGGCGATGAGCCGGAGGCTCTCGAGCTCGCCCGCCCTGATGTGGTCGGCGAAGCCCGTCGCCTTTTGAAGCGAGTCCTCGCCGTAGTTGACCGCGATCGTCGGCCTCGCGAGGATGCCCTTGAGGAGGGCCACCATCTCCTTGTTGTTGTTGAAGGCTCGAACCGCGACCTTGGCACCCATGGCATCGACCGCCTTCTGGATCATGGGCGCCTCCATGAGCACGGCGATGACCTGGTGGTTCCCGTTCGCGTCGATGATGATGAAGTGCCTCGCGTGGGACTTGATGCCGAGGAAGTAGGGTGAATGCATGTCGCTGCCCTCGTCGCACGAGATGAGCCACGCGTCGATGCCATGCTGCTTGAGCAGGCCGGCCGCCTTGTCGAACTTGTTCATGACTGATCCCCAGAGACACATAGATCCTCCGCCGGGGGGAAAAAAGAGTATCTCGGGCCTCGGCTATTCCAGCCCGACGATTTGCTTGACCACGTTGGCTTGTAAAACGTCGTCCTCGAACAGGCCTTCGTCGACGTATGCACCCGTGTCGTCGAGTCGGATCATGGGCAGCTTCGACATGCAGCCATCGAAGTCACAATACTTGTCCGTGAACCTGCTGTCGTCCAGCAGTTTTCGCTTGACGTCGCTGTCGTCGACCGACCAAAACGTATGGTTGACCTTGTTCTTCTTGAGAAACGCCGATAATTCCGCCACCTTCTTGGAGTCAAGAATGCCGATGATCTGGACTTTCTTCATGGGATTTAACCCCTACTTTGTCCTTGCTGAAGGAATAACGGCCGACCCGTGTAAAGAACGCCTCGGTTATCGATCATGGGGGCGATCGGCGCGCGGCTTATCACGAAACCTTGATGTACGGCTCGCCCCCTTGTAGCCCCGGCATGGTCGAAGCGTTCAACCTCCCACTCGGCGAGGCGCGGCCCACGCAGCTCTACATCAGCGCGCGGAAGCTCGCCGACCTCGAGGCGCTGTACCCGCCCGGATCCGAGGCCAGGATGGAGCCCGTGCCGGTTGCGCGGCTGAAAGGGGCGGTCGCGTTCACCGACGGGCACACGCGCGCGTTCCTGGCCTGGAAACGAGGCCTAGACTCCGTACCCGCGTACTGGGACGATTCCGACCTGGACGTGCCAGTGTACCTCAGCTGCCTCGGGTGGTGCGAGGACGAGGGGATCCGGACGATCGCGGATCTGGCGGGCCGCGTCGTCGACGAGGATGCCTACAAGGCCAAGTGGATAGCCCGCTGCGAGGCGATCGATGGTGCCAAGAAAGAAGGATAGGATGGCCCTTGGAACCTGGCCCTACTTGATGTTCAAGATCTTCTTGACCGCGTCGACGCGCAGGCCCGACTGGTTGAAGAGCTCCTTGAAGAAGTAGTCGCCCGACTTGCTCATGTGGATCACCGGCGTGTAGACCATGCAGCCGTCGATGTCGCAGAACTTCTCCGTGAACTTGGGATCCGAGACGAGCTTCTTCTTGACTTTCTCGTCCTCCAATGACCATTCGTCGTAATTCACGTTATTCTTTTTCAGCCAGGCCTTCAGATCCTCGCACTTGTGGCAGTTAGGCTTGCTAATGACCGAGAACGATTCCACCATGGGTTTCACCCTTGCTGTCTTGATACTGCGAGGAGAGGATTCGGTGACGCGGATTTAACGATTATGACAGCCGGATAAAACGTCTGGGGGGGAATAACTGCGCCTCAATTCTTTAAATATCTGATTTAGTGAAGAGACTTGAAATGCCACAAAGTGAGATGATCATGCACACAAGGAAAACAACCACCGCTATCGTCGGACTCGCGTTCGTGAGCGTGTTCCTGGCCATCATGATCGCGGGCCCGTCGGTTCAAGCTCAAGTGTCAGAGGTTCCAATCACCACGAACCTTTCGACGCAGCATATGAACGCCGGCGAGACCACGGCGTTCCGCTTCCGTGCCCAGGTGAGGCTGCAGTTCAACACCTCGTCGAACTTGACCCTCAACATGGACGTCGATGCGGACCAGATCGGGAGCAAGTCGGTCGCGATCGACCTGGATTGCAGCGCGCCGTGCGAGATGAACATCACGTGCCGAGAGAGCGCCGCGGAACTCGGCCTCCAGAACGGCGCCACGATCCAGACCCGGACGCAAGCCCGGTACAGGGTCAACTACGGCTTCATGGCCAACATCTCGTTGAACAGCACGTCGTTCCAAGCGAGGCTCCGGGCGCAAGTCGGCAGCGAGTCCGGGTACACGTGGGCGTTCTACAACGAGGACGTGGACGCCTGGGAAGTCGTCCCGACCACGACGGCCAACGGCGAGGCTGTCGCAGTCGTGAACCACTTCTCGGTGTGGACGCTGCTCCAGACCGATAATGCCGTCGGCATCGAGGCGGTCGGCTTGCTCGTCGCCCTTGGGGCGGCTGCCGGGGTCGTCGGCGTCATGGCCAAGAAGCGAAAGGCATTCCAGTAATCGTTCGTACCCCCATCTTTTTTCTATTAGAGCTTGTATGAATTACACGAGTGGTGTCGCGTGAACGGAAAAAGCGGGATCCGGCGGAAGGCGAGCATCGCCTTCTTGAGCGTCCTTGTCGGGCTAAGTCTTTTCATGCTGGCCGGGTCACAGAACGTGGCTGGGTACAGCACGGTCGTGGACCTGTCCCCCGGCGTCCCGCAAGACATCACGTACATGTCCGTCACGATCCACGCGCAGGCCAACGTGTCCACCCACCTGTCCGTCTCGATCAACAACAACCTCCGGAACCAGGAGGTCTTCCTCAACATCTCGGGTTCTGGCCCATTGAACGTGAGCCTGGCCATGGAACGCGAGTTCCCCGACCGCCGATTGTCAGAGGGACAGGACGTAAGCGTTCTCAACAGCCAATCCCGCTACAAGTTCTCGTTCGGCGCGGCGTTCCGGATCCAGTCGAACGATTCCCAGGCGACCATGCGGCTGGGCGCGGCCCTCGGGCCACTCGCGCCGCAGAAAGACGTGCTTTCGTGGGTCTCCAAGGACGTGGCGGCAGCGAGCGACGCCCCGTGGGCGCTGGCACCGACCGAGATCTCAGGCGACGAACTCTACACGACCGTCGGCTCGGATTCGTACCTCGCCATCGTGGAGGAGTACACGCCTTTCAACTATGTTTGGATTGTCGTCATCGTCGTGGTCATCGCCGTCGTGGCCGTGGCCGGCCTCGTGATCTCGAGGGTCGACTACTTCCGCAACGCGGCGATGAAGGTGCGCGGCGAGGGGGTGAGGATCCATAGGATGTCGTTCGAGAAAGCGATCCAGCACCCCGTGCGCGAGAAGATCCTCGACCTCGTTCTCTCCAAGCCGGGGATCCACCTCAACGAGCTCATGCGGCAGGTCAACCTCGATTCCGGCGCCCTGTCGTGGCACTTGCAGATCCTCGTCGATTACCAGCTCGTCAAGATGGAGAAAGTCGGCCAGTACAACGCGTACTTCCCACGGATCCCCATCAAGAACGACCTCCCGCTCTACCTCGACGCCGTCAAGCTGATGAAGAACGAGACTGGCCTGCGCATCTTGCACCTCATCCAGGAGGAGGGCCCGAAGTTCCAGGCCGAGCTCGCTTCGATCCTCGGCGTCGAGAAGAAGACGATCCGGTACCACGCCCAGCGGCTCATCGACGGCGGAATCATCGAGATCAAGGACGCCGAGGGGAGGAAGTACCACGTCCTCACGCCGAAGGGCGAGGGCGTCTTGAAGACCATCGACGAGCTCGGGAAGCAAGCCATCGACTGAGCCTTGGCGGGAAGTCCACGTTCCTTGGATTCACGCGATGGACCACATAATCGCATTCAAACCATTACTTTGGGCCAGACGTTGAGATCGTTCGCCCGGTCGACCGCCGCTTGCCTCGTGCCCTTCACGACGGAGAACTTCCATTCCGTGAGCATCTTGCTCGGTGGGTTGTCCTGGAGGAAGCCGACCGCCTTGGTTCGCACGTCGATCGTCGCGGCCACGTGCGTGTTGCCGTGGAGGTTGTGCTTGATGATGTAAGTGTCGTCGCCGATGCCGACCAGGCCGTTCGGCAGCGGCAAGAAGGTCTTGCCGATCGTCTCGTGGATCTTGAACTCGCCGAGCGCGTGGTCGGAGACGTTCGTCTCGTCGAGGGCAAGCGACGCGATGATGCGATCCTGCCGCAGCGGCACCGTGAAACCAACGAAGTTGGAGAAGTGCTTGTCGTACGTCTCGTGGTAGCCGAACTTCCCGTTCGACCGGGCGATGCCCAGGATCCGGCTCAGGACGCGCGACGGCCGGCCAATATAATCGAAGTAGACGTAGTACTCGACCAGCCCGGCCGGCGCTCGCGGGG
>JAFGBX010000468.1 GCA_016932935.1 Promethearchaeota archaeon | reverse complement strand
GAGGGGCGACGCCGACAGGAAATTCATCAACGTGGGCGACCAGAACATCGAGGTCCCGGACGACTTCCCGCTCGTGGAGATCACCCCGAAGGACTCGTTCAAGCCGCCGACCGTGCCGCCCGAGAAGATGGAGATCGACAAGACGCGGTTCAACGTCGACGACGGGAAGGGGGCCTCGGCCAAGCCCGCGGCGAAGCCCGCCCCCGGCAAGCCACGCTCGTGAACGGCCGTGCCCCCGCCCCGGGCCACCCGTGCAATCGTGTTCCTTATGGGATGTTAGCGAAGGAAAGATAACACGCGCGTGACGGACTTACCCATGGCGAAGAAACTCGACGAGCTGCCGATAGCGGTGACCGTGTGTGCCCCGAGGAGCAAGGGCACGTGCGACGTCAACATCGGCCAGTGCTTCTCCTGCCTACAATCGGATCCTAGCAAGATCTCCGTCGTAGACGAATCGATCGGCAGGATCGAGCACGCCCTCGGGCCCGAAGGCGGTGAAGAAGGTGAAATCTACGAGCTCGAGTGCGACGTG
The DNA here is from genome assembly GCA_016932935.1 of Promethearchaeota archaeon. Taxonomy (GTDB): domain Archaea; phylum Asgardarchaeota; class Lokiarchaeia; order Sigyniarchaeales; family Sigyniarchaeaceae; genus Sigyniarchaeum. Next base: position 10,020 of record JAFGBX010000468.1, on the reverse strand, counting down.
TGCCACGCCCGGTACAAGATCGGCGTGGTGCACCGGGAAAAGGAGGGAGGGGACTGGTCCTTCAACTCGATGTTCGGCAGCGACGAGCGGACGGGAAACAAGTTCATGTGGATCGGGTTCTTCTAGCGCGCTTTCGAAACCGGCTAGAAGGCCTCGATTACCTTGATGATGTCGTCGAGGGTCTTCAGATTCCCCGCCCAGGCGGCCTCGTCGATGGCCCTGTTGAACTGCTTCGGAACCCGAACGAGCAACCAGCCGAAGCGCGGGTCGTTCTTCTTCGCGAGCTCCTTCACGGGGAGGAGCACGGCGCCCTCCTTGACCTCGTCGAGCTCGTCCGTGCGGTAGGTCTTCCCGTTGACCGACACCTTCGTGGGAAACTTCATCGCCTTGCCGATGCCGATCTCGTAGTTGCGCTTCTGCGTCTCCTGGTCCACGAGCTCGTCCTTGACGACGATGGCGAACTCGGCGTTATCGATGTCGCTGACGACCTCGAACTTCTCCTTGATCAGCTTCTTGATCCTTTCCGCTTTGTCTGTTTCCATTCTGTTTCAACTCATTCAGACCCAGTTCGGTATGAAAACGCCCACGCCCTTCCATCGGCTGGGCTCGATCGTGAGCCAGATCATCAGCTTCTTCAGGTACTCGCTCCTGGAATCGGGGTCGTCGGGGAACAGGCCCGTGATCGACTCGGCAAAGGCGTCCGGCCCGATGGCGACGAGCATGCCGGAGAGGTCCTCCAGGCGCTTGAACAGCATCCAGAACACGACCTTGTTCTTGGCCTCCTTCGCCATGACCATGATCCACGAGTTCTTGGTCCAGTCTTGCTTGTCGAAGCCACCCACGGACTCGATCGCCTTTCCCGCCGAGTAATGCCTGACGTTGGGCATCGTCGTCAACAGGTCGTCGAAGAACTTCTTCTTGATGGTCATGTACGCGCCGAAGAGCTTTTTCAGGTCGACCAGGTCGAGCGCCTCTTGTATCTCGTCGATCTTGATCGCGACGTGCCAGCGCTCCTCGGGGAGCGTCACCTTCACGGGGACGCGCGGCTTCGCCTCATCGGCGCTCGCCTCGCCCTCGTCGCCGGTTTCCCCTTCCTCCTCCTCGTCCTCGGAATCCTCGTCGCCGAAACCGCCCTCCTCGTCATCGGAATCATCGTCCCTTTTCTTCCGGGGTTTCTTCACGGGCGCCTCGTCCTCGTCTTCGGCTTCCTCGGCCGGTTTGCCTTGCGCCTTCGACTTGGCGACGGGGTTCTTGCCGGGATCCTCGTCGGGCCCCCCATCTGGTTCGTCGGCCCCTGGTTCTGCCTTCTTGCCCACGGATGTCACTCGGTTCAGTCGGTTGTGTAACTACTATTGCTCGTGCATAAAAATACTCTGGCCTGGTCGCGGTTCATTGCTCCTTCTTCTTGATGTCCGCGAACATCTTTTTCAGCTCCTCGTCCTTTATGCCCGATTCCTTCACTTCCTCGGGCGCTTTCTCGGCCTTCTTCTGTTTCAAGGCGCCGAGCATGGATAGCACGTCGCCCATCGCTTGATCCTTCTCTTGCTGCGCCCTCTTGACCTCTTGCTCTTGCTTCTTCTTGGGGTCGACGATGTCGACCTTGGCCTGTTCGTGCCGCTGCGTAGCGATGGTCTCCTGGTGCACGAAGTCGACGACCTTCTCGACGGATTCCATGGCAGGCGCGGCCGCCTGCTTCTCCGCTTGCTTGAAGGAGTAGAACTTCTTCGAGACGTTCGACAGGAAGTCTTGCTCGCGCTGCTTTTTCTCGGCCTCCTTCTGGGCGGCGGCCTTGGAATCCTTGTCCCCGAAGAGCATCTCCTTGATTGACTCGAAGGACTTCTCGCCCGTCGACCGCGCGACGAGCTGCTTGTACCGCTTTTCCTCGAGCAGCTTCTGCTTGACGCTCTCTTGCTCGGCGAGCTCTTGCTCCCTCTTCTTCTGGGCATCGATCCGGCCGAGCATCGTGGAGATCGACGCGAGGTTGCTCTCCACGGCGGCTTTCTTCTCCGTGGCGAGCACCGCTTGCACCTTCGCCTCCTCCGCCGCGCGGCGCCCCTCCTCGGCCCTCGCCCGCTCCATGATGGCTTGCCGCTCGTAGAGATCCTTGAGGTTCTCCACCTCGAGCTTGAGGTAGTCGACCTGGTCGGTCCACCCCGCCCTCGCGAGCAGCTGGATGGCACGCTGGTAGAGCTCTATGGCACCCGGATAGTCCTTGATCTCGACGAACTTGTAGAGTTTCTGCGCCTCGTTGATGAGATCGAACGCTTCCGCCTCGGAACTCTGGCGCTTGGCTTGCGTTTCCTTGTATTGCCGCATCTTCGTGTCCTGGTCGAGGAACATGTCGAGCTTCTGCTTGACGATGCGGGGGATGTCCTCCTCGGCAGCAGCGCTCGGCACGGGGGCGGCCGCCATGGAGGGAGCGGCCTCGCCCTCGCTTGCCCCTTGCGCTTCCATTATCTCCTTGACCAGGTTCTGCTGGATCAAGATGGGCTCGATCTGGTCGTCCTCCCAACCCGCGTTCTTCAAGAGGTTCATTATGATGCCGTAGGTCGAGAGGGCATCCATGTATTGTTCTTCCTCGGTAAGCGCTTTTGCTTTATCGATGAGAGCGAAAGCTTTGTCCTCCATCTCCTCGATCTTACCGCGCTTCTCCTTGAAGTCCTCGAACTTCTTCTCCTCCTCGACCGGCACCTCCTTTACCTTGGCAGCGAGCGGCTCCATGACGGAATGAGGCTCCAGCTTCTCGGGGGCCGCTGATGGCCCCATGGCAGGGGCGGGTGCCATGGCGCTGGACGGGGCCGGGGGAGCCGCGCTGGACGGGGCCGAGGGCGGCTCTGGGGACGGGGCTTCCAGCTGCGGCAAGATCTCTGGCTTTTGGATCCCTGCGGGTTTCATTGGCTTGACGGCACCGGCCGGCTTGACGGGCTTGGTTGGTTTAACGGGCACCGACGTGGCGGTTGTCGGCCTAGTGACCGACGGCGGCTGGCGGACGCGGCTGCCGAGCTCCTGGATCTTCTCCTCGACGTGCTGGGTCGAATACCCAGCTTGCGCCAGCCTCGGCAGGGCTTGCTGGTACAGCGCGAGGGCGCCGTCGAAGTCGGCGGAGCTCAATGCCGACTCTGCCTGGTCGATCAGCGAGAACGCCTCGTCCTCCGCGCTCGCGCTCGCCTGTTCCTTCGCCACGGCATGCTGCAGGATGAGCTGCTGCATGGCTTGCTTGAGCAACTTGATGCGGTCATAGAGCTCCCCGACTTTTTCTCCAGGGAAGCCCGCTTGCGAGAGCAGATGCGCCGCTTCCTCGTACATGGGCACCGCCCTCTCCAAGTCGCCAGCTTGCTCGTAGAACTCGGCCTCGCCTATCAGATCCACGGCCCGCTGCATCTTCGCCTGCAAGTCGTCTGGTTGTGCCACGGATGGTCACCATGTACTCATTGGTTCTTGGCCTAATGAATCATTTACCTTGCAGCTTCCTATACTTCTCTATCCCCCGCTTGAGGGAATCGATTGCAAAGTTCATTATCTCGTTGAAGTCGCGGAACTTGTCGTTCGTCTTCAGCTCGTTCTCGATCCAGAAGTACAAATCCGGCTTGAGAGAGACGTTGACGAAGACGGACTTGAGCTTGCCCTTTTCGTACACTTCCCGGTTGACGAGCCACGCGAGGATGTTCACGATGAACTTCTCGTTGTCCACGGCCTTGAAACCGTGCTTCTTGTTCAGCAGCGTGGAGAGCACCCTGGTCGTGCCGATCGCGACGACCTTCCCGGCGCCGTACTTGGCCACGGCGACCATCACGTGCTTTTTCGCGCCCGTCTCGACCCACTGCTGGCCGCTCCAGGTTACCTCGTGCGTTCCTGGCGGGGAGAAGGCCACGGCATTCACTTCGACACCGGTCGTTTCATAGACCTCCAGCGAGCATGGCGACTTCAGCGCGATGCGCTCGATGCCGCGCATGACGAAGTGGTTGAGGAAATCGCCGATCATGATGAGCTGCTCGTCCTCCTCGGACCGTGCGTTCTTGTCGACGAGGATGTTCGTGTTGAACCTGATGCCGAAGTGCCCCGCGAGCTCGGATAGGTTGTTCTTGTTCGCCGGGTCGCCACCCTGGTCGTTGAGCAAGAGGAGGCCGCCACCGTTGTAGACGTATTGCTTGAGATCCGCGATCTCCGCCTGAGAAAAGGTCGCGTCCTTCGGGTTGCCAACGACGATCACGTTGTAATCCGAGACCTTCTGCACGGTCAACGGGGCATGCTTGATCACGCCCATCTTGAAGCTCATCTCGACGAGCTTGTCGAGGAACTCGCCGTACTGTACAGCTTCGATCTGCACGACCTCGTTATGGGAACTCTCGATGCACACGTGTACCTGGCTCATTATTTCGTCGATGTTGGGTTGATCCTTGTCCTCTGTCATCGTGATGAACCTCGCATTAGATCATCAGACGCCCCGCTTTCGTTCCAGTAAGAGCTTCTGGCTCTCCTCCAGCTTGATCTCGAGCTCGAGCTTCTTCACTTGCCGAGCCACCTCCTCCCTCGTCTCATTGTCGCCGAGCCGGTCGAGGAGCTCGATGGCCTTCTGGAACTCGACGAGCGCGTATTTCGCCATACCCTTGGCCATGAACCGCATCCCCATCTCGATGTGCTCCTTGGAGATATACTTCCGGTCCTGGTCGGTAATGCTGGCCTCCCTCGCCTGCTCCTTTTTCACGGCCGCTTCGATCTCGGCGATGTTGTCGAGGATGGGGCGCACGTACTCTTCCCAGCCGATCGACCGTAGCTTCTCGACGGCACTCTGGTACAACCGCTTCGCGTCACGGTGCTGGCCATCGATGGTCGCCTTGCGGGCCTTCGGGATGATGTCATCGAATACCTCCTTCCGGATCGCCTGGCGCTCCTTCGCGGTCGTCTTTATACCGGTCTTGTTCTGCACGCTCGCCTCGAGGTCGGCGATCTCGTCGCGCAAGGACTGGGTCTGAGATGTCCAGCCTGCCTCCGTGAGCAACTTGAGGGCCTCCTTGAACTCGACGAGCGCGTCGGCGATCTTTCCCTCCTCCTTGAGCTTGTTGGCGGCGGGCATGAGGATCTCGAACACCGTCCTCTCCATCTCGTCGCGGGCCCGCTTCATGAGCAGTGTCTCCTTGATGTTCTCCTGGTTGAGGAGGGCGGCCTTCTTGATCAGAAAGAATTTCTCCTCGACGTCGGCCTTCTGGCTCGCCGATCCCGACGCGGCCGCGGCCTTCTGCTCGTGGAGTATCTCTTGCTGCCGCCGGTGGAGCTGCTTGAGGTTGTCGATCTCGGCGAGCAGCATGCCCTTCTGGCTGTCCCACCCGCCGAGCAGATCCATGTTCTTGATGGCCTTGTTGTACAAGTCGATGGCGTCCTGGAACCTGCCCATGGTCGACGCGTGCCGCGCGTCCTCGAGGCACGTGTCCATCTCCAGCCGCAGCCGCCTACGCTCGGCCTGGATGGCCATGACCTTCTCGTAGTTCTTCTCCTCGACGGTTTTCTCGCGGCCGGGCATGTGGATGTCCTGGTCGAACGAGGCGGTCGCCGGGGCGAAGCCAATGTACTTTCCCTCGCGCCACGTGTCGACCCGGTCGAGCAGGTAGTGCATCTCCTCATCGATGGTTGCCTGGAGGCGCTCCTCCTCCAGCTCCACCCGATCCTGTTCCTTGCGAACCGCGATCATATCGTTGATGATGTACCCGATCTGTTCCTGTGTCCAGCTCGCCTTGTTGAGCGCCTTCACAGACCGGGTGTAGAAGTTGACAGCGTCCTTGTACTTGCCGTATCGGGCCTTCTCCTTCGCGTCGTCGATGCACTGGAATGCATAGTCCCGCAAGAGCCCCGGCGGGAACTTCTCGACCTCGAAGAGCCCCACCTTCTGGACGCCTGCCGATTGCCTGATCTGGTTGATCTTGTCGTATATCCACTCGACACGGTCGAGCCGGGAGCCCGTCACGAGGAACAAATGCGCCGCGTCCTTGAGCTTCTCGATGGCAAGCAGGGAGTCCTCGGTGTTCTCGGCCTCGACGATGAGCTGCTCCGCCTCCCGGCGCTTCTGCAGTTTGGCGCGGTCCTCGATGTCCTTGGGCAGGTCCTCGCCGGGCTTGCGGAAGCCGGCCGTCGCCACCTGGCCCGCGTAGGGAGACGACGCGTCGGGCGACGCGGCAGCTGCAGCGGGATGGGCATCCCCGTCCATACCGACGGTGGTGAAGCCACCCGGCGACGCGCTGCTCGTCACCTTCTCCTTCATGGCGGCCAGCTGCTCGACCCTCCGCAGTTGTTTCTCGATCTCGCGTTTCTCGGGCCCGACGGCCAGTTCATAGCACTTCGCGAGCCCGTCGAGTGCGGCCACGTAGTCGCCGCGCTCCTTGGCCGCCAACGCCTTCTGGAAGGTCGGGTACATCTCGACCGGCTGTGCCTGCGAGAAGAGCTGCTGGGGGGTGCGGCCGCCCCCGGCGTCTGTTGAGGGTACGTTCGACGCGATCGAGGCGACAGGCTGGAACCCCTCGGAATCTTCCACCTCGCCCCCCTTGGCCTTTGCGATGTCGCCCTCCAGTTCCTTGAGGAGGTCAGGTCTGCCTAGCTTGGCGACCCCGCGCCTGGCGCTCATGAACTTCTGGAGGGCGGCGAACTGCTCCCCGTTGGCGAGCAGCCTCTTTCCCTCCTCCCACACGGCCATCGGATCCTCAGGCCCCGTCGGCACGGGGCGGGACGCGGGCCCGGTGGGGGGCGCGGTGGACTTGCCGATCACCGGCGGCCTCGACGCCTCTCGCGTGGTACTCGCCGCCGCTGCCTTCGCTTTCAGCTTCTCCATGTCCACGATCATGAGGTGGACGTTCGCCGCGCCGATCTTATCGTTGGCTTGCTCCATTAACGTGATGCATTGCTTCAGCTGCTGGATTGCGCCGTCATAATTGCTGGCCTTTGCCAATTGCTTGGCCATTGCGAGGAGTTCTTCTACGTTGCTAATATTGCTCACCAGTAAAGATGACAGGCCCCTTCTGCTCTTCGTTCGATCGTCGCCGTGACCGTCGCGCGTATGCACTAGCCTTCGTTTAAACGCTTAAAAAAGGGAGCGCGGGGCCACGGGAGGGCACCTCAGCGATAGGCAAGCTCGCGGCTGATCCGCTTGGCTGCCTCCTTCATGATGCCCTCTATCTCCGGGCTCCTCTTGCCGTTCGCCGCCCGGCGCAGGTCGATGCCGCCGAGCTTGTCGAGCAAGAAGTCGACGATCCCCTTGAACTCCTTGCCGGCCCTGATCATCTCCGATGCCTCGACGCAGCTGTTCTCGATGGCATACATGTTCTCGTAGATCGCGGGCCGGTACGACTCGTCGACGAGGATCGAGATGCAGCTGTCGTACGCCCCACCTCGAGCTTGCTTGTTGGGCACGTCGAACAGGTATATGACCGCCATGCCCTGGTACTCGATGAACGGGATGGTCGCGGGGATGCCGCGGATGGCGCCCTGCTTCTCGGCCGTTAGCATGAGCATCGATTTGACGGCGATCTTCATGCTCACGTCCGGGGGGATGTCCTCGGGGTAGAACGCCACCGGCTCGGGGCCGGCCGAGAGGGCCTGCGCGATGACCAGGTACCGGGTGATGTCCTTGAAGGTCTTGGGAACCTCGTGGAAGAGGATGTCGAGGCGCTTGGCGTACCGCTTGAAGACCTCCATGAGCTGGCCCGTGACGTCCTCCGTCGGGGACTCGCTGATGACGACGAGAAACACGGACTCGGACAACCGGTACAAGACGAGTGCCGTCTTGTTCCCCGACTCGTTGCTATGCGACTGTTCGAAGTAGTTGTTTATCTGCATCTGCCGGCTGTTGAATTTAACCAGCTTTCCCATCTTCTCGGTGTTCTCCTGGCTCATCGTTGAGAAGACGGGTGTGCCGTCGTCCGTGAAGTACGCGTGCTTGAGGATCTTGCACTTGGCGGACAGTTCCTTCGTGATGTCCTCCAGCAGCGCAATTTTCGAGTCCACCATAGAGATCTCGCTTCTAATACGATAGCTTGGCCGCGGCCGAATAAAAATATTGATTGCCGACGCGGGATCGGACGGGCCGGAAAACACGCCTACATCCCTTGGCCTTCCTGCTGCGAAAAATTCCGCCCGCACGCCTTGCACGTGAACAAGGTCTCATACGAGGGCTTGCCGGTCAACAAATCCCGCACGATCGCCTTGCTCTTGTCATCCTCGAAGGTGCACTGCTCGCACCCGCAACCGGGGCACTTGATCTTGGGTAAAACGGCGAGCAACCGCTTGGTCCTGTCCCCCACCTTCTCCACCTCCTCCTCGTAGTACTCGGGCAGCCTCTCCGGGTGGAGGAACCCGCCTTGCTCGAGGCACCCTCCAGCCTTGCATAGCAGCCAGTGACCGACGGATTGTGGCCGTCGGTCACGAGGGCGACGATGTTGGGCTAGGCCAATCACGCCTATGCATGATGGAATGAGTGTGAGGTATGCAAATCGACCGGACTGCCTAACGTTCCATCGCGATTCGGTGAACGCGGGCGTTCTGCTAGAATGTTTTTAAGGTTCAACTCAGAGTTCAATCTGAACCCGAAGCATGAAATATTAATTAGGCTTCCCGTCGATAAGGTCACTAAGGATCGGTTCACGACGATTGCCACCGGTTCGAGGCAATCTTCCAGGGAAATGACCGAAAACCGTGAAAACCTCATGTCTACAACCGGATCAAGTTACAAGGTCAAGCTCTTGCTGTGCGGGCCAGCCGCGGTAGGGAAGACGAGCTTGATCAAGCGGTTCGTCAAGAACGCGTTCCAGGCGGATTACAAGCTGACAATTGGTGTAGATATTCTCACGAAAGACGTGGGGCTTAGAAATCAAGAAGTGGCTACGCTCTCGATCTGGGATGTTGGAGGCCAGAAGCGGTTCGAGTTCATCCGCACCACGTTCTACAAGGGTGCTAGCGGTGCGATCCTCGTGTTCGACCTCACCCGGGCCGAGACCTATCAAGAGGTCACGAAGAAGTGGGCGGAAGAAGTCACCCGGAACTGCGGCGCCATCCCGTACGTCTTGATCGGCAACAAGGCCGACCTCGTAGAGAAGGTGGGACGCGTCATGGATCCGAACGAGGCGGCGCAGTGGGCCGCCGCCAACAACTCGATCTACCTCGAGACCAGTGCCCTCGGCGGCCAGAACGTCGACGAGGCGTTCATCGAGATCACCGAACGCATGGTCGGGCTCAAGAAGTAACAGGCATCCTCTTTTCCACGTTCCAAGGTTCTTCTTCTCGGTCTCCACTTCCTTCTCCCAGCGACCAGCAAGCCGGCAAGCCCCCGCGCAAGCCATCCATTTTACAAAGACATAAGCATCACGGCGCGCTCCCGGGCACGTCCACACGGGACGCGCGCGCGGCGGATGCTGATGGAACCGGAGAAGGTCAAGGAGGCCTGGAAGGCCGAGAAGAAGGAAGTGGGCGCCCTCTTCAAGGAGACGACGAGCCTCGCGAGGGACAGGAAGGCCAGCATCCACTACCGGATCTACGACCAGCACCTTGGCGCCTTGATCAAGAAATACGAGGCGGCCACCCGTGAGCACCTGCAGCGGGCGAAGAGCGATCTCATCGCGTACTTCGTCGAGAACAAGACCCCGATCGTCGCGTTCGACGTCGAGGAGTTCCACAACCAGATGTCGTGCATCCTCGGCGTCCGCGTCGACCGCGACCTGCGCGCCGGGGTGTTCCTGGACTCCTTGAGGCGCTCCCCGTGCCCCGAGGAGACCACCCGCATGACGAGGAGCGCCGGGGCCTGGCTACGGGGGGTGGGTGGGGCCCCCGTCGTGCTGACCCACGGGTTCAACCAGACCGAGCGCGAGATAACGGGGAACTTGAAACACGAGTGCGTGAACACGCAGCTGCTGCTCACCCCGATGCTGCAGAAGGTGAAGGGGCCGGAGTTCCTCGGCGGCAAGCTCCAGGACTTCGAGGAGCTGGTGCACTTCGAGCGGATCGGCTGCCCGTTCCTCAAGCACGCCAAGGATCTGCAGGAGG
>JAFGBX010000467.1 GCA_016932935.1 Promethearchaeota archaeon | reverse complement strand
TCGCGATCGGCGCAAACTTCGGATAGTTCCCAATGGCATACGAGATTCCCAAGCAGACCATGATCCCGACCACGACCCCCACCGCTGCCTCGACGATGCGCGGCTCGAATGCCGAGCTGACGCCAAAGAGCAAGTCATCGAATAGAACCACCGCTGCGAATGAGACGGCAAGCCAAGTGCCCGCGACCTCCGCGGCGCGAACCGCCGCGACTCTCCATTGATCCATAGTCGATCTTTGCCCTATCATCTTTTATAATGGAGGACGTGGTCTTTGACGCGTCACGACAGAAGGTGACGAAGTATGACCGGAAACAGCATTGAAGCGATGGTCGGCGGAGAGAAGCGCACGTTCGCCGCAATGGAGCTCCCCCGGCCGTTCCTCGAGTGGCAGTCAGAGGCGCGCATGCGAATGTTCAAAGCTATGACCCAAGGCGGCGCTGGCCAGGTGCGGGTGCAGCCCGCTCACCTGCCGGTGCTGGCGACGTGGGATGCCGGCGATGGGGCCGGCGACTTCCCGGTGAACTTGTCGACGCGGGGCATGGGGATCCTCCCCAAGGCGGACAAGCTCGCCCACTACACCTCGTCGCTCGAGCGTGCGAGGGCGGAGAGCGCGGGGAGGCCGATCCAGGAGACGCTGCCCGCTCGCTTGAGAGCCATGGAGGCGTTCTACGTGAACGTGGACAACTTCGACACCAGACTGCTCGGCGGGCTCGACATATTCGAGGGCCAAACCGCGAAGAACATGGAACACAATCCCCGCGTCGCGCTGCTCTACACGGGCGAGGCGCCCAAATACCCGAGTTTCCAGTTCAATGCCGTGGTCGAGAAGGTGCTTCCAGGCAACCCGCACTACCAGTTCTTGCTCGCCGCGAGGGAGCTGTTCGCCACGGACGCGTTCCATGTCCACCAGGACAGGTACCCGTTCGGGTACATCTGCAAGATCGTCGAGATCAAGGACAAGACGCCCTTTGCCCACGCGGCGAGCCGGTCACGCCCAGCGGGACATCCTGGCGGCCCGCCAGGCGGGTTGGACGGTAAATGAGAAGTGGTGGGCAAGAATCGAGAAATCGGGGGATGATGCGGTCCGGTTCTACGGCTTCTTTTCTCTGCCGCGCCGCTCGAACGGGATGACGCTCTCGGGAACCAGCACGGCGAGCAGGACGATGTAGACGACCACGCCGACGAAGAGAATCCATTCCCAGAAGGCGAAGCTGATCCACGCCGGGTACTTCCCGGCGTCCTCGATAGCCGGATTTGCCGGGTTTCCCATTGCTTCCGGCCAGTCGACCAGCGCGTTGAACAGCGAGCTGAGCGCCAATCCCGCGACGCCGACGAGGATCGGGACGAGGCCGGCGAGGAAGGTGCGCATGTTGAACTGCTTCGCGCCCTGGAAGCGATCCTTCAACACGGGGCAGCTATAGAATATCGCCGCGAACACGACTCCGAGAAAGCCCAGCGCGGCCAGGTACTCGTGTAGCTTTTCAAGGCCGGCGTCCTCGAGAATCGCATGGAACTCCGGGATGAGCTCGCCCGCTTGCCCGACCGTGCCGACGCCGATGAGGCCGATGATCGCGACGAGCACGAACGCCGTCCCGACGCCCGCCGTCCCGCGGCATATCTTGCCGAGCCTCTTCTGGTAGTACCCGAGGAAGCCGATCATCAAAACGCCGCCCACGGTCATCCCCAACGCAGGGAAGGCGTTCCAGAAGGGATTGTCCTCCGTGCTCAAGAGCGCGGAGATCACGAGATAGCGCCAATCATATGCGGTCGGAAACATCAACGCGGCTATGAAGAGGGTCACGAGCATCACGGCGAGGATCAGAGGGACGAGCCGCGTGAGCATCGTGTTCCTCGAGAACGTGCCATTGAAGAACTTGGAGATTGGATTTTGGTCTGCCATAGGCATCCATTCGATCGAGGAGAATTAAAGGATTCCCGATGAGGCCCCATCCCACTCTTGCCGGAGCCACTGCCCTCGTCTTCGTAGGCGAGGCCTCCGATGGGTTCGAAGGCTTGTTCGTTGATGTTCGTGATCGGTTCAATTCTTGTGCGGGAGGTCGAGCCGCCGCAGGAACAGATAGGAAAATAACACGAGAATGCCAGCAACCGGGATAGTGAGCAAGATGAAGAACGGATCCTTCAACCGCTCCTCCGGCAAGATGAAGAGTAACAATATGTTCGTGAGTGCCTGGGATATGTTGTAAAAAAAGATGTACAAACCAAAATAGCTTCCCGATAATCCTCGCCCGAGGGCATCCGCCTTTTGACGCATCTCCGTTGGGGCGCGGTCGACCAGTGTACTAACGATCGGGTTCGGGAACAAGTATCCGCCGACGAGCGACGATATCAAGATACCCAGGACGATAGCACCCAGGACGAATTTTATCTCGAAAGGCATATCTATGACGAATATGATCGCCACGAACGCGAAGATCACGTTGACTAGGAGGCTCATCCCGTAGGATGCTTTTAATCCGGATCTCTTGATCTTCCGTGCCCAGAGCACATAACCGCCAAGGGCAAACGGGATTATGGCGAGGAAGAACCACACGTTTTGGTTCTGCTCGAGATCGAGGACATATCGCATTATGGGTATCAAAATAACGATCAGGATCCGTATCGCCATGTTGAAGAAGAAGGCATTTCCAAGCCAATATCGGTAGTTTTTGTCCGAGAACGGGGCGACGATCTGGGCGAAGGTTTTCCCGATGGAGGCACGGGGTTGGTCCTTCACCGCCATTTTTGCGTAGAATGACTCGTCCGACGCGGCGAACGCGGCAATGAAGGCTATCGCCCCGGCGACACCGAAAATGATGCCGTAGACGGGGAGCGTGCTTGTCAAGTATTGGCCCGATGGCGTGTACCATTCAGGCTCGTTCTTGTTTGGGATCTTGCTCTCGAGGATTATTGGAATGAGGATGGAGAGTATCGTCCCGATGATGCTGAAGATGCCTTGGAGGGTGGCGATCTTGACGCGATTATCGACTTCCGTGGATTGCTCCGCGAGCATGGAGAGGTAGGTGCTAACCAGCAAGGCTTGGTTCATGAAAACGAGGATCGTCACAATGAGATAATAAATCGCTGTTGGTGGATAGTTCGGATCACCAATCGGGCACATTGGTGGCATCCACGCGATGATCATGAGCACCACGATGAGGGGGATGCCTAGCAAGAGGAAGGGTTTCCGCTTTCCAAGTCGGCCGGGTCTTTTATTATCGATGATCGTGCCGAATATCGGCGCCATGACGGCGAACGTGGTCAAGCCAAAGAATAGACCGATGAACGTGATCGTCGGATTGAGCTTGACCGTGTAATTATAGAACGTAGTTATGTACGTGCTGAAAAAACCGATCGGGGCCATTTGTCCCAAGGTTCCCATCGCAAACAACACCAACCGCCAACCGACGAGCGTGCGGGTTTGTGCCGGGGCATGATTTTCGGACATCTACCTTCACCAGAGATTCTTCCCGATTTCAAATAAAACTATCCTACTGAAGCACTACACTGAATATTGAAAAACCAGGGAAAAGGAATAGGATGGGATCTGATCCTTACGTGATCGGCTTGAGCTCCAAGAGATCAAGGCTCTTGATCTTGGTCTCTGGTGGCCTACCCGTGCTTCGATCCCAGCCGCGGTACATGTACCATTCCGAGAGCTGCCTCTCGAGGTCCGGAACCGTCCCGTTCGTGCCGCCCTCGAGCGGCTTCAGCAGTATGGCCGGCAGCTTCTCCAGCGTGGGCGAGTACCCGAGGTTCAGGTTGATGAGGCGGCGCAGCGTCCAGATCCGCTCGCCCGCGAGGATGAGCTCCTCGCGGGT
>JAFGBX010000466.1 GCA_016932935.1 Promethearchaeota archaeon | reverse complement strand
TCGCAAGCGAGACGGGGGCCGCGGGTTTCCTCTAACGACCCGCCCGGACGAGGTGTCCAACTTTGTCCAACCTCATAGTTAGAGTTTCAATTGCATATACGCAACGAACGACGAGTCTGTCACGATCACCCCGACGAGCATAAGTATAGCTTGTTTTTTCAAGGTCTTCGGAGCATCGCGGACAATCCGGGCAGAATTATAATAGAAGACGGGACGCGGCGTGAAATAGATCAAATAGTTGAAGACGTTGTAGTTTTCGTTCCAGAAGATCGTCCGGCTCCCGTCTTTGAGCGTGTAGGTGAATACTAGATCCGGAATATCGATAGTCAACGCAGTCACCACGAGCCCGACCGATATCATCGCCAAGAATAACAACGGCTTCACGGGGTCGATCGTATCTCGCGAGAGAGAGTCGGACATGAGCAGCATGAAGAAGCCCAGCGCGCAAAAGGTATACCAGCTCACAAGGTAAAGATCCGGGGACAGGAAGAGAAAGGACAACGATTCGAAGACGAACGTGGCCTCGATGAGACTCCACGCGCAAGCCATAGCGGAAAAATACCGGTTCCGGGTACCGTGGCGAATTGCCGAGAGCGTCACGCAAATTCCCGCGGCGGTTGTCCCGATCGCGAAAAGGCTCAAAGCCACTTCGAGAGACCAGTTCAACGTTATGTCTTCAGATCCACCTATCGATATGCTTGAAGTGCCTTATTCGCTTGATTTCAAAACCCTTCGATGAATCAGCATTAACCGTCTCCGCTTTTAAATATTCATTCCATGGCGGATTATGGCACTTCTAGCGGCACTACGCACCTATTACTTTGCGTCCTTCACGACGAGGAACTTCCCGTTCTTCTTCTCGACGACCATGGCCTCCTTCTTGAGCTGCTCGACCAGGGCCGTGACCTCGTCCTCCTTCAGGTTCAGGGGCGCGAACCCCGCGCGCTCCACGATCGACTTCATATCCACCGGCTCGTCGTGGCCCTCCTCCTGGAGGTTCTTGATCAGGCTGTAGAGCTTGGTCAGCCGCTCGCGCTTCGAGTGCCCCCGCCCCAGCTGGAGGCCGTCGACGTCGAACTGCTGCCGCTCCGCGTCCCACGAGACCTGCTTCATGCTCTCCTCCTGGACCCTGATGACCGCCTCGACGTCCTGCACGAGCACCTCCTTGCGCAGCGCCATCTTCGCGTGGGCCTCGCTGAGCCGGATCAGCCCCTCGAGCGTGCGCGCAACGATCGGGATCGGCATCTCCTTGTCGCCCTGCGCCGGCTTGCGCAGCTTGATGTAGAACTCCTTGATCTTCGCCGACGCCTCGGCCGTCATCTGCGGCTCGCACTCGGCGCGGGCGTAGCGCATGTACTTCTTCAGGAAGGTCGCCTCGATCGGCGCCTCTATGGCCTCCTCGCCGGGCGCCAGCTTGTCCTCCGGCATGTGGAGCTTGAGGATGTGGTCGGCGACCATGCCGTCGCTCTTCTCGTCGGGCCTGTCGCGGACGATGAAGATCAGGTCGAACCGGGACAGGATGGTCGGCTGCAAGTTGATGTTCTCCGTGATGGTCAGGTTGTCGTCGTACCGCCCCATCTTGGGATTGGCGGCGGCGATGATCGTGGTGCGACAGTTCAAGTTCGCGACGATCCCGGCCTTACTTATTGAGATCGATTGTTGTTCCATCGCTTCGTGGATGGCGACACGATCCGTGGTCTTCATTTTATCGAACTCGTCGATCGCAGCCACCCCGTTGTCGGCAAGCACGAGCGCGCCCGCTTCGAGCACCATGTTACCGGTCGTCTCGTCCCTCAACACAGCCGCAGTTAAACCCGCGGCAGTACTCCCCTGTCCTGAGGTGTAGATGGCCCGGGGCGCGAGCTTGGCCGCGGCCTTGATCAGCTGGCTCTTGCCCGTGCCCGGGTCGCCCATGAGCAGCATGTGGATGTCGCCGCGCATGTTGTGCCCCGAGCCACGCACCTTGTGGACGCCGCCGAAGAGGGAGAGCGCGGTGGCGAGCTTCTCCATCTCCATACCGTAGAGCCCCGGCGAGATCGAGCGGATGATCTTCGTGTGGATGAAGGGATCCTTGGCGAGGAGCTTGATCTTTTCCTCGTCTTCCTCGGTGATCTCCTCGGAATGAGTCTCCTCTTCAGAATAGATGCTGTTCACGTGCATGAGCTGCATGAACACGCGGCCCTGCCCCTGGCTGTTCTTCTTTATCGGGGCGATCTTGATCGTGCCGACGAGCGTGACCCGGTCGCCGGGCCGGAACGTGTCGACGATGTCGTGGAGCAGCAAGGCGTCGAGGTAGCGGGGCACGTTGCCGGCGGAGAGCTCCTCGGGCATCTCCTGGATGCGGATCTGCTGCCAGTCGATAAACCGTGAGGTCTTGCCGATCAGGCGGAAGTCGCTCTTCTTCGAGTTCTTGCAGCCGCCGATGTTGCAGACGGCGGGGTACGACAGCTCATCGTCGAGCTGCTCGATGTCGTGCTGGGCGCCGCATAGCTTGCACTCGAAGCTGGCCGTCGTGATCTCGGGGCGGACGTTCGTGGCACGGATGAGCGACCCCGACACGGCGAAGAGCTTCTCCATGTGGTTCGACCGGATCTTGCGGAGCTTGAGGCAGTAGCTGCTCGGCACGTTCGAGAACCGCACGAAGTACTCGTCCGTGAGCTTGATGGCGCCGTTGCTCTGCTCGTGGAGGACGTTGACGGCGGCCTGGTTCGCCTTCTTGACGTACTCGGTCGGGTTCTCGTGGAGGTCCTTGGCGAGCTGGGGATCGTGCCGCATCAAGTGCGTGAAGTCGACCGCCAGAGACCTCGTCTTCTCGCTGTCGGCGACGATGTACTTGGCCTTGTTCAGGTAGACGAACGTCCCGACGGGATCCTCGAACAATCGCAGGAAGTCCTCGAACTTCGCGGCCGGGTCTTGCGGGGCGGTCGCGCCCAGGTCGTCGGGCATCACCATGGTCGGCTCACTGTCTCGGGGGAACTCCCCTTTCCATTTCGTCGGGATTAAAACCAAGCATTAGGCCATAATAAGCCAGCCTAATGCCGAGTTAATAACACGGGAAAAGGAAGTTTTATGGCTTGGAGCTGCGTCGAATTAGTGAAATTATAAGGCATGTTAAACACCGCCTTAATACGGCGGGCAACCCGTTAACAACATGATCACGCTTGCACGACCTTGACGGCGTGCCCGGGGCAGCCGTCCTCGCACGCCTTGCAAGCACGGCAGTTCTCGATGCCACCCTCATTCACGGCGATCACCTCGCCGCGCTTGGCATAGATCCCGGCCGGGCAGCGATCCACGCATTCCTGGCAGCCGGAGGCCACCATACACTTGCCAGCGTCGATGTCGATCCCCGTCGTCTTCCCTTCGATGGTGCTCGTGACCTTGATCGCGTTGTAGGGGCACACGTGCGTGCACGTGAGGCAGCCCGTGCACTTCCGGTAGTCGACCCAGCGGTGCCGCCCCTGGATCACGATCGCCTCGTTCCGGCAGGCATTGTAGCAGCGGCCGCACAAGTGGCACAGGTCCGGGTCGATGACGGTCGGGATGAAGCGCTCGCGGGGCATGGATGTCCCCATCCATCGCCCGTCCAAGAACGTGCCCCTTGTCGGAGAAAGCCGCGGCGGGGCGCCGGCGAATGAAAGCTATTATAGTGATCGGCACGAATCGACATTATGGCCGGCAAATTCGATTCACGTAGGAAGCGCATCTCCGCGGGGCTGATCCTGGGCGTCGTGGCGGTCTCGCTCGTCTGCGTCGTCGTCTCGGCGAGCCAACCGCAGACCAGCGGGACGGCCGACGGGGCGATACACTCGGGCCAGTCCGCCACCCCGTCCAGGATCTTGTTCCTCTCCGGGGACGCGGACTCGCAAGTGGAAAAGGCACTGCGGCTAGACCCGCAGTTCAGCGTGTCGAAGAACATCCCGTTCAACGCGACCTTCTTGAACGACACTGGCTTCAAGGCGGTCGTGATCTCGAACTATGGCTTGAGCACCGACGAGATCTCGAACCTTTCATCCTTTTACACGACAGGCGGGGACATCTTCGTAATCTTCGGGCCGGGCAGTGTTAACATGGCGGCGCTGCTGCTCTCGCTCAACGTCACCGCGACGCTGGCGAGCAGCAACATCCCGAAGCCCGGCACGATCGGCATCGACTACACGACCGGGCATGAGGGAAATCCGATCGTGCGCAACGTGCAATGGTCGTCCGCCCCGTCCATCCGCAACCACACCATCATCACGGGCCTGAACGTGAGCCAGACCGTGCTGCTCAGCGCGGCCAACGACAGCAGCATCCCCTTCTTGCTCGAGCTCGATCCCCCGGGGAGCGGCGGCAAGCTGGTGCTGTTCACGCCGTGGGCGGTGCCGGGGGGCAACAACTACCAGGTCGAGCTCTGGCCCTACTTCAACTATATGATCTTCCTCGTGACGAGCTACCTCTTCACCAGCGACCCCGCCACGATACCGAGCTTCGCGAAGTGGGCGTATTCGCCCGTCCCCCACTCGGGCGACACGATGTGGATCGGGATCCTCGTGTGCTGCCTTGGAGTCGCCGCGTTCAGCCTCTTCGCCTACCAGCGCCACCGCTCCAAGCGGAGCCAGATCGTGCTGAGCGAGAAGGCGATGGCCGAGATCACCAAGGTCAAGGGCGAGGTGGCCGAGCAACCCGAGCATGCGGACCTCTCGGACTCGTGGGAGCAAGTGGGCACCCACAGGCAGATCAGCGGCTTCCTGTTCGGCCTCTTCGCCGGGATCATCCTCGGCATCCCCCAGATCATCCTCACGGGCGTGGTCTTCCCGCGTTGGATCATGCCGTTCCCCCAGGTGGCCGGCTGGTTCGACTGGATAAAGCAGTTCTTCCAGGCCGTTTGGATGGCGTTCGACGTCGGCACGTCCATCGCACTCGCCAAGTACTTCGCGCAGTACCGGGTCAAGCAGCCCCAGAAGGCCGTTCACTACATCCAGATCTTCGTGTGGTGGCAGCTCTTGTCGGGCGTCGTCCAGATCATCTCGATCTCGCTGATCGGCTCTGTCGTGTTCCCGGAATCGACGTTCGCCCACCTGTCGTGGATGGTCATCCTGCACTCGCTCATCCAGTACCCCGGCTTCTTCCTCGTGTTCATGTACATCTTCCAGGGCATGCAGCGCACGGACCTGCAGAACCTCGGCAACCTGCTCTACCAGATGGTCATTATGCTGCTGTCCCAGTACGCGTTCATCATGGTGTTCCGGTTCTCCTTCCAAGACCACCCGTACGGCGAGGCGTTCTGGTCAGGCATAGGCTACTGCGTGGGGCAGTACGTGGCCGAATGGGGCAATTTCTTCATCCTCATGGGCTTCTACAAGAAGCTCGGGTTTTCCGTGAGCACGATCTTCCGCGTCGACTTCAACCGGGCCGAGTTCAAGGAAGCGCTCTTGTTCGGCGGCAAGGAATGCATCGGCCACGTCTGGGTTCCCATCGCCCTCATGTTCCAGGTCTGGCTGCTCGGCACGTTCCTCCCGAACTACAACGAGGAGATGGGGCTCTACGGGTACGCGAACATGCTCATGCAGGTCACGGCGCTCGTCGGCTTCCTCACGGAGGGCTTCCTGGCGCCGATATCCGAGGCGCACGCGCACAAGAAGCAGCACCTGCTCGACTTCACGCTGGCGCAAGGCATGAAGTGGTCGAACCTCGTCATCTTCTTCATCACCGTCCTGCTCGCGGCGATCGGGGGTAAGTTCATCGAGCTGCTCGCCGGCGACGCGTGGCAGGGCGCGGCTCGGTTCATCCCGTTGATGCTCGTGTACAGCTTGTGGCAGCCGTGGACGTGGCTGAGCGACCGCGCCCTGAACGGCACGGGATACACCGGACGGGCGGCGAGCATCTGGATCATCGAGCAAGGCGGGAAGATGCTGCTGCTGGCCATCTTCATCACGTTCACCAAGGACATCATGATCATCCTCTACGCGCACATCCCGATGCTCATCATCAAGACGTCGCTGGGGTGGACGATGATCAGGCGCAAGGTCGGCAAGCCGAAGCTGTACATCTGGAACTCGTGGGTGGCACCCATCGCCTCGTCGGCGATCATCTACGTCATCCTCTGGGCGTTGACGTTCGTCTTCACGGGCTGGCTCATCCTCGCGGAGTTCATCCTTGCGATCTTCCTGTTCTTCTACCTCTACTCGTTCCTGTGCGGGTTCTTCGGCTTCTACGACGAGAACACGCTCGCCGAGTTCAAGAAGGCGGCGACCATGGTCAAGAAGCCGATATCGACCCTCGCCTACCCCCTGTACAAGTTCGCGGAATGGGGCTGCCGCGTGAGCCCGCTGCACGGGCGGTTCCCGATGGATCTCTATTCGGCCGCGATGGAGGAGGCGCGGGAGCTCGAGCGCGAGAAGCTGAAGCTGAAGATGTAGGGCATCCCCCGCCCTCCTTCTCGCCCGTCCTCTTTTTTTAACCAAGGCTCATGGTAAGGATCGTGCCAGACCCGTCTCGGAAGGACGCCTTCGATGCCCTCGCCCGGTCGCTCGAGGCCAAGGAGGAGGTACGCGTGCTGTTCGTCTGCGGCGCTAACATCTGCCGCTCCCCGTACATGGAGATGAAGTTCGAGCGCGAGATGAACGCGAAGCCGTGTCCGGGGAAGAAAGTCATCGCCGCGAGCGGTGGGTTCATGACCAGCCCGCGCATCCATACCTTCACGGTCAAGCGGTTGCTCGAGACGGGCGTCAGCGCGGGGCGCGTCGGCGCGTTCTCGCCGCGCTCCATGCGCAAGCACAAGGAGGAGCTCGAGGCCGTCGACCTCATCATCTCGCCGACGCGGGAGATCATCGAGGGCCTCGTCCCGCGGCGGTACCGCGACAAGGCCTTCTTGCTGTCCGAGGCCGCCAACGGGACCATCGACGACGTGGAGGATCCCGTGCTCATCCCCGGGTACGACGAGTACGTGGCGGTCCTGGATCGGATCGACACGTACATCCCGCTGCTCGTGCAGCAGCTGCGCCGCGCGTGGGCGTGCTAGCGCTCGGCGGCGGAATCCGGGCACGGCAAGACCACGATCCGAAAGGCTTAAGGTTCCCATCGTGCTCCCTGGATCAAGTACCGAAGAACGTGATCCCGATGCTGAAGATACGACTTCCCGATTTCCTGGCCCCAGAATGCAAGAAGTGCAAGAGTGGCAAGATCTTGGAGTTCACCGCGCCCGAGTTGAGCATCAAGGGAAAGGACGAGGCCGTGGTGCCGTTCAGGATCCACATCGAGCGGTACGAGCTGGATTCGACGAAGTTCAAGCTGATCGACTACAAGTCGACGAAGATCGCCGGGAAATGCAACAACTGCGGCGAGGCCTCCGACGCGAACCTCTTGTTCGACGACGACGGCCGGAGCTTCGGCCTGTTCACGTCACGCATCGAAGAGAGGTACTTGTTCCAGCACTCAGCCGGGATCGCCGACAAGGCCAAGTACATGGCCGACTTGAAGAAGCTCGATTTCTGTGACTGATCCACGGGCTCCTCACTTCTTTAACTCGCCTTTCGGGGGGCGTGCACTCCGATCCCCGCCGAGTACCATCAATCCCAGTTGATGAAACCGCAGACCGTGCAGATTTGCAACTTGCCCGGGGCTCGACAGAACTTGACCTTGCACTTGTCGCACATACGAAGGCTAGGATCTTCCTCAAGCGGTTCCCCGGCAACCTGGCCGACTTGATTGCTAGCAGCAGCGGGCATCACGCGCGACGAGGGGGCCCCCTCCCCGTCGACAGGAGCGCGGGGCTCCATCGCCTTTCCAACATCCTGGCCCACTAGTGAGCCTGGCGTGACTATCCGGCCCGGATCGGATTTCGGCACTTGTTCCGGCGCGGCAGCAGGCGCGGTTCGGTTAGACGCGCTTTCTTCCTTGATGGCCGCGCTCTTCGTCCAACCCGATAAACCTGGGACGTATTTCCTGGTGTATCCCTTGCCAAGCTGGTCGATCTCGTCGGGGATTTCGAATATCAACGCCTTCATCGCCCTGAACTTCATGAACCCAAGCATTCCGTAGAGTGTAGATGCATACGCGAGCATCAAGAGCAAGATGATTGGGTTCGTTGGTACCAAGAGCAATGCCGGGGCGGGAATGGGCAAGAACAGGATGATCGGGGGAAATGCCACCATCAAGGCGTTAATGGCCTTGTTCTTCCACACCAGGTTCGATGGGGCATGGCTGTAACACCACGGGCACACGCCCTGGCGCTTCCACGAGCATCTAAAGCAGAGATCCATGTGACAGGCCTTGCACCTGGCAATTGGTACCGATTTCGGCACGAGCTTGCCGCAATCCATGCAAGTGACCGCCCGGACCTTGCGCCACCTCTGGTAGATCCAGGAATTGCGGGTCTTGGCGGGCGGGCGAGGCCGCGAGGTCGTGGAGGGTTTGGAACGGCCTTGTACCTTGGTTCCCAGGATGACGATAAGTGCCGATACCAACACGAGGCAGGCAGCCAGGATGTGGAACCAGGGCGTGTCATTCGGGTTGGTGGGATTTGCTCCGAGGTAATACTCGACCCCGTCGGAGAACGAATCCCCGTCCATGTCCCAGTCCAAGAAGTCGAAGTCCATGGTGAATTCCTGGAAGTCGCTGAGCCCGTCACCGTCCGTGTCTTTCTTTAACGGGTCGGCCCCGTACTTGAATTCCTGCCAGTCGGGGAACCCGTCCCCGTCTTGGTCAGACGTGAGGGACGGGACGGCAGGTTGTAAGCCATGGCTGATCTCCCAACCATTCGGGATGAAATCGCCATCATAGTCCCGGCCGAGGTCTTCGACGAGCGGAGACGTGCCGTAGGTGATCTCTTGCGCGTCGGGGATGCCGTCACCATCCGTGTCCCCTGACCAAGGGTTCAATGCGTGCTCGAACTCGTACACATCACTCAGCCCGTCGCCATCCGCGTCTGCGGTGGTAAACGTGCCGGGATCCTGCCGGAAAGACCTGGCGCTCTCATTTGCCATGTGAGAATAACCGTTCAAGGCCAGGGCATACCCGTTGATGACGAGACCACTTGCCGGGGCCGTAACGTTGATGCTGTTCAAGCCGGGGTGGCCGATCATGCTCGTGTTCTGGTATGCACGGTGGTAGATCACGTTGGCTGCGTCGTAGTATGCAATGACGAGATCCGCGCAACCGATGCCGTTCTGCGTGAAGTTAACGGCCAGATCGTGACCCGGGGATTCGAGAACACCATGTAACTTCACGTTCGGCTCGAACACGACATCGCCCGCGATACCGTCGACCTCCACGGGATGGTGGGCTTGTCCGATCGCGGTCGTATTGGAGACCGTGTTCGCGTAGGTGTAGGGAAAGACCTCCTCGAACGAAACGGCCCCGTCGTCATCCACGTCCGGCGACCGTGTCCATGACCTGAGGAATTGATAGGTGAACGCGCCGTTCTGAGTGGAGGGATCCTCGAGGGATATCTCCTTATGCGACGAGGCCGCGACGGCATATCGCCCCTCGGCCGCGATCGCCGATGCGATCCCGCCACTGAAGCACGAATCGAGCACCGCGACCACCCTGCCGGGGATCTTGTCAAAGAGCGTACTGAGTTGGCTTCCCGTGATTCCTGAGAGTAACGGATCGTGCGGGTAAATGTAAAACGGTGCCGAGAACGTGGCAGTTTGGACCCGGTCAACCTGGAACCCCCAGTCCGTGATGGTACTATCGCTGGCCAACTCCACGAATATCGAATCCGTCGGGATCCAAGTTGACCAGACGTTCGTGTACGAGCCGGAAAAATAATCCAACGGAACGCTCCTGTTGTGATCGTCACCGATAAGAACGGCATCATAGGATGCTTCGACGTCGATACGTGTGAAGTGCACGCGCATGAGTTCCGCCCCCGGGTGGCTGTAGCTCCAGAATTGGTCAGAGTTGTTGGCATAAGGATGAGGTGATGCTATGGACCAGGTATAAACATCTCCCGGTGAAACACTATGACTTCCGTGACCGCTATAAGAAAAGAACAAGTAATCATCATCGTCCATGGCGGCTCCAAAATCCGTTAAAGCCCTGGAAATCGCAGCTGTTGTGGCTTGACTGTCCTGGAGGACGATGAAGTGTGTAGAAGGGACGTGGAAGACGTTTTCGACGAGATCGGCGACATCTCGTGCGTCGTCATCGCAATATTGCAGGTCGTTCACGACGCCCGGATAATCCGAGATGCCGACGATGATGGCATACACGTCTGAGGCTTTTGGGTTCACCCCGGACGAGGTGGCGATTATCCCACCATGGACGCCATCGACCGGATGGAACGCGGGCTGCGTGAGCGTGCAAGCGATAGCTGTTGGCAAAATCAGCATGAGAATCGACGGAAGAAACAATGCCCTTCTCGCGTTCATACACACGTTCATGGCAGCGATCACTGGGGCTTTCTAAATAGGAGGCGGTGCAATCCCCGGAGTGATGATAGACGTTCTGAGATATAAAGGTCATGCGGAAGGGCATGATCCGCGTGGTTCCTACTTCCTCGCCTTCTTTTCGATGAGTGGCAGGATCTCCTCGTTGAACTTGTAACGCAATTGGAGGCCATAGAGTTCAAATTCATCTAAGAACTTGAAATCGTTTATTCGCCACTTGATGTCCTCGGCCGGCCCCGCGTCGAGGAACGCGTCGGGGATGAGGTCGGCCTTGCGCCCCTCGTTGAGCTTTGACAGGATCTCCGGGGGGATCTTCTCCGGGAGCGTGTCGAGGGCGCCGAGTAGGTCGGCGAAGAGCATCGTCCAAGCCCGCGGCACGACCGAGACGTTGTAGCCGCCCCCGCCGACCGCGACGAGCTTGCCGTGGCAAGCCTTCACGGCGATCTTGTGGATCTGCTTGAAGACGTCCCGCTGCCCCTTCGTGGTCAGGCCGAGCTGGGCCAGGGGATCCGTGCCGTGCGTGTCCACGCCGTTCTGGCTGATGATGATGTCCGGCTGGAACGCTATCGCGGCCTTGGGCACGATGTCCTCGAAGATGTCTAGGTACAGATCGTCGTAGGTGTACGGGAGCAGCGGGACGTTGATGGAGAGGCCCTCGTGGGCGCCGGTGCCCCGCTCCTCCATGAAGCCCGTCCCGGGGAACAGGAACTTGCCGGACTCGTGGAACGACACGGTCAGCACGTTGTCGACATCGTCGTAGAACGCCGCTTGGACGCCATCGCCGTGGTGCGCGTCGACGTCGATGTACATGATGCGCAGGTTTTCTTTGGCGTGCTTCTTCAAGATGTACTTGATCGCGATGGCCGGGTCGTTGTAGATGCAGAAGCCGGATGCCCCGTTCGCCATGGCATGGTGCAAGCCGCCGCCGGCCTGGAACGCGTTCTCGACCACGCCGTCGGCCACCGCCTCCATCGCCATGATCGTCGCGCCGACGACGATGGCACTGCCGCGGTGCATCTTCGGGAACATGGGGTTGTCGCCCGGGCCGAGGTTGTACCTCATCCCCTCGATCTCCATGTCGTCGGGCAGCGGGCCCCGGTCGAGGGCCGCGTCGGCGCGCTTGACGAAGTCGATGTACTCCTTCGTGTGGAGCAGCCCGAGCTCCTCGTCCGTCGCCAGCCGTGGCTCCATGACGACGCAGTTCGGGTGTTCGTGGAGCTTCAAGCCCTTTATCAGTTCCCAGGTGAGCAAGACGCGTTCCGGCTTGAGCGGGTGCTGTTCGCCGAGGTTATATGCCTTGAACTCGTCGGACATTATCAACGCGGTGCGGGGCATGGTGCATCGAGCGGCTGGTCGGTGGGTCGACAAAAATGGTGTTATGTACGTCTTCCAGCTATTGATATAAATCGGATCGCGTAAGCAAGCTTAACGTAGAGCGAAATAAAGGTACGACCAAACCGCGAGGCACCCGAAGTGACCAAGAAGACGCTCCCCCCGTTCAAGTCGATGATAGACCGCCTCGCGAGGACGACCCAGTTCAAGACCTTCGGTGACGTCTTGAGGAACGCGATGGTCGCCGAGTACAAGCGGAAGCGCAAGGGGTACCCTGCCTTCATCCGCGCCTTCAAGAGAAAGTGGGGCGGGTACAACGCGAACCAGATCGCCAAGTGTATCAAGGACAACACGGATCTCGTCTTCAAGACGTGGTTCTCGGGCATGTTCTACTTCGACCCGAAGCGGCTCCAGATCCTCGAGCCGAACACGCGCTCGGACGTGGACTTCAACGCGAAGTTCCACTACTTGTTCACCGAGGACGAGGTCAGGTTCATCGAGGCCGTGATCGACAAGTACAAGGTCCAATCCGTCAAGCCGTTAGTGGTAATGAACCAGCTCATCATCACGGGCCTGCGGTTGCTCGGCCCCATCATCCAGGAGTTCTTTACCCGCCCGTACGACTTCCAGCCCGAGAACGTGCAGGACGAGGACGTGCCGGGGGGCAAGCTGGTCAAGATCTTCTTCAGCAGCAGGGAAGCATGAGCCGCAGCACTAACGGCACGGTTCACGCCGCCTTCTTGGTGCCTTCTCCGGCCAGGACCTTCATGACGGCCTTCTGCACGTGCAACCGGTTCTCCGCCTCGTCGTAGACGATCGACCGCCGTTCGTCGTCGATGACCGCGTCGGCGACCTCTATGTTTCGCCGGACGGGGAGGCAATGCATGAACTTGGCGTCCGGTTTTGCCACCGCCATCTTGTCGGGCGTCAGCATCCACAAGGTGCCGTCCTCGCCCCGATACTTCATGCGCAGCTTTTTCTCGCCCCGCGCGTCGCCGTAGAAGGCCTTGGATCCCCATGACTTCACGTACACGAAGTCGGCGCCGTCGCAGCCGTCCTTCATCTCCGTCGCGATGGTCAGCTTGCCGCCCGATTGCTTGGCGTTCGCCCTGGCCGTCGCCATAATCCCGTCGGGCAGGTCGAAACCATCCTCCGGGCGGGCGAGCGTCACGTCCATGCCGAGACGGGTCGCGAGCAAGAGCACCGAGTTCGGCACGGCCATGGGAAGCGGCTTCGGGTGGTATGCCCACGTAACGGCGACCCTCTTGCCCTTGAACCTCCCCGCGACCTCCTTCATCGTGAACGCGTCGGCGAGGGCCTGGCACGGGTGGAACATATCGTCCTCGAGGTTGATCACGGGCACGCGCGACCACCTGGCGAACTCCCGCAGCAGCGCGTTGGATCTCTCCGGCACCCAGTCGACCACGTTCGGGAACATGCGAACCGCGATCAGTTCGAAGTACCTCGACAGGACGGACGCGGTGTCCTTCACGCTCTCGGAATCCTGCCCCAGCCACGACGTCTTCGAGTCCACGAACACCCCGTGCCCGCCCAGCTGGTTGATGCCGACCTCGAACGAGTTCCGCGTCCGCAAGGACGGGTTGAAGAAGTACAAGCATATCGACTTGTGGTCGAGGGCGTCGTAGTACCCCCGCGGGTTGGCCTTCATGTCGGCCGCGAGGTCCAGCACCCTGGAGATGCTCTCGAGGCTCCACTCCTGCGCCGAGATCAGGTCCTGTTCGTCGCTGGGGAACTGCATTGGCGGTCCTCGCAAATGGTCTTGATGGGACGAGACGATAACCACTAAAATACCCGTTAACTCTTAAACGCAACGCCTCCCTGGCGTGAAAGCGCGCGGCGATTGTTGCCAAGACGACGTGCCGCGGGAGATCCATCGATTGCGAGGGATTCTTTATGGAAGGCAAGAAACGGACCGCCGTCGTGGGCTGTGGCTGGTTCGGCCGGGCGCACGTGCGGAACTTCGTCGCCGCTTCGGAGCTCGTCGCCGTGTGCGATGCGGACAAGAAGGTCGCGGAGGACGTCGCCAGGCAGTACGATGCCCGTGCCTACACGGACGTGAAGGCGATGCTCGACGCCGAGAAGATCGATGCCGTGAGCATCGTGACGCCTCCCCAGGCGATCCCGGGTATTGGCTTGGAGTGTGCCAGGAAGGGCTGCGACCTCCTCATCGAGAAGCCGTGCGGGCTGAAGCTATCCGACCTGGATCCGCTCTTCGAGTACAAGGACTCCGTCCGGATCATGCCCGGGTTCCTGGAGATCTTCAACCCCGTCATGGACGACGTCCTCAAGGAAGTCAAGACCATCGGCGAGATCATGACCGTCGACTCGACGCGGATCGGCCTCTTTCCCAAGCGCAACTGGCCCGTCGGCGTGATGGTTGACCTCGGCGTGCACGACGTGTACCTGCATCGGGAGATAGCAAAAGCTGCCACGGGCGACGCGAGCGTGGTCGAGGTGTCGAGCGTGCTGAGATACTTGAGTCCATCGAGCCGGTACGAGGACGCCATCTTCGTCCTGTTGAAGTTCAACAAGATGGTCACTTGCATCAGTGCCAACTGGATCACCCCGGCGAAGTACCGGAAGCTGAAGGTGGCGGGAACCGACGCCACGCTCGAGGCCGACTTCATCAGCGGGGTGACGAAGAAGATCTGGGGCGAGGACCTCAAGGGGCCGACCGCCCGCACGATCGAACACGTGGTAACCCCGCTCGTCCGGGAGGAACCCCTTGCCCGCGAGATCAAGACCTTCCTTTATGCGAAGTCGATTCCCGTGACCCTCCAGGATGCCCACGACGTGCTGAAGATCATCCTTCAAGCATTACACCAGCTCTAGGGCTTGATATTGCTTGTCGCATTAGACCACGTGTCGGTGATACAGAATGACGGCTGAAGACGACGACGAGCTGGCCGCCCTGCGCCGGAAGAAGATGGCCGAGCTGATGGCCAGGCAGAAGGACGAGAAGCTGCGCCAGGAGCTGAGCCAGAACGCCGAGGCGATCCTGGATCAGAAGATCGAGTTCTGCATGCAGTTCTTGATGGCACCCGACGCGTACGCGTACTTCAAGGCCATGAAGGAGTCGAACCCGCAGCTGCACGCGCGTATCAAGGGCTTGCTGTTCCCGCCCGAGGTACTGTTTAAGATTGACCTGCTCGTGGCCAACATCCGGTCGGGGCGCGTCCCGCGTGGCGACATCTGGCTCGTAGACATCCAGCAGATCGAGCGCGAGCTGCTCGGCATCAAGAGCTCGATCTCGTTCAAGAAGCGCGGCGAGCGGGAACGAATGGACATCGGCGCCCTCTTCAAGAGCAGCGGCGAGGAATCATAGGGGGGGGGTCGCGTGCTCGACGTGCCCGGCGGACTCGCCATCGAACCGTTCAGCGAGGGGAACGTCGAGGAGTTGCACGCCTTCTTCGAGGCCCAGGCGGGGGCCGGGCTGTACTCGTTCCCGCTGGAGACGTTCAAGCGCGCGACCGTGGCCGACGCGGACTTCGATCCCGAATATTCCATCGTGGCCCGGGACGAGGCATCGAAGGAGATCGTCGCAGCTTTCTTCGCCGTCGCCAGATCCGCCCGCCTCTCCTTGCTGGGCAAGGTGGTCACGGTCTCGTCGGCCGTGCTGACCATGTTCGCCGTGCGCGAGGGCCGGCGACGCAAGGGGATCGGGACGGCTCTGCTGTCCACGCTGCTCGCCCGGCTCAAGGCGGGGA
>JAFGBX010000465.1 GCA_016932935.1 Promethearchaeota archaeon | reverse complement strand
ATCCACGTCGAACACGACGATCTTGACTTCGCCCGTGTCCATGATAGGGCTGACAATGGTATAACGATTTTTAATCCTCGGAGCGCGAATACCACTATAGGGAACCTGACCAAACTAGACTTGATGCGATCACCCATGTCCTACGAGAGCAGTTTTGCGTGCGCGAACAAACGAGGCTGCAAGGGTACGCTCGTGCCATACAAGCTCATCGACAGCAAGAAGGAAAACGCGGTCAAGGCCTTTGGAAAGTGCCCGGAGTGCAAGAAAGCTTACGAGATTTTGCTCCCGAAGAACGAAGCTGCGGGCTGGAAATCCTTTCTGCAGAAGACTTTCGTGAGGTGCACCGAATGCGGGTACCCCTCGCTCAAGACGGTCAAGCGGATCGGGGATGCCGACACGGGCTACAAGATCAGGCTCGATTGCCTCGAATGCAATCAAGACAACGAGCGCTACGTCGACGGCTCCCTGTTCGACCTCGTAGAGAACTGCCTGCCGTCGGCGGGGAGGACGCTGGTGTTGTGCCCGACATGCGGCGACCACATCGCCGACGAGCGAAACCAGCATTGTCCCAGGTGCGGCCGCGAGCTCTACTGCACGAACTGCCACGCCGTGCTCACCAACGCGAAGTTCTGCCCGTCGTGTGGAGATCCGGTCAAGAACGGGGACGCCAGCAAGAGCGTCTCGGTCGTCGCCAAGGCGGACATGGTGAACTGCCCCACTTGCGGGGCGTCCATGCAGCCGAAGGCCCGGTTCTGCAACGAGTGCGGCCAAGAGGTCGTCTGCGGCAAGTGTGGGAACAGGGTGCCGCCGGGCGCTGTGTTTTGCAACGCCTGCGGCGACGCGATCAAGGCAGGGAGGGTGCAAGGCAAGAAGGGATAGACCTGGAGGCCGGAATCTTTCTATCTCTACGAAATTCTAAAGAATAGAGAATATTATGAAACCTTGAAATCATTCACAATCCGCCATAACCTCCATTCTCACCAACATCATAACCAAATCCCCACAACCACCAGAACGCATCATCGTTTAGAAATCCACCAGCTCCATCAGATTCTAATCTATCTTCAAGAAAGTCGGCAAATTGTGCTGAGTTCATTGCAAGAATTTCGTCGCTCGTTTTTCCAAGTACTTCCTCATCGACATTTGCTGCAACCCATCGATGAAGGCAGACGGCCTCACCGTTCTGATTGTGCAACCTATTGGCAGATTGAGAAGCATAGAGCAAGAACCAGCGCATTATTCTCGCATCATTGGCATCATCTTGTATTGCTCTTCGGGTAGCTTCTGTAGTTTGAACGCCAATCACTCGATATGCGTCTGCAAGCATATCCCAATAAGCTTGATTTGGGATATCATTATTTTGGATATGCATCAAAGGTGAATCGTAAGGAATACCCAGTATATTGTGTATTAGCCATTCATCGAAACGGACAGCTCGACGTGTTCCCATCGATTGATCCACTATTAATGAAAAGAATGTGGATAAGCCAAGTCGTCTCTGATGCGTGCAAAGCATTGATTCTGTAAAGAGCATGCGTCTTTCGTACCTTCCTATGCGCGAAAGGCGACCTTCAGTCGGTATAGGGCCAAAGATAGTACGATATCTTCCTTGAATCTTTGTAACTTTAAACTGAATGCTAGGACCGTTCTCGAAATACACATTCAATATGAAATCCTCAGTGGCATCGACTTTCGTCGTCTTCATCGTGCCAATCGAATCAATTGGGATACCAGATACTACAATCTGATTCAACACAGATATAGTAGCAATTAGCGCCTGATCAGAGACACTACGGCCATCCATCTCGATGTTCCAAAGTTTTATATCTTTAGGATATCTTTCTGATAATTAAGAATGACGTTAATGAGGGATTTTTAATGAGTGATTTCTGGTCGCGCCAGTTCGCTTGTGGGAACAAAAAGTGCAATGGAACCCTCATTCCAGTCGAGTTGGAAGACAACAAAAAAGAAAACAAGGTCAAGGCGTTGGGCAAGTGCCCCATCTGCAAGAAATCATACCAGTTCAGCCTGCCGGGCGACAAGGAGGCGGTCACGAACTGGATCGGGGTCGTGTTCGACCACATGTTCTTGTGCACCAGCTGCGGGAACGCGAGCTTGAAGACGAGGCGGATCGACGGCCACCCGAGCAGCGGCTACACGATCTCAGTGTGGTGCACCCGGTGCAACGAGGTGGGCGAGAGGAAGATCGACGGCACGTTCTTCCACTACCTCGGCCCTAAAGTGCTCGAGGTGACGCAGAAGGAGACCCGGAACTTCTGTCCCAATTGCGGCGCCAACATGCCACTCGGATCGGCTTTCTGCGCGAAGTGCGGGAACCGGATCAAGAAATGACTTCCATCCAATCCCCGCCATTTCCCTTTCTCGCCTCCCCTCGTAACGCACCGCCACCCCGTGCATGCCGTCTTCTCATCGGGCGCGCGGGATAGGTTTATTTTCACCAAAACCGCAGTCTACACAAGGCACGGCTCGTCAGTCACGCTATCCAGCCAGGTGAAGTGCAAATTGGGTGACATCCAGGAAGACTTGGAGGCCGGCATCGCCGCGATCGAGCAGAAGAGGTGGGACGAGGCGATCCAGGCCTTCACAAGGGCCACTGACGCGAACCCCAAGCACCACCTGGCCTGGTACAACATGGCGATCGCGCTCGGCATGAAGGGGAAGGAAAAACTCGACGAGGCCGTCGCAGCGTGCGAGAAGGCCGTCTCGCTCCAGCCGGGCTTCTACAAGGGATGGGTCAACCTCGGCTGGCTCTGGATGGTCAAGGAAGACACCGAAAAGGCCGTCGAGGCATGCAACAAGGCAACCGGATTGAAGCCCGACTACAACCTGGCCTGGATCAATCTCGGCGTCGCCTTGCGGGCCGCGGGCAACCTGGACGGGGCCTTGGAGGCATTCCGGAAGGCGATCGACCTCAAGGGCGCCGAACACGAGGCGTGGGCGAACATCGCCGTCGTGCTCTCGAGGAAGAATGACATCGCCGCCGCGCTCGACGCGCGGCAGAAGGCGATCAAAGTCCCCGCGCCCGTTGAGTACACGAATTCCTACACTATGGTCGTCAAGGTCAAGCCGGGGGATCCGGATACCGCTGTGATCCTCGGCATCGCGAACGAGTCG
This sequence comes from Promethearchaeota archaeon, assembly GCA_016932935.1. Taxonomy (GTDB): domain Archaea; phylum Asgardarchaeota; class Lokiarchaeia; order Sigyniarchaeales; family Sigyniarchaeaceae; genus Sigyniarchaeum. The sequence continues at coordinate 1,613 of JAFGBX010000465.1, read as the reverse complement.
AGGCAGGACCTCGACGCGGCGCTGGCCTTGTACAAGATCGCCATTGACAAGCAGCCTGGCTTCTCACTTGCCCTCCTCGGCGCGGCAATGATCGCGGAGACGAAGGACGTGCTCGGCGATGCGATAGACTTCTACAAGCAGCTCGCCGAGGTGAACCCCGACGTCGTGGAGTTCCGTGAACGCCTCGAGGTGCTGGCGAAGCGGAAGTTCCTCCAGGGGATGGGCGACGTTTTCCCTGCCGGGGAGAAGTACGCGTTCCTCGCGTGCGCGGGCGTGTCCATGTACCCCCCGAGTAGCATCCCACCCATCCGCGACATTGCAAGGGCCCTGCTCGAGTATTTCGTGCCCGCCGACGAGATGAACGAGGTGTTCTCGCTCGAGGGCATTGACCTCGGCACCATCGTCAAGCAGTTCAAGTCGATGCTCGACCCGGGTCTGAAGCTCGCCGAGTACTTCGACCTCCCGGCCGTCCCGAACCCCGTGCATGCCTTCCTTGCGCGCGCCGCGAAGGCTGGCCATGCCGTCATCACCACGAATTACGATTCCTTGATCGAGCGATCCATGGTTCTCCTCCACGGGAAAGAGGCTAAGGACGTTTGTAAGGTGGCCATCACCCGGAAGGACTATGAACTTTTCGCCGACAAGGAGTCGGTCAAAGGTATGCCGATGCTGGTCAAGCTCAGGGGCTCCCCCCAGAACGTGTTCACGGGAGAGAAGACCCCCGAGAGCATGGTGCCGGGGCCGGAATGCAAGCACGGCGGGGGCATCGAACCCCACAAGCGGGCTTTGTTGCAGTCGGTGACCGCGGGCAGGTACATCGTCGTGCTCGGCCACTCGGAAAGCATCGACTTTTCCGTCATGCCCATTCTGAAGGAGATGTCGGGGATCAAGGCACTCGTATGGGTTCAGAGCGAGAAAGACGACATTTCGAGGCCCAACCCGACGCTCGAGCAGTTCAAGGCCGAGAGCGAGGTGCCGGCGCACCTCGTGAAGGCGAGCGCGATCGACCTCGCGGAGGGGGGCGTCTGGACGGGCATCGCTGGCGAGGCCCCGCCAGCCAAGCCCTCCGGCATGAAGCCGCCGGCGAGGCCCGACTTCACGGCCTGGCTCGCGGGCATCCTCAAGCCGCTCGACGACGTCTACAAGTACGCGATGGTCACGCGCATCTACAGCGACCGGGACCAACAGGACTCGATGCTCCGGTGCGCCAACAAGGGCATCGAGATCGCCCGGGCGAGCCAGAACGTGGCCGCGTTGGCCATCTTCTCGAACTACCTGGGCCAGTTCTACGACGACAAGAAGGAGTACGAGACCGCCTTGAAACATTACCAGGACACCGTCGCGTACGCGGATCAACTCGGCGCGGTGCAAGAGAAGGCGACAGCGCTCGCGGGCATTGGCAAGATCCAGCTGGCCAAGGGGGACGAGGAGGGCGCCCTGCAAACGCTGACCGGCACCCTCGACCTCGCGGAGCAAGCCGGCGACCTCCAGACCAAGGCCAAGTGCTTGAGCAGCATCAGCACGATACAGGAGGGGCGCGGCAAGCACGACGAGGCCCTGAAGGCGATGGAGGAGGCGGTGTCCATCGCCGACAAGGCGGGCGACCTCGAAGT
>JAFGBX010000464.1 GCA_016932935.1 Promethearchaeota archaeon | reverse complement strand
TACCATTGATCTTACCTTCCGAACGGTTCAATTCGAGCCCTATAAGCCTTGGCGGGAAAAAAAGCATGTGGCAAGTTGCTCGTGCCACCCGGTTACCGCGTGGACGACGCCTCATGATCGGTGAAGAAGAAGAGCTGGAGCACCGGTGCATCCCCGGCCTCCGACCGGGGCGGATGCAAGGCCAGCACGCGTGCCGGCAGGATCGGAGACAGCAATCCCTTCATGCCCCGCGATTGCCCTTCATTATCCACCAAGACGGCCTCCCCGCCATTTTCCTGGATCGTGCCAACGTGGTCGACGTCACCCGCGGTCACGATGACCCGTAGTCCCATGAATTCCTCCAACACGTCGACGAACGGGATGTCGATAGGGCTGGCGATGCTCGTCTGCACGGCGAACGTGGCGATGGACAACGAGCCCTTGTCGTCGACGAAGATCCTCCCGACGACTTGCCGCTCGGGGGGCAAGGCCAGCCGCGACCTCGGGAGGATGATCGGTGCTTGCTCCCCGGCCCCGAGCATCCTGCGCGCCAGCCGCCCGGCCAGGCCCTTCCGGACGCCCTCCAAGCTGGGGTCGTCGACCCGATTGGTTCGCTCGTGCGGGTCGTCCTCCAGGTCGTAAAGGAACTCCTCGAGGTAGTACGTGGCGCGGGCGTTGTAGCCGCCGTTCAGGCCCGGCGCCGAGACCGAGTACTTCCACTTGGCGGTGCGCAAGCATCGCCCAACCTGGCTCTCGCTGATCTGGGCGAACACGTCGTCCGGCCAGTCCTTGGCCGTGCCAGCGACGAGCCCCTGGAGCGGCCGCCCGCGCATGTAGGACGGGGGCGTGATGCCGGCCGCGGTCAGGATCGTCGGCGGGAGGTCGATCAAGCTCACGAGCTGGGGGATCCTCATCCCGCCAGCGAAGCCCGGGCCCTTGATGATGAGCGGGACGCGTATGGACGCGTCGTGGCACGAGCGCTTGTACTCGTCGTTCCGCGTCCGGAAGTGGCTGCCGTGGTCGCTCGCGTAGATGATGAGCGTGTTGTCTAGTATGCCCTTCTCGGCGAGCGCGTCCCGTATCCGCACGAAGTTGGCGTCGATGCTCCAGCAGCAGCCCAGGTAGTCGGGGTAGTTCTCGCGCCAGTCGCCCCTCGTCCCCGCGAGGTCGCCGGGCACGGCGTGATCCTTGAACATCTCCTTGCTCTTCTCGGGCCCCTCGTAGCGCTTGTGATCGTTCTGGTGGTGCGGTTCTATGTACGAGCAAAATAGAAAGAAGGGCTTGCTGTCGTCCCGCTTATTCAAGCAGTCCACGATGAAATCGGTGACCCCGTCGACCCGGTACTTGTCAAACGTGACCTTCTTCATGTCCTTGTCGAACATGTACCCCCCGCCGTGGCCGTGGGACGTCGCCTCGAGCACGTCGGCAACCACCCAGTAGTCGACGTACCCGCCGCGGCGCTCGGGCGGGACGGCTTTCGTGCGGAGGTCGATGTCGGGCTCGAGGTCGTAGTCAGCGGCGCGGTTGTGCGTGGACGCGAGGTGCCACTTCCCGACGTAACAGACCTCGTATCCCCCGCGGGAGAGCAGCGTCGCGATCGTCTCGGAACCGGGCTCGAGGGCGATGCCGTTCCGGAAGCAGCGCGTCTCCGTCGCGTACTTCCCCGTCTGGAGGCAAGACCTCGCTGGGCCGCACACGGGCTGCGGCGTGAACGCGTGCTCGAACAGGACGCCCTCGCGGGCGAGCGCGTCGAGGTTGGGCGTGACGGGGAGGTCCTGCCCGTAGCAGCCCATCGTGTCGGCGCGCTGCTGGTCGCTGAAGACGAAGACGATGTTTGGACGATTGTCCCTTGCCATGGTGGTCGTTTCCCCTTACTGGTCATTCCTCCTTGAGGGAGGCGAACGTGCTCGCGAAGGCCGATCCTCGCCGGTAGAAGACCGGCGGCTCGCCGTGCGGCGCCGGCACCTCGACCCAGCCCCCTCCGTGCTCCTTGCCGGACCAGACGTGGATCCACTCGTCCTTCGGCAAGTAGAGTTTCCGCGTCATCGTTTTTTTCGTATAGACGGGCGCGACGAGCAAATCGCGGCCGAGCAAGTACTGGTACTGCAAGGACCTAGGCTTCGTCGCATGGAAGGTCGGGTCGTCCTCGTAGTGCAAGTAGCAGTGGCGGATGACCGGCAGCCCCGCGTCGACGTACTCCTGGATGGCGTGCTTCAAGTACGGCGCGAGCCTGGCGTGGATCCGCGAGAACTTGGCGAAATGCCGAAGCGTGTCCTCGTCCGTGTCCAGCGTCCAGCCGGACGCGCCCTTGGCGTCGTGGGTTCGCATCACGGGGGTGAACGCGGCGTGCTCGGTTCCCCGCATGAACAAGTCTTTCGTCCGCCTCATCCAGGGCATGCGGAACTCGCCGGCGATGTCCGCGTGGAACTGTCCCACGCCGACGAACCCGACCGAGATGCCGGCGCAGATGGCCGCGGCCAGCCCCATGTCCAGCGCGAACGTCATGATCTGGTCGCCGGCCCAGACGAGCGGGGAGTGGCGGGTCGTCCCGGCGTTCCCCGATCGCGAGAAGAACACGACGGCGTCCTCGCCCGCGTCCCGCCCGGCCTCGGCGACCGCCTCGGCGTT
>JAFGBX010000463.1 GCA_016932935.1 Promethearchaeota archaeon | reverse complement strand
GGTGGATCTGGATGGTGAGGTGCTCCTCGTCTTGCGTCGCCGCGGCGTGCCCAGTTTCTTCCTCGTCTACCTCGGCGAGCTGCTTGAGGTCTTCGATCTGCTCGACCGTGGGACAGCGCGGCGAGCCCATCCGATTCCAGGCCTCGTACGCGTTGGCACGCGACTCGCTCACCTCCCAGATCGCGAAGTCGAGGCCCTTGCCCTGGAACTCGGCCGTCTTCTCCACGCGCACGGCCAGGTCGATCGCCCCCGGCGGGTCATCCGTCCGGGGTTCCACGAAGTACCACGCCAGCAGGCGCAGCTCGCCGACCGCGCGGGTGGCGAGGAAGCCGATGCCTTGCGGCAGGCCGGCGCCATCGTGCTTTAGCTCGCAGATCTCGGTGCCCAGCTGTTCTAAGAAGTAATACGCGTTGAAGGACGGCTTGCGGATGCCGTTGATCGTGATCAGGCCGAAGCCGCCATGGAACGCCTTGTCGGGAAGGCCGAGCTCCTCGAACACGTCGGAAACCGTCCAGTAGGAGAACGAGTCGACGAGGCCGTTCACCGAGGCGATCGTTTTGCAGATGAAGGCTGCCTGGCTAGACGTGTCGTGGAGCGGGTCGAAGGGGTTCGTCGTGGAGCCCCACTCGGTGAAGTGCAGCTCCGCGGCCGGGAACGGGCTCCCCTCGATCTCGCCCCGGACGCGCGCCACGACGTCGCGGGCGTAGTCCCCCGAGAGGAACTCCTTGCCATGGAGGGGCTGGTCACACTGGTAGACGTGCGTGCTGACGAAGTCGACGGGCACGCCTTGTGCGTGGCAATGATCGAGGAACGGGGCGATCCATTTGCCGTCCGAAGACGCGGGGCCGCCCACCTTGAGCCGCACGTCGACGGCCTTGATTGCCCTCGCGGAGTGGTCGTACAGCTTGAAGTACTCGGCCTGCGTCCCGGTCCAGAAGTTCTTCAAGTTCGGCTCGTTCCATACCTCGAAGTACCAGTCGAGCAGCTCGTCGATGCCGTAGCGCTCCTTCCAATGAGAGACGAGCTGGGAGACCAGCGACTTCCAGAGCTCGTAGCTGGCCGGGGGCGTGACGTTCGACGGGTACTTGAACACTTGCGTGTCCCCGCTCGCCAGGTACCTCGGCATGAACCCGAGCTCGACGAATGGCTTGATGCCGATGTCGAGGAGCGTGTCGAAGACAGCGTCGACGTTGATGAAGTTCAAGCATTCCGGGTCGATCTCCTTGTCCTCCTTCCCCGCGAACTGCACGAGCCCGACGTCGTCGGAGAGGATGCCGTGGAAGCGCAGGTACTCGAAACCGATCGTGTCTCGCGCCATCTCCACGTGGCCGGTTAGGTCCTTCCTGGTGAGCAGGAACGCGCTTCCGCACCCGAGAACCTTCTTCCAGAACGGCTTGAACTCGCCTATCTTCACGGCCGGGTCGATCCGCACCTTGATGTCTGCCATGGCGATTTTCCGCATCCGGGCGAGGAGACTCCCTCGACCGGAACAAATAACCCGCGCCGGCTTCAAATGTGATCGCATTCGCCACGATAAGTGCTCACGTCACGGAGACGCGGATCGAGTACTCTTTCCACGCCGTGATGCCGGCGAGCTTCCGGATCGACTTGGCATCGCCCTCGGCGGCGGGCCACTTCTGGAGGTAGATGTCGTCGTCTTTTTCGAGCGGGGTGATCGACAGGCGGACGTGCGTGCCGAGTATGCCCGGAACCCATCGCTTGATCCCGACGACCCACGGAATCCCCGTGTAGAAATCATCTGCCACGGCCTTGCCATTGATATGCAACGTGGCAGCGTTCCCGACATAGTCGATGGCAATGAAGAGGTCAACGCAATCATCCAGGGCGTCTTGGGGGATCCCGATGAGCCAGCTTCCGGGTTCGCCGCGCTCCGGCACCGCCTCCAGTTCGACTTGGTTTCGCTCATCCGGGGCGGGCACGGCGAATCTCGTGAAGCAGCCGTCCGCCCCATGGTCGAGCACCCTGCCCCCGGCTGATGGCACGAGCCCGCCCGCCGGGAACGCGTGCAAGGCGGCGTCCGCGGGTGGCTGTCCGTACAGCACGACGTCACCATTGTCGAAGTACAAGTTCCAGGAGGAGATGAAGGCGCGGTCGTCTCCCCACGCGTGGCCCTTCCAGAAGCGCGCCGCGTCGTCGGCCCGCAGGAGCACGACGTGCACCCGGCCGCCTCCAGCGGTATTGACGGTGAACTGGACGCGTCGACCCGGCTTCAAGCCGGACACGAGAACCCGCCCGCCTGCCCGCTGGATCTTGCCTTCCATGCCATCCGGAACGCTTATGGAATCGACCGACGCCTCGGCGAGCGCGAACTCGGGTGGGATCCCGTCCAGCTGGAAGAAAAAGAGCGTGCGATCGTCGTCACCGCCGACGGACGTGATTGGTTGGGCGGTCGCGTGGCGAAACACCACGCCGCCCGCGTCCAGGTTGAAGGGCAGGATGCCGAACTGGCCTCCCTTCAGCACGGCCGGCTGCTCGGGGAACGTCATGGCCTCGCCGGCCGACTCGATCTCGAATGACACCCCCGGGATGTCGTGCATCCGTTGGTTGTACCGGTCGTGGTTATTGAAGAACACGAAGCCAGCGCCGTCCTTCATGCGGGCCGCGGCCCTCGGCGTATCGGCGTCGTCGAGGCGCATCGGGTGCGACCTCGGGAGGACAGGCACTGCCGGCGCGAGGAGGCCGCCCCACTCCTCGAGGAACAGGTGCAAGAGCCTGTAGAGGTGGTAGGATCGCCGCACCTGCCCGAACTCGCCGAGCGGTGCCTGGAAGTCGTAGCTGTAGGTCGGGTAGACGAGCATGCTCGGGCGCCCGATGCTCTCCTCCATGGTCGATAGCTTGCCGACAGGGTGCGTCCCGCCATGGAAAACGTAGTACCCGATCATGTTCGCGCCGCTCGCGAGCTTCACGATGGCCAACGATAGCACGTCAGCGGGCTGGATGACGGGTCGGCGGTGATACGCCGCCTCTGCGCCCGGCGCAGAGCTGGACGAACCTTCGGAGGTCGCGGTCGCCGGTCCAGTCGAACTCGTCCTTGACCTCCTCGTGGTGGATCCAGAAGATGTACGTCGCGACGACCGTGATACCGCACGCCTTCATCTTCAGCAGCTCCTCCTCCCAGAACTGGTGCGGGTAGCGGCTGAAGTGCATCTCGCCCGAGACCGGGAGCACGGGCTTGCCGTCGATCGTGATGTACTGGCTCGTGAGGTCGATGGTCTTGCCCGCGGGGCTCGTGCCGCCCATGCCCAGGTGATGCGGTGTTGCGGCCGGAGGTGCGGCAGATGCCTTGAAGGTTATGGTGGTTGTTGGTTTCATAGACATCTCGTGTTCTTGGAAAGATGAAGTCTCATTGCACGACGGCGATCTTGAAGCACCAGGCATGGTCGCATGGTTTGTTGTTTGCGATCGTGTTGTCGACGATGACGGCGAGTCTGCCGTCCTTCCACGACCAGTCGAGGGGCTCGTGCGCCTCGACCGTAGCATACGCGTACGACGCGTGCGCGTGCGCGTACTCCGGGTCGGGCTCGACCGGGGAGCAGCGTCGGGCCTTCCCCCTGTACTGGAACTTGAGGAACTTGGGATCCCACGTGTTCTTGGGGAGCCGGATGTTCCGATCCGCGTCGCCGGCCATGGTTCCGGGAAACCTCGTCCGATGGAGCAAGCATTGGAGGGGGCGGTAATAAGGGGATCGTCTTGCGACGGCGCGCGGCGCGCCCGACTAGATGATGAACAGGAGCAAGAACGACAGCCCGTAGACCGCGATGAACAAGACGCCGGACTTCTTGTCCACCCTCTCCCTGGCGGTCGTGACGATGACGACGACGAAAGTGGCAGCGATCGCGTACAAGAGGGTGGGGATGGCACGGGCAGCATCCACGGCCTGGGGGAACAAGGCCTGCCCGATGGCCATGGAGATCGTCGCGTCGACGATGCAGCTGCCGATCACGTCGCCGATGGCGATCCCGTAGTGCTTCTTGCGCAAGGCGGTGAGGTCGACGGCAAGCTCGGGGAGCGACGTGCCGACCGACAGGATGAAGAAGCTGAGGACGTACTCGGGGGCGCCCAGGGCCTGCGAGAGCGTGATGACCGACTGCACGAGTATGATCGAGCTGACCGCCACGCCGCCGAAGGCGAGGAGGGCGAACGTCGCGTGGTACTTCTTGCTCCTCCGAGGCTTGCTGTTGGCATCGTTGGTCAGCATCAAGTCGACTGTCTCGAGCTTGTCGCTCTTCGTGACGTTCCACGTGATGATGGTGTAGAACAAGAAGCTGGCGATGAGGAAGATCGCGTTCAAGCGGGTGAAGTAGCCCTTCTCGATCACGGAATAGATCATGATAAGCGAGATGATCAAGCACGCGCCGATGATGAAGATCTCCTTTCGCTTGACCTGGAACCCCCTGTAGATGCCGAGGATGCCGAACACGAGCGTGATCTGGTTCAGAATCGAGCCGAGGGAGTCGCCAACGTCGATGTCGCCGTGGCCGAGGCTGCACGAGATGATCGAATTGAATATCTCGGGGATGTCCGTGCCCACGGAGACGATCGTGACGCCGATGACGAGGCTCGACACGCCGAACAGCGATGCAAGCGTCGCGGCGTGCGTGACGGCGAGGTCGCTGCATACCGCGATGAAAATGATGCCCCCGACGAGGCCGAGGACGGCGAGCACGATGTCGATCATGCGGTCTGAGTTCCTCTCGTGTGGTCATCTCCGCAAGGAAGTGTGCCAACTATGACTAGACACACTAATAAATCCCTCCACCATTTCCCCGGCCGCCGGGCGTTTGCTCCCGTTCCATCTTGGCCGAAACTACCGTAACGATATGGGGCACTAGCGCGGAAAATATATGCTTGAACGCCGAGATTCTCGATGTATACGGTGTGAATAATGGCGTCGTGGAGCATGGCGATGCGATCAAGCCGCCGGGTCGTTTGGATCGGGCGATTCCGCGGTCATGGCGGGTTCGCGACGGCGACGCGGGAGTACGTGAACGCCTTGCTCCCCCGGATGGCGGGCCTGTCCATCGCGCCCCTCGAGGTCCTCGATCCTGCCGATCCCTTGCAATCGCACCTGGCGACGCTTCCCCTCGAAGGCGACGAATTCAAGGTAGTCAACCACCAGCCGACGCTGGATCCCGAGGCGGATTGCTATCTGTCCGTCTGGGAGTTCGACCGTATCCCCGCGGAATGGACGGCCATCCTCCAACAAGCGCGTCTCGTCCTCACGCAGTCGGCGTTCTGCAAGGACATGTTCTCGCGGGCGATGGGGAGCGCCGACAACATCCACATCGTGCCGTACATCATCCCCGAGCGGTACGTGCCCGCCGGCCCCTCGAACCGGCTCTTCACGGCCGACACGTTCGTGTTCGGCAGCGTGTTCGAATGGGTGCCGCGCAAGGTTCCCGAACTCACGATCCAGGCGTTCGAGGAGGAGTTCGACCGCGGGGAGCCGGTGCGGCTGCTCCTGCGAGCCGATCATCCCGAGGGCATCGACACGGGCAAGCTCGTTCGAGGCTGCACCCGAGACGGCCGGGTGGTGCCCATCCCCGCAAGTATCCCCGACCTCTCGGCCTTCTACCGCGGCCTCGACGCGTACGTGTCTTGCACTGCGGGAGAGGGTTACGGCCAAACCCTCGCCGAGGCCATGGCTTGCGGCATCCCCGCCATCGCGTGCAAGAACGGGGGGAACCTGGACTTCATGGACGACGGCAATTCCTACCTGGTTGACGTGCAAGACTGGAGCCCTGGGCTGACCGTCGGCGAAGAGGTGTTCTCATGGCGGCTCCCGAAGGTGGAATCGATCCGGGCACGCATGCGAGAGGCGTATGACAGCTGGCTTCGCGGGAAGGAAAAGCACAAGCACCGCGACACGCTGAGCTTCAGGTCGCGGTTCTCGGCGGGCCGCATCGGGACGTTGTTGCGTGGTTTACTCGAGTCCGTGATGTGAGCTCCACACTTGTTGTAGGACAGAGGCTCGTTGATGCACGGCCTCTGGGCCAGGATCGCGCCCGATTATTCGTGCCCGAGCACGCACCGCGACCAGGCGTTCCGCGTGTCCTGCGCCAGGTTTGACTGCTTGTTGATGGACTGGGCAACGTACACGGCGTCCGCGGTCACGAGGATCAGGTAGACGTGGAAGATCCCGAAATCCTTCTCGACGTATTCGAACTCCATGGGGGTGAGCTTGATGACCGGCTTCCCCCTCCCCGAGGCGGGTATCTTGTCCTCGATCATGGAGCCCGTTCCGTAGCTGACTTCGATGATATCGTGGTATCGAAACACTCTCGATCTGATCTTCAAGCCGTCCGTGAACAGCCCGATCTTGCCATGTCTCTTGTAGTGCATCGCAAGGAGGATCCATGCGACGATGACGAATCCCATCCCCAACCATTGTCCGCCGGGAACATCGTTCGGGATCCACGTGAAGATGAGCGCGACGCCGAAAGAATGCATACCGGAGACGAGCATGCAATAGAGCCCGCCCTTGAGGGAGGCGACGCGGTGCACGTAGAACAGCATCTTCGTCAACGCGTAGCCGAGCACGAACGCGATCGCAAGGTCAATCGCTAGGACGAACGAGACGGCGTCTCGAGGCGTCGGTAACGACAGCATCACGACGCAGAAGGCTGCCAGGCTGGCGATGATGCCCCCGAGGCATTCGATAAAGAGGATGAACGCGTTCCCGAACTCGAACTTGTAGAACGGCCGGTCGCGCGTGTCGACATGGCAGATCCGGTCAGATTTCGCCGGCTTCTTGGCCCCGCTCATGCTGCTTGAAGGAAGGCCGGATATCTCTTAAAGGGATCGGAGCGTCTGGTTATTATCATCATGAGTGTCCCGACCTTGCACGACGCCCAGGCAGCCGTCGACTCGGCGAGTCGAGCGGCAGCCACGGATCCCAACCGGCCGATATTCCACGCGATGTGCCCCGCGCAGTGGATGAACGACCCGAACGGCCCCATCCTCGTCGGCGACGAGGTGCACGTG
>JAFGBX010000060.1 GCA_016932935.1 Promethearchaeota archaeon | reverse complement strand
AGCTTCGACATCGCCGCGGCGGCACCCGCGCCCAAGCCGGCCATGGCCCCCCGGCCCGCACCCGCGCCGGCCCCCGTCGCGCGCGACGACCTCATGCTCTCGTTCGGCGAGCCAGCCCCCGCCCCCCGTCCCGCGGTGGCAGCACCGGCCCCCCGTCCCGCGGTGGCAGCGCCCGCGCCCGCGGCGTTCGCGGCCAGGCCCGCCGTCGCCGCGCCGGCCCCCGCGCCCGTGCAGGCGGCCCCGGCACGGCGTCTCGCCGCCCTTCCCGAGCTTCCGAAGTTCGTCAAGCCCGAGGACATAAAGATCGAAGTCGGCTTCGACGCGCCGCCCGTCGAGGGCAAGGGGAAGATCAAGGAGATCGTTTGGAACTTGAAGGCGACCGACCAGGCGTCGAACGTGATAACCCGGCAGGCCCGGACGCTGAACATGTCCCCGCTCATGGCAGAGGCGCTCGACCAGGCCAAGTCCCTGCGCGACACGATAAGGCAGCATAAGCAAGAGCCGGCCCCGGCCCCACAACCCGTGCCGCAACCACGCGCCGCGCCTGCACCACGCGCCGCGCCGGCCCCCGCGCCGGTCGCTGCCAGGCCGGCGGTCGCCGCGCCGAAACCTCGCGCCGCGCCGGCCCCCGCACAGGTATCGGCCAGGCCCGCGGTCGCCGCGCCAGCGCAGCCGGTGGCTCGACCCGCCCCCAAGCCGGCACCACGGGTGGCCCCCGTGCCGTCCCCTGCGCCCGAGCCCATGCCCGAGCTGGAGCCGATCCACGAGGGGCCACAGGCACGCTCGCGCCCCCAGATCCAGATCGACACGAGCGCCGCCAACGTGCCAGAACGCGACATCATCACCGCGCCGGTCACTACGATGGGCGGCGACGTGCTGCAGGCCCAGCAGCCCATCGAGAGGCGCGTGTGGCAAGAGGCGAAGCCCGTGATGGCGCCCTCGGCCACGAGCAGGTTCTCCGCGGTCGCCCAGCAAGACTTCAGCCAGAGCCCCGCAGCGGGGGCCACGTACCAGCAACCGCGGGCCGCCCCGGTCCGCCAGGCGCCCGCGCCGGAGCCCGCCCAGGAGGAGGTCCAAACCGCCGCGCATGCGCGTGGCGGCCGCGTGTGCAAGAAATGCGGCAGCAGCAACTTCCGCGAGGATGACGACAAGAGCAGGCCCCTCTCGTTCACCCCGCCGTTCTTGTACGCGAAGAAGTTCACTTGCAAGAGCTGCGGGACGATTTACGGCACTGACGCCCAGGACACCGCCGCGCCGGCCCCGGCACAAGCGGCGAGGCCGACCCGGCCGTCGCAGGTGGCGGCGCAGCAGCAAGCGGTGCCCGTCCAGCCCCGCCGCGTCGTGCAGACGTCGTGGGAGGAGACGACCCAGCAGGTGCGCCCGTCGGCGGTCGCCGCGAGTCAAGAAGCGGAACCCGATTACGGCTCGGCTGGCTACGAGGAACCCGCCAGGGAAGGCACGAGGGCAGTGTGCCCGAATTGCGGCGGGACCTCGTTCAACGTGGTGTCGGACAAGACGCGGCCGATCTCGTTCGGTATGGGTGGAATGGGCGCTGTCTATGCGAAGGTGAAGCAGTGCCGCAAGTGCGGCGCCAAGTTCGACTGAAGGAAAGAAGGGAACGATTCAGACGTCCCCTACTTGTAGAGCTTCTTCTTCGTGCTGATCAGCACGCCCACGTAGGAGAAGAAGAAATTGAAGATGAACACGACCGGCGTGTACGACAGGAAGATGTAGAGGATGTACGTGCTGTCGAAGAATAACTTGCTGATCAGCGTCCCGACGACCAGCACGAACGCCCAGAGGATGACGCCGATCGCCACGGCGTGCTTGAACTGGCCGGAGACGAAACCGGACACCAGCGACGGGAATATGAACGTGATCGACGTGTAGATGAGCACCACGTAGAGCATCCCCGGCAGGAAAAAGACGAACAGGGCATCGGACGAGCTGCTCATCACTTGGGTTAGGACACTGGTCGAGATGAGGAAGCTAGCGAACACCCCGCCCCACACGAGTGGGTACGCGAACCCGATCGAGAGGAGGAGCGCCAGGAGGGAGATCTTCGGGTTCCGGGTCGCCGCCTTCCCCTTGAGGATCCGGCCGAGCTCCCGGTCGACCAGGGCCTTGTCGACGCCCTCCGGGTCGATCTTGTTGCCGTACTCCGTGACCAAGCCCATGGCGAGGTTCTTCAATATCGACTGGACGAGGCCGACGTCGTCGCGGCCGTCGACGATGGCGGCAACGATCAGGTGCTCCTTCTGCTGGTAATGGATGACGAGCTTCCGCCGGTTGTCGATGTCGAGCAGCTTGATGTAGGTCTTGAACGCCTCCTTGCTGAAGTTGTCGATGGCAGTGAGGAACCCGATCAGGATGTTCTCGTCGACGTCCATACGGTTGTCTGCCACGTTCTTGGCGTAGACCAGTTCGCCCAGTTCAGTGCTCACGAATAGGTTCTGTATCATGTGCATCAAGACATGTTCTGTTTATCGCTGCAGTTGCGTGAATTGGAGGTAGTCCTCGAGCCCCGGCTGTGAGATCGATATCTTGTAGATGTTCGGGCCGTGCGCTGCGTAGATCCGAACCATCAAGTCCCTCGCGTCGCCCGTCGAGTAGACCTTGTACCGCTCCGACCGAATCTCCTCGATCACGGGGCCGTTGCACGTGTGCTTGAGTTCCTCTGCGAACCCCTCGGCGACCCCGGTCACCTGGACCGTGACCACGTCGCCCGCCACCTGCGCCCGGTACGACGCGAGCGACGCCGTGGTGGCCTCGCGGT
>JAFGBX010000462.1 GCA_016932935.1 Promethearchaeota archaeon | reverse complement strand
TTCATGAGCGGCTGGTATCCCCACGTCCGAGGGCATCGGACCATGTACCACATGATGCAGCCGGACGAGCCCGTACTCCTTAGAACACTCAAGGACGAGGGCTACTTCGTCTGGTGGGGCGGGAAGAACGACCTCACGCCCGGCCAGCACTGGGCCGACAATGACCTGGGAAAGGAGAGGTACTGCGACGTCCGCTTCCAGCCGTCGGCCGACGACTGGCGCCGCTGGAACAGGGCACCGTCCTGGCAGATGGCCGACCACCGAGGCGAGCCGGGCTCGGACACCTACTACTCGTTCCTGGAGGGGCGCCTGCTGTCGTGGGCTGACCTGGCGAGGATGGATCCCGCCGGCGGTGAAGGCGATGAGGAGGACCCGCCCGACTTCGGGGACTTCGACTGGGGGAACGTGTTGGGCGCCGTCGATTTCATCAAGAACTGGGATCCCTCCGGCGGGCGCCCCTTGTGCATCTACCTGCCGCTCGTCTTCCCACACCCCGAGTACCGCGTCGAGGAGCCCTTTTTCTCCATGATAGACCGCTCGAAGGTGCCGCCACGCCTCCCCGCGCCCGATTGGGACTCGGCGGGGAAGCCCAGCATGTTGAAGGGGATCGCGGCGCGGCAGAACCTCGAGGGCTGGACGGAGGATCGCTGGGCCGAGCTTCGGGCGGTCTACCTGGGAATGATCGCACGGGTGGATCACCAGTTCGGACTGGTCGTGCAAGCACTCAAGGAAAAGGGGATATACGATGAAACGGCCGTGTTCTTCTTTTCAGACCACGGCGACTTCACTGGCGACTACGGGATCGTGGAGAAGAACCAGAACACGTTCGAGGACTGCCTGAGCCGCGTCCCGTTCATCATCAAGCCCCCGCTCGGCATCCCCGTGGCGAGCCAGCCGGGGCGCCCGGCGGGGCAGCCGAACGTCTGCGACGCCCTGGTCGAGCTGGTCGACTTCTCGGCGACCGTCTACGACCTCGCGCTCATCGAACCGGGGTACTGGTCGTTCGGCAGATCGTTGCTGCCCCTCCTCCGCGGCGACAAGGGCGCGGCCGACCACAGGGACGCCGTGTTCTGCGAGGGCGGCAGGCTGGCGGGCGAAACGCATTGCATGGAGCGCGAGAGCGCGAGCTCCACCGACCCGCGCGGTGCGTATTGGCCGCGCGTCTCCCTCCAGATGGACGACACAGGCCCGTACCACACCAAGGCGGCCATGTGCCGCACCCGCCGGTACAAGTACGTCATGCGCCTCTACGAGGCTGACGAGCTATACGACCTCGAGGTCGACCCCGGCGAGTCGCGGAACCGGATCGACGACCCGGCGATGGCGCCCGTGGTGAACGAGCTGAGGCATCGCCTGCTCAAGTGGTACATGGAGACCGCGGACGTGGTGCCCTTGGCGCCGGACAAGCGGTAATCGCGGGCGGCGCGAGGCCCTCACCCGAACGTGACAAGGCCCGCCCGCCTATCACTTCCCCTTCGCGGGCGACTGGTCGATGAGGAAGTTGATGATGTACTCGCACAGGTCGGCGCTGCTCTCGCCCGTGCGCCGGATCGCCTCGTTGATGTACCCGAAGGCAACGCCGACCGCCGTCTCTTGGTCGAGCACGCGGGTCTCGATCGACTCGCACATCTTGATCAGCTCCCGGACGGACTCGATGACCTTGTTGGCGTCGCCGATGTCGCCGCCTTGGAGGGCGTCGACGCTCCGCTTGAAGATGCTGATGGCGAGCTTGCCGGCCTGGGCGATCGAGTCCATGAGCTTTTCGTCCAACTCCTTGTCGGCGACGCGCAAGCAGTTCTCCGCGATGCGCACGGCGTAGTCCCCTATCCGCTCCATCGTGCGCGAGATGAGCGAGTAGTTCGCGTTTCGCCTCTCCCCGGCGCCGAGCCGCTCGGAGTAGGCGATGTTCCGCGCGAGCAGGTTGTGCTGGCGTGAAAGGATCCAGTGGAGCCGGTTCACCTCGATGTCGCGGTCGATGACGTCCCGCGCGGCGGCCGCGTCCTGCTCGGCCAGCGCCCTCGATGCATCCTCCAACCGGGAGGCGACCAGGCTGCTCATCCTCTCGACCCACACGGTGAAGGTCATCTCGGCCGGGTTGAGCAGGTCCTTGACCGTGATCGAGGTCGGCGTCTCCTCGGTGATCTCGAGGCCGATCGCCATGTTGATGAACCGCCTCGCGGTGGCCTTCGTATCGGGCGCCATGCGGCCCGACGACGTGAGCGTGACCTGGTTGAAGCCCATGATGTAGGCGCCGACGAGCATCCGGAACAGCAGCGGGCCCCGGTCGATCTCGTCCACGTCGATGACCTTCTCGCGCGCGTCCCGTTGCGGCTCGGTGCCCGGCAGGATGAGGAGGGTGCCGTCCGTCCTGGTGATGATGCCGACGCGATCTTGCTCCTTGATGGCCATCCTCTCGCACCACGCCTTCGGAAGCGAGACGATGTAGCTCGAACCCCCGGTCTTCTGCACCTTCCTGGTCTCCATCTGAAATCCCTGGGATATATATCGATGCCCGGACATATATATTTCACATCCTGACCATATATTCCGCTGCCGGGATGCCCCGCTCGGCGGGCCGCCGCGGGCGCTATCGGGAAGGAATGTCACCTCGATGCCTTGAACGTGAGCACCTCGTGGGGGTTCCACTCGCAGCTGCAGGCGATGACGATGCCATCCTTTCGGGTGACGTCCAACGCGCGGTCAGGAGAGTCGCGCTCCACTAAATCGACGAGCTTGATGTCCTTGACCAATAGATCCGGGGAAAGGAATAATTTGCCACGTGTTTTCACGCGACCGGTCTCCACGACGCGCAAGACGATGGCGTTCGACGAGCGGGGCGCGTCCTCGGGCCGCTTCATGGCGGCTATCTCCAGGTTCGCGGATGCGGTCGTGATGGACTCCTCGACCGCGAGGAGCTTCCCGGCGGCGCCCCGGCGGAACCGGCAGATCGCCGGGGAGTTGTACTGGTGGGCACGCTTCTGGAACCCGGCCGTGCGCCACGGCCCCGCGAACGGCCAGACAGCGTACCTGACGAGGTGCTTCTCCTGGTCCGTGTGCGTGGGCGGGCCGCCGTCCGCGCGGCCCTTCCGTTCCTGCGCCGCGTACCCGCCCGCCCCGGGGTAGTCGGGCCCGCGGACGAGCGTGAGGCCGATCGTCCCATTATCGACGTCGAAGCCGTACTTGCCGTCGTTCGCGATGGCCACGCCCCACGAATCGTCGGGGGTCGTGCAGGCGATCCACGTCTGCATGCAGCACTCCCACCGCTGCGCGTCGAGGTGCGACCGCTTGGCCGGGTCAGCCACGTAGGCCTCCGTCGTGTAAGGCCCCTCCGCGACGACCCTGTCGTGGCCAGTCGCGAGGGGGATGTGCTGCTTGGCGATGGCCTCCTCCTGACGCCAGTCGATCGCGATCTCGAAGAAGAGCCCGGGCATGGCCGGGTAAACCTGGACTCGCTGTTTGATGCTCGAGCCAGACTCGGGGATGGCGTACTCGACCTCGACCGAGGCGCGCACGGGCCCGCGCTCGACGACCCTGGCTTGCACGAACGCGAACTCGCCGGGTTCGAACGGGCACTCCTTGTACCCCGGGCCGATGTTCCACGCCCGCTCACCCGAGGCCCAGTCGCGGTAGAGCCTGATCGTGGAAGGCCCCCCGAGTACGTCCTTCCCGATGGATAGATCCTCGTACGACTCGATGGCTCCGCTCTTCTTGGATATCACGACGCGAGAGAAAGCCGTGGTGATGGCTATCGCGTCCGTGGTCTCGTCGACGGTCGCCTTCGGCGCGCCCGGTGTGCCCGACCGCACCCGCCATCCCTTGACGCTCCACGGCTCGACGTCGATGCACGCGACTGCCCGGGCAGGCCGGTCGAGCAGCGGCTCGTCGAGGCCCTCGGCGGGGACGACCTGGCACGGGGCGCCCGCGCCCGACGCGTCGAACACGGAGAACGGGCCGGTGCTCGCTACGCCCCGGGGGAGCGCCACTTCCACGGCGATGCGGCCCCCGTACGCGGACGGGTTGGCGACGACGACACACGCGGTCTGGTCGATGGCGACCGGGGGTTCTTCGTCGAAACCAGGTAGCAGCGCCTGGAGTTCGAGCACCTCTTGCAGGTTTTCCATCCAGATGTCGTAACAGTCGTCGTAGACCTCGGGGATCGAGCTACCGGGGAGGATGTCGTGGAACTGGAGCAGCAACACCTTCTTCCATGCCCTGGCGATCCGCGCGTGGATGCCCGGCTCCCCCCGCCTGGCGAAGAACGCGCTCGCCGCGAGCAAGGACTCGAGGCCGGCGAGACGCCACTCGAAGAACCGGTTCATGCGCTTGACGAGGCCCTGGGTCGTGAGCGTGCCGCGGTGGAGGTTGTAGTAGAGGTCCGCGCCGTCCCACGTGGGGAGCCGGTCGCGCACGGCCTCGTACATCTGGAAGTATTCCTTGGCCGTGAGGAAGCCCTCCACCCTGCCCGTCTTCACGTAATGGCGCATGCGGTGCACCTCCTCGCACGTGGGGCCGTGGCCGCCGTCGCCGGTGCCGAACATGATGCCGACTTCCGGGTAGGGATCGCCGAGCGCCGGGTCGGACGCGGGATCCGGGTGGGCGTAATCGCACGTCAATGTCGCGCCTGGCTTGCACAGCCGCCGGTACCTGCCGAACACCTGCCACCGAACGATGGGGCGGAACTGGAAGTTGTTCGAATAGCAGATGACCTCTGAACCGTCGGGGGCGCGCCACCGGAAGTGGATGAAGGGGAACGCCTCGGGCGGCCAGTTCCCGGAGATCTTCTGCGTGTAGAAGTATTTGCACCCCGATTTAACGAGGAACTGGGGGATGTTGTTGCTGTAGCCGAAGCTGTCGGGCAGCCAGCCGACCTCGGCGGCCTTGCCGAACTTGTCGATGTAGTACCGCTGGCCGAGCAGCCGCTGGCGGCACATGCTCTCGCCGGACGGCATCTTCGCGTCGGCCTCGACGTAGTCGCCGCCCTGCAAGTCGAACCGCCCGGTCGCCACGGCCTTCTTGACCCGCTCGAAGGTCTCCGGGTGCACTTTCTCGAGCCATTCCAGCATCACGGGCTGCGAGAACGTGTACTTGAACTCGGGGTGGGCGAGCACGTGGTAGGCCGCCTTGCCTTGCGTGATCTTGGCCTTGTTGACGGTCTGGTAGAGCCGCCAGAGCCAGGCGATGTCGATGTGGGACTGGGCGATGGCCCAGAGGTGGATGCCGCATTCCTCGTACAACGCCTTCTGCCGCGTGATGCGGTCGTCCCAGCAAATGTCGAACCTCTCGACCGCGGGGGGGTCGTCGAGCATCTTGGAGTGCTCCTTGTAAGGCACGTCGCCGTCGCCCTCGTCGTAGGCGATCTCGGCCGCAGGATCCCGGTCGGCGCCGGAATACCGCCCCTTTGCGGGCTCGGTCGATCGGAACGGAAAAGACATGGGTCACTGGTCGGCCCCGCGACAGATAAGCCTTGGATGCCACTTGCTCATGCCACCGTGGTTCATGCCCGGCGATCCCCATAACGCGGGCGGTGGATACGCACCGGCCTCGGCCCCCGGCACGCCCTTCCGGATAGCTTCAAGAAACCCGGGCTGGTTGGATCGATCAGCGCACGGGCAATCAGGCGAAGGCACATGGCGAGCGAGACCGAATCGACGGCAGGCGGCCACGAGCCGGCACGTGGCGGCGGGAACGGCGGCTTGCAAGAAAGGGCGCAGTTCAACAAGGCCTACTTCAGCATGTTCTTGTTCTACTACATCGTCGAGGGCAGCAACAACGGGCTGCTCACCGTCTTCGTGCCCGTCTTCCTCATCCAGTCCGAGCTGCCGGGGATCGACGAGTCCTTCGTGCTCGCCCTCGCGGCGTTCGTCACGATCCCGTTCACGATCAAGATCATCTGGGGGGCAATATCCGACAGGTTCCCCATCGGGCGCCTGGGGCGCCGGCGCCCGTACGTCTCGGCCT
Organism: Promethearchaeota archaeon; assembly: GCA_016932935.1. Classification (GTDB taxonomy): domain Archaea; phylum Asgardarchaeota; class Lokiarchaeia; order Sigyniarchaeales; family Sigyniarchaeaceae; genus Sigyniarchaeum. The sequence goes on along the minus strand of JAFGBX010000462.1, from coordinate 1,908 downwards.
TCATCATCTTGTGCGGCGCCTCCTGGCTGTCGTTCATCGCCGTGCTGCCCTTCGTCCAGTCGTTGACCATGGGGGTCTTGATCCTGCTCGGCATGCTCGTCGAGACGGGTGCAGCGTTCTCCGACACGGCCCTCGATGGCCTGGTCATGGACGTCACCCCGGCGGCGATGCTCGGCCGCGTGGAGGGCGGGACGTGGGCTTGCTACTCGATCGGGGGGATCGTGGGCGGGACGCTCGGCATCTTCCTGTGGTCGCTGGCGGGCAGCGGCGTCCCCGTCTTCGTGGTGTTCGGCTGCTTGTCGATCTTCTGCGGGATCGTGATATGGGCCGTCAAGGAACCGGCGCGGGTCACGAAGCGGTTCGACCTCGGCGCGCTGAAGCGGCTCCTGAAGGAGAAGCGGTACTGGAACGGGTACTTCTTCTCGCTGGCGACGCACCTGCCGCAGAACGCGGTCTCGACGATGCTCGCCCTGCTGCTGCTCGTCAAGCTCGGCATCCTGGGCACCGGCAGCACGGGCTTGACGCTGCTGCTGGACGAGAACCTCACGCTGTACGTGTTGGCCTTCCAGCTCTGCGCCGCGGCGGGCATCATCGTGTCCTCCGTGGTCGCAGGCAAGCTGGCGGACAAGCACGACCGCAAGCGGATCTTCGTGGTGGCGGTCGCCATCACGCTCGTCGTCGTGCCGCTGGCGCCGTTCATCGCGAGCGATCTCCCCAGCGCGCTGCTTGTCTCTGTCCTCGTTGGCCTGGCGCTCGGCAGCATGAGCACGATGACGATGGCCTTCGTCGCCGGCATCACGCAGGAGAACCCAGCGGCGACGTCCACGCACTTCTCCATCTTCACGAGCTTCATGAACGCGGGATCCGCCATCGGCCTCGCCGTCCTCGCGTTCGTCACCGACGAGCTGCTCGGGATCGGGATGGCGCCGCTCGACGTCTACGCGGTCGCGTTCGTCGTCGCGCCGCTGCTCGCCCTGGCGTCCCTGCCGTTCCTCAAGGGGCTGCCGGCCAGGCCCCGGGCGGCAGCGAGCGGGCCCGAGGGGAGGCCGTGACGCGCCGGACTGAATCATGGACGAATGAACGACGATCGCCCTCAAGACGAGAGAAGGAAGGCAGCGCCCTCGCTCGTCCCCCTACACGATGGCGTCGCAAGTCCCGCAAGCGACCCGCTTCTTGCGCTTCCCCGTGGCCTTCTCGGTGACGACCGTCTCGACCATGGGGGCGCCGCACTTCGGGCAAGGGTCGCCGGCGCGGGCTGGCTTCACGCCACGCCTCGCGCGCAGCTTCTGGAAGGACTCCAGCACCTTCTGGAAGTCGATGCGGATCATGACCCACACTATCGCGAACAACGGGATGAGGCTGACCATGTCGTCGCCCGGGTTCGACGTCTCGCTCGGCTTCAGGAACTTGAGCGGCGTGTTGACGATATCGTTGCCGAGGACGAAGCCCAGGTAGGCCAATAATATGCAGAGAACCATTTTTCCAGCCATACATGGCAGGATCGTTTTCCAGTAACTGTACTTCATCACGCCGAACGGGACGAGTATCACGTCGTCTGGCAGCGGGGTCGCGGCGAAGAGGAAGATGAAGAACGGGATCGACTTCGGGTGCTGCTCGAAGGTCTTCCGCATGCGCTCGAACTTCTGGCCCAGGTCGCCGCTCACGAGCTTCTCTGATCTCCTGAACAGCCGCCCCACGATGTAGGACGTGACCTCCCCGACACCCGCCCCCAAGCCAGAGATGACCCCGAGCACGAGTGGATACCAGATGGGCTGCACGCCCTGGGCGATGATGGCGAGCTGGAACACGATGTAGCTGTACGGGATGACGATCAACACGGAGGTGTTTCCGAACATGGAGAGCAGGAACGCTGCCCACAACCCGTTCGCGACGCCGAAAGCGATGAAG
>JAFGBX010000006.1 GCA_016932935.1 Promethearchaeota archaeon | reverse complement strand
CCGCGCCTACGCGAAGGTCTTCCCGTCGAAGTGCTTGCTGCTCGTCGACACGTACAACGTCCTCCGTTCGGGCGTGCCAAACGCGATCACCGTGGCCAAGGAATTGAAGGCCGCCGGGAAGGATCTCATGGGCGTGCGAATCGATTCGGGTGACCTGGCATATTTATCCGTCGAGACATATCGCGCCTTCAAAGAGGCCGGCTTTCCTGGCATCACGATCGTGTTATCCAACGACCTCGACGAGATCCTCATCGAGAGCATCACGCGGCAGATCGAGGCGCCGCTCGGGGCCCCCGGCGCGGCCGAGATCAAGCTGCGGAAGGAGGTGGTCGAGCACATCACGTACGGGGTCGGGACGAAGCTCATCACGGGCGGGGAGCAAGCGGCGCTCGGTGGCGTCTACAAGCTCGTCGCCGTCGATGGGAAGCCGTGCATCAAGGTGAGCGAGAACGTGGCGAAGATCATCGACCCCGGGGTCAAGGCAGTCTACCGGTTCTCGGACAAGAAGTCGTCGTCGCTCGCCGCTGACGTGATGGCCATCCGCGACGATCCCGAGCCAGTGCCTGGTGACACGGCCTACTTCCCGCTTGGGGCGGGCAAGAGTTTCGTAATCGATGCGGGCACGACTTGCGAGGCGCTTCTCAAGCCATTAATCGCCATGGGGCGCCGGGTCGCGGGGAAGGATGACACGGGCATCGAAAAGGGCAAGGAACGGTGCAAGGAACAGCTCGCCCGTTTGCTCCCGGAGAGCCGGCGCTTCCTCAACCCGCACGTGTACAACGTGGGCATGTCGAGCCAGTTGTTCACGCTGAGGCAAGACCTGATCGCGCGCCACAGCTGATGCCTTATTTATCCAGGTGTCGAAGTAGTAACCGGCAAACCGCGAGCGGATGACGAGCCATGAAACCCAAGCCGTGCAAGACATGCAACAAGGTACCGAGTGATGACGACCTGGCCAATTCGCTGTACTGCTTCTCGTGCGACGCGCTCTTCTGCCCTCCTTGCATCAAGCGACAGGTTCGCAAGGAGGCCGGCAAGTGGATGTGCCCGTTCTGCCGCCAATGGTGGGACATGGACGATTCCACGCTGTTCCGCGAGGGTGATTCATGAGCCGCGGGGATTCAAGGGCCGCGGAGCCTCGCGAGTGCCGCGGCCATCTCGTCGATGTCCTTGAACACCGTCACGTCGTCCGTGGCGCGCACCTTCTCGAGGTTGTCGAGGTCGACCTTGCGCGGGTAGAGCTTGAGCGTGGACCCGTCGCGCAGCACGGTCACCACCTCGCTGCCCTGGTCGGTAGGGAGCAGGTAGACGGGGACGCGCGCTTTCAACCCGAGGGAGACGCAGTTACTCACGAGGGAGTCGGCGATGCCGCAAGCGATCTTGGCCATCGTGTTGGCGGTCACGGGAGCGACGAGGATGAAGGCGTACCTTCCCCGCTGGATCGGGCCGCCCAGGAACGGCGCGTTGGGCCCCTTCTCCTCCATCACGGTCGAAAACCGCTCCTTGACGTCTTTCCAGCAGCCATAGTACTTCAGCACGAAGGGGGCCTCCCGGGAAAGAGCGACGTCGATGTCCCACGCGTTCCACGATAGCACGCCGGCCATGAGGCCCACGGTCTCGCGGAGCTTGTCGCCCGAAGACGTGATGCACCATAGGATTTTCCGTCGGGTGCAATCGCTCGTGATCCATCGCCTCTTTCAGAAATTCGGTGCACCGCGGGTGGTTAAATCGGTCGCCACGGCATTACTTGGTAAATAACGAACAGATAATAAATCGTATCTCGACTAGCTATTTAAAAACAGCAGAAATCACGACGCGTGAATCCGATGGCAAAGAAAAGCGTGAAATCGAAGAACAGTGGGGCGAAAGCCGAAGCGGAGCAGGTGGGCGATCCGGAAGAAGCGAAGTTCGGGGAGACCACCGACAGCGAGGAGATCGACAAGGCGTTCGAGGAGGCCATGAAGGGAGAGGCGATGGGCGATGAGGTCGCCGAGAACGAGGAGGACGACGTGGACATCGACGTCACGGCGACCATCGAGGCAAGTGGCGGTCACGTGGACGTCGACGGCCTCACGGTGAAGGACATCCCTGGCGTCGGCCCGAGCGTGGCGAAGAAGCTCATCGACAGCGGGTTCAAGAACATCCGAGCCATCGCGACGCTGCCACCCAGGACGCTCATGCAAGAGAGCGGCATCGGCGACAAGACCGCGGAGAAGATCGTGAAGGCGGCCCAGGAGCTGTGCAAGATGGAGTTCACGACGGCCGACGTCGTGTTCGAAAAGCGCAAGAACCTCGGTCGCATCGTGATGAGCAGCAACGCGCTGAACGAGATGCTCGGCGGGGGCGTCGAGACGGGGGCCATCACGGAACTTGTCGGCGAGTTCCGCACGGGCAAGACCCAGATCGCCCACCAGTGCTGCATCAATGTGCAGCTCCCGGTGGACCAGGGCGGCCTCGGCGGGAGGGCCCTCTACGTGGACAGCGAGGGGACGTTCCGCCCGGAGCGGCTCGCCAAGATGGCAATGGCCAAGGGTATGGACGTGAAGGAGGCCCTCAAGAACGTGATATACGCGCGAGCATACAACAGTGAGCACCAGATCAACATCATGCGGCAGGCACGGAAGATCATCGAGACCCAGAACGTCAAGCTCGTCGTGATCGATTCGCTGATCAGCCACTTCCGCGGCGAGTACTTCGGGCTCGGCTCGCTCGGCCCGCGCCAGCAGCTCCTCAACATGCACCTCCACCAGATCATGCAGCTCTGCGACACGTACATGATAGCCGCTATCGTCACGAACCAGGTTCAGGCCAAACCAGACGTGTTCTTCGGCAATCCCATCGTGCCCGCTGGCGGGAACATCATCGCGCACGGCAGCACGTACCGGGTCTACCTCCGGAAGGGCAAGGGCGACACGCGCGTGGCCAAGGTGATCGACGCGCCCGGTTTACCAGAGTCGGAGGCCGTGTTCAAGATCACCGACAAGGGCATCGAGGACGCGGAAACCTGACTTTCTTTCAAAACCATTCCTTTTCTCACAGCTTTGCACCAAAACCACTATGTTTATTGCGCACCCCGTTGGAACGGATCCTATGGAACTAGAAGGGACGCAAGTCAATGCTAGGCAGAAGATGAGGCCCTGGATCGACGAGGAGATGTGCATGGGTTGCGGGCTGTGCATGGACAGTTGCGAGTCACACGCCGTGAAGGGCTGCATGCTTCTCAAGAACGGGGTGATGTGTTTCATCGACGACGAGGTATGCCAGGCTGCACAGCCTGGATGCGAATACCGTTGCGTCAAGTTATGCCCGAATAAGGCCATCTCACTCAAGAAGGTGTGAGGGCTTGGCCCTCCTGGGGGGCATCGATGTCGCTGCGACCGCACGCCCCCTCCAGCTCCTTGTGGCCAGCTGCTGGCAAGGGTTTTTTACATTAGCTTCACGTTTATATCCCGTGCGGGGTATGCATAGATCATTAGAGAGTTGGCGATCGCCAACTCTTTATATGCACGATGGTATATGGCCAAGGAAGCCCTGATATTGAAGGTTCTGCTCGACGGGATCCCCCGCACCATACCTGAGATCGCGGCATCGACCGGCATGTCCGACACGTACTGCCTCACGCTGTGCGGCGAGATGTCTGGAAATGGCGCGATCAACCTGCGCAAGAGTGCCGGGACGTGGATCGCGTGGCGGGTCAACGTGCGCGGGACGCACGAGCACGACCTCGTCAAGTCGCGGGCAGGCCTGGTTCGGGAAGCACGAGATACCGAGGAGAACGACGGATGAAGACGGAAAAGTGCCTCGTCGACCTCCAGCTGGAGGTCATCTACAACGACAAGTGCATCATGTGCGGCTCTTGTGGTGCATTCTGCCAGAACATCTACTATGATGGTGGGAAGCTGAATTACAAGGAACAATGCTCGGAGACGGTCGGCGTGTGCTACAACTTCTGCCCGCGAGCCGAGCTGAACATCCCCGAGCTCGAGCTGAAGATCTTCGGAAAGAAGCGGGAAGACCAAGCTCTCGGCGTCTACGACAAAGCCATCAAGGCAACGCTCAAGAACGCGGCTATGAAGGACGTCACGACCGCCGTGCTCGTCGCGGCGCTCGAGAGCGGGCTGATCGACAGCGCGGTGCTTGGCAACGCCAAGGTGGAGAAGGCGCTCGAGCCCGTGCTGTGCAAGTCGAAGGACGAGATCGTCGGGAACGCGGGTGAGAGGAAGGGCCTGGGCCCCCTGGTGCAGGGCGTCGGCCACGCGATCAAGGCCAAGCAGGAAAGGATCGCGATCGTGGGCCGCCCGTGCCACGCGCAGGGGCTCGCGAAGATACGGAAGAACCCCGACTTCCTCGTGAACCAGGACAAGATCGCCCTGGTCGTCGCGCACGCGTGCCTCGCGCAAGGGAAGGGCTGCACTGTCTGCATCGACTACTCGGGCGAGTTCGCCGACCTGTCGGTCGACGTCAAGACCGGCGAGGCGCTCGTGCGATCCGAGGCCGGGCAGAAGGCGATCGACGCGGCAGTGAAGAAGGGCTACATCGAGGTGGGGCATGGCAACGTCGAAGCCATGCAGAAGGCCGCGGCCACCAAGCGCGTCAAGAACTTCGCCAAGGTGCTCGCCAAGGGTGGCGACGTCGTCTCCGCGGACTACGTTAAGGTCGACATGGGCGGCATGCGGTTCTTGTCGAAGGAATAGGGTGGCGGCGGTGGCCGTCGCCCATCAACTCACTTTTTTCTCGGGATGAAGTCATCGGCGCGGAACTTGTTGGTGACCTTGGTGTCCGCTCGCTTGGTCATCTTGCTGCCCAAATCCATGTCCTCCTCGTACTCGTCCTCCATCTCGTCGAGCTCCTCGAGCTCCCTTTCGACCTTTTTGATGTCTTCCTTCAAACCCATGTTCTTGAAGATCTCCAGCGCCTCCTCGAAGTGGTCGCGCGCGTCGTCGAACTTCCCCTCGTCCGCCTCGCTCTGGCCGATGTAGTACAGCGACAGCGCCTCGCCCCGCCTGTCGCCCATCTTGCGCTTCAAGTCGAGGGAGGCAGTGTGCGCCCGCAGCGCGAGCACGTGGTTGCCGAGTTTGGTGTGGATCATGCCGATGTTCTTGAGCGCGATGGCCTCGCCTTCCTTGTCATCGAGCTCCTTGCAGATCTCGACGGACTTCATGTGGTAGTTCATCGCGGCGTTCAAGTCCCCCTTGAGGAACAGCAACTGGCCGATCTTGTTCATGGTCGATGCGAGGCTCTTGCGGTCGTGCATGTCCTCGTAGAGATCAAGGTTGTTCTTGTAGTACTGGATCGCGTGGTCACGATCCCTCAGCAAGTCGTAAACCCTTCCGAGGTAATCGTTCACGACGAGCGCATCCTTGTCCGAACCGAGCTGGTAGCTCTTTTCGAGCGCGAGCTCGAACTTGAGCAACGCCAGGTCGTATTGCTGCTTCTCGAAGAATTGCTTCCCCTCGTTCACGAGCCGGTCAAATTCGTCGCGCATCATGGCGTGCGAGCCTCTGGCTGTATAGCAGTTCCGCTGTGGCAATTCTAAGTAAATCGTTCGCAAATATAAAGTATTGGGCACGGCTGCGAAAAGTATGCCCACCTTCCCCGGTCACATCTTCAACAAGGGTTCCTTGGCGCAGAAGGCCCGCCAATGCTCCAACACCTTGTCGACCGGCGTCTTGACGTAGTCCTCCGGGAGCGCGACGTTGATCATGTGCCGGTAGACCCTTTCCCACACGGGGATGACGTTGCTCATCTTGTGGGTGCGGGAGACCTCGGCGAGGGCGTTCCTACCGAGCTCCTCTTGTAACGCCGTGTTTGTCAAGACCGTCGCGATGTGTTGGACGAACCTGTCCTCGTCGTTCGCGAGGAAGCCCGTCTTGCCGTGGACGATCACGTCCTTGATGCCGAACGAGTTCTTGCCGATGCACGGCGTGCCCTGCGCCATCGCCTCGAGGAGCACGAGGCCCTGGGCCTCGATGTCGTTGTAGAGCAGCGACACGTCCGCCGCGTCGTAGACCTTCCTCTGCCAGCCGTGCTTGATCCAGCCCGTGAAGGTCACGTTCTCGTGGACGCCGAGCTCGCGGGCATAGGCCTGGAGGCGCGTGATGTGCGGGCCGCCGCCTGCGGAGATGAGGTGCGCGTCGATGCCCTTGTCCTTGACGGCCCGCAGCGCCCGGACGATCGACTCGATGTTCTTCTCGGGACCATGGCGTCCCGCATAGAGCATGATCTTCTTGTCAAGCGGTATCTTGTAGTGCTCCAAAACCTCCGAGCGGGCGTCGTGTGTCTTGCGAAAGTACTCGTCGAGGATCCCGTTCGTGAGCGCGAAGATCGGTTCCTTGATCTTGTACCTGAGGACGAGCTGCTTCTTGGACAGCGTGGGCACGTGCCGGACGTGGAACCGGTTGTAGAAGAGCCGCTCGTACTTCCAGGCGTAGAACGCGAAGGCCTTGCCGATCACGGGGAAGTAGTCGCCCGCGTAGTACTGGAGCGGCGAGTGGTGCGTGATGACCTTGGGGATGCCGTGGAGCTTGGAGATGTCGAGGCCGAGCGCGCCGACGGTCATCGGCGTGGCCGCGTGGACGACGTCCAGGTCCTTGTAGTAGCCGTAGTTGTTGACGACGTAGCGGATGAAGGGAATGGACAGGTAGAACTCGGGCTCGCGGGACATGCGGAAATTGATGACGTGCGCCGCCTGGTGGAAGGACACGTTCGGCTTCCCCGCGACGCCGTTCCCCGGGGCGAAAACGTGCACGGTATGGCCTGCCTTGCCAAGGCCAATGACGAGGCGGCGCACCGCTTCCGCCGTGCCGTTGCACTCGGACAGCATCTCCGAGAACACGCCGATGGTGAGCTTGTTCTTCATGGCAGCCACGGGCAGCGCGGGGTCCTCAACGAAACACCTTCAAACCGGGGTCATCCAGCGGGATCTTCAATACTATTCCGATCCAACTGAATCGGATTGTCGTGAATGATCAACCATTCTGCTATATTAAATTCTCGCCTCGCGAAAGTCACGCCCAGTTCCTAATAATACCGTGGCGCGTGGCAAGGATTCTTATTCGGGAGCAACCTCTCCCCCGATCGTGTACGTGTCCCCCTTCTCGATACCGCTCGTCGCGGTGAACGTTGCGTTCGTCGTGGCGCTCGCGTGGCACGCCCGAGCGTCCAAGGTGCTCGAATCACGGCGCGATGCCGTGCTCCTTGCCATGGGGTTCGGCACCTCCGCCATCTCCACGCCGTTCATCTTGAAGCTCGGCGGCACCACTGGCCCGGGGGAAGACCTGCTGTATAACATCGGCACGATCTTTTTCGGCGCCGTGCTCGCGACGCTGCTGGTCATCGTGGCGCGCAACCATGTCATCTGCAAGAAAAAGCCCGAGCAAAGGGCACAGCTGACCTACGATAAGTTCCTTGGATCCCTGCCGACGGACGACGAGAAGCGCCGCGACAACTCGCGCAAGGTGCTCCACTGCGTCATCTCCGTTTCGCCCATCGTCGTCTACGCGATATGCCTCAACGCGGACGCGTACTTCAAGTCGATGGGCATCATGCAGGAGTATGGGGTCACCGGGATCGTCGCCGGCCGGGGCGTGAACTTGATCATCTACTGGGGGTTCTCGTACATGGCGACCATGGAGGACCTGGCCCGGTTGAACGCGTTCCACCTGATCCCCGGGTGGGGCCGTACGTGGCTGCGCACGAGCATCGAGGCCAAGGAGCACCGCACGTTCACGGCTGCCGTGCCGTTCCTCATCGGGCACGTCCCGCTCTTGCTCGCGCCGTTGCCGGCCTTCTTCAGCACGTCGTTCGTCGCCTCCATCGGCGACGCGGCGGGTTCCGTCTTCGGCAAGCGCTTCGGCAAGCACAAGCTGCCGGGCGGCAGCAAGAAGTCCTGGGAGGGGCTCGCCGCCGGGATGGTCGTGTCTTTCGTTGCCGTCCTCGTGGTGAACCTGGCGTTCGAACCGGGCGCCCCGGCCAAGGCCATCATCATGGCAACCGCGATCGCCGGGTTCGCGGGCCTGTTTGACGCGGCGGTGACGAAGGTCGACGACAACTACATGAACACGTTCGTGCTCGGTGGGATCGCCTGGGTGCTGTACTTGGTGCTATTCCCGTAGGCCTGCCAGGGCCGCTCACCCGCCGGCGATGACGGGCATGATCACGACGAGGTCGCCCTCGTGCAGCTCGGTATCCAGGCCATCCTCCCGCCGGATGTCCGTGCCGTTGACGAGGATGACGAGCACGTGGCTCATGCCCCCCTTGTTCTCGAACATCCTAGCCCCGTCCTCCTTGCTGTATTTACGATGGAGCGCTTCGAGCAGCGTGTTGACGGTACCACCGGCGGGAATCTCCACATCGGATTCCCGCTCTTTCGTGAAGGTCACCAAGGTGGACGTGAACTGCAGCCGGATCTTTGGCATGATCGTCACCAGAGGAGGGGATTCGATCGGAGATATATTCTTCCCGCTTCGCGCATAATCCCGGCCGGCATCCCGCCTATCAAATAACCGCGCCGTGCTCTCGCGCTCGTTCCTCGCGGGCGCGCCGTGCTCGCGTGGCGGGTGAAAGGGGAGAGAAAAGGAAAACAGGGGCGGTAAACGCGGTCATTTCGAGAACTTCGCGATGACCGCGTCCAGGAGATTCTTCCATTCGTCCTTGTTGACGTTCGCGACACTGAAGCGGGCGTTCGGCTGGTACTCGTTGTCGAGGGTGAGCGTCTGCAGCCGGGCCGTGAAGTTCTT
>JAFGBX010000461.1 GCA_016932935.1 Promethearchaeota archaeon | reverse complement strand
GAGTTCGTCGAGTTCACGCCGCCGGAGCAGTTCACGGGCAGCTCGCCGCCCGGCGCCGTCGTCCCGTCGCGGTACCGCAGGTGTGCCGTGTTCTCCTTGAACAGGCCGAGGCGCTCGAGCCACTGCAGCTCCTGGTTCGGGAACGGGGAGTACACCTCGACGTAGTCGACCTCCTTTTCCGGGAACGATATCCCCGCCTGGGAGTACGCCAGCTTCGCCGACTCGATGGCCCCGACCTGCTCGCACGGGTCGATCTGCCCCGTCCCGGAGCCCGCGTATCCGACCATTGCGTTCTCGTTGCTCACGCTGGCCACCCCGTTCACGTACACGGGGATGTCGGTGAACTGCTTGCTCTTCTCCTCGGTGCTGAACAGCACCGCGCACGCCCCGTCGGTCGCCGGGGTCAACATGCCGTAACGCAAGGGGTACGACACGTACGGCGTGTCCAAGACCTCCTCGATGGTCAGGTTGGGCATCTTCAGGTGCGTGTACCAGTTCTTCGCCGCGTTGTGCCGGTTCTGCACGACGACCCGGGCGAGATCCTCCTCGGTGCAGCCGCTGCGCTTCATGTAGTTGATGGCCTGGTAGGAGGCGATGCCGATGGCACCGCCGGCCCCGAAGATGCGTTGCATCTTGTCCATGGAGAGGCCGAACCTCGTGTACAGCGACACTTCCGCGTAGGCAACGGACGCGAGGCCGACGCTCGTGTCGCCGCAAGATTGGTGCTCGAACCCGACGACCAGCACGTTGTCGACGCCGGGCAGGCCCGCCGCGACGTGGTAATACCCCGCGATCCCGATGGAGCCGCCCGTGGTGCCGCCCGTGGTCACGCGCATGAGCGGCTTGTCCCTCGCCCCCATCCAGTCCGTCATCCAGAGCTCAGGAATCCCGACGCCCTCGAAGCCCGGCATGTTGCCCGTGACGAAGGCATCGACGTCCTTCAGCTCGCAATTCGCGTTCTTCAAGCAATTCTCGACCGCCTCCCGGACCAGCTCGCCCATGTGCACGTCGGAACGCTTCGACGCGTGCTCGCAGAAGCCGGCCCCTGCGATCGCAACTTGTCTGCCCGCCATCATTTCCTCCCTCCTTCGAGGACGTACAGGATGCTGTTCTGGGCGCAGAAGCCCCACTGCCCGGAGGCGATCGCCCGCTCGGCGCCTTGCACCTGGTGGCCTTTCGCCTCCCCCTTGATCTGCTTTACCGCCTCGATGACGCGCATCAGCCCCGCGGCGCACAGCACGTTGCCGCTCATGGCGCCGCCCGACGGGTTGATCGGGATCTCGCCGCCGATGCCCGATGAGAGCTTCGCTGCCTGCCCAGCCTTTGAGAAGCCGATGGCCTCGGCCTGTATCAGCTCCTCGTGGGCGAAGTGCTCGTACAGCTCCGCCACGCTGATGTCCTTCCTCGGGTCGTTCACGCCAGCCGCCTTGAAGGCCATCCTGGCGGCGTTCTCCATGGACTTGCTCTTGCTCAGGTCCCGGTCGCCGAGGTAGTACGTTTCTTGCGAGTAGCCGACGCCCGTGATCCACACGGGGGTGTCGGTGATGCGCATCGCTTGTTGCTCCGGCGCGAGCAGGACGCACGCAGCGCCGTCGCAAGGCCTAGCGTACATCTTCTCGGTGACGGGCGAGCTCAGCACCTCGGACTCGAGCACGCCCTTCACAGAAGCATCCTTCTCCTGGGACTCGGGTAGCGCCATCTCGTTCATCGCGGCGTTCTTCCGGTTCTTCACGGCGACGCTCGCGATGTCCTCGGGGCCCACGCCGAACTTGTTCATGTACGCCCGCATCTGGAACGCGCCGGCGGTCATGACGTTGAGCGCCTCGACCGGCCTCTCGAAGGTCGGGTCGGTCGCCATGAGCGAGACCGACTCGTACGGGAAGCACGACGCCATGCTCGCCCCCCAGACCGCGACTAGCTTGTGGTTCCCGGAAAGGACACGCATCATCCCGTAGAGCATGGCGTACGCGCCGTCCATCTCGACCTTCGTTTCATCCTTCAAGTAGGACCCGGACGGCTCGACGGTGAAGCAGTTGGAGATCGTCCTGCCGTCGTAGAAGTCGTTCGTCGCGCTCACGACCGAGGTCAGGTCCTTCCGCTCCAGCTTGGCGCTGTCCAGGGCACCCCTGACCGCCCGGAAGATGGACTCGTACCGGCCCATGTCGAGATCCATCGACGGCTTGATATGGTAGTACCCGACGATGCCTACCTTGTCCACGTTCACGCGCCTCCCGCGACCTTGAACCCCTTGATGTCGTTCGGGGTTCCTTGCTGCTTCTTGTTCCAGACCACGTCGAGCTTCATCCCGATCTTCATGTCTTGCTCTTGCGCATCTAGGATCGGGTATATAACAGCGGTGTCACTGCCGTCGACCTGGATCAGTCCGATGATCGTCGTCTTCTCGCTCTTCTTCTTTCTCCGTTCAGAGACCGAGTACCTCGTCGCGGTGAAGTTGAGCAGCGTTCCCTTGGTGCCGAGATCGAGCCATTCGCCATCCAGCGGGATCGTCGCCGCGCAGTCGCCACACACTTTCCTGGGCGGTACATAGACCTTGTTGCACGACGGGCACTTGTTCCCCACGATCTTCTGCTTCTCGAGGCCGTCGTAGAACTTGTCCATGTATTTGCCCACCCAGTAGGCGAAATCAGCACGGACGATGCCTTCCGTCTTCTCTATCCACTTCTGTGCCATCTTTGTCTCACTTCTTGGCGTTTTGCTAATAGCTGATGTTAAGAATGTAGTTTCGATGGACATATTCCCCGCTTGGCCTTAAAATACTTCCCCGCGGCCTCAAGTCGTGGCGAGCTACCCCTCGGGAGGCCGGCTACCGTGGAGATCCGACCAGATCTCCTCCCTGTTCTCGTGGATCATCGAGGCGAGGTCGTCCAACTCGCGCCTGAAGTTCAGAACGATGTCGTCTCCGATTGGAAGCTCGATCAACGCCTTGTTGTCAATAAAATCATTGACAGCCGCATCGACATCGCGTATCCTCGTTTCCCTGAGATGGTCGAGGAGTAAATGCAAGTAATAGGCCTTTACATAGCTGTTTGATGCTGGATCCTTGCGATACAAGTATTTTATGATGAAATATCGTTGATCATCTTGGAACTGATCGGGTGCCTCTTTTACGTTGAAAAACGTCGAGAACGAGCCGTAATCGATGACCTGATTGACGATGTGGGCTGTCGACTCGCTGATCCCCGCCCTCGAAGCCCATGAAGCATGCGTGAGCCAGTTCGGCATTGAATTCGCCATCGAACTGGCGATTTAAAAGGATTTGGAGTTTTTATTCCCGCCGAGCACTGGTGCACTATCTATCGAACAAGGCGATCTCATTGACGATTCGAACGAGAATATGCGACATGCTGGGTATCGAGTATCCCATCATCCAGGCACCGATGGGCCCTTATGACACGAAAGACCTCGCCGTTGCGGTTTCAAACGCGGGCGGGTTCGGGATGGCGAGCCACCCCGTTCCCGATCCACAATACGGCATCGCGACCATCATCTCCGATGACGAGACGAGGGCGAAAGCGTACGAGAACATCAAGCAGAAGTTCATAGGTAGCGTCCGACACGTCGCTGCGAACGCGAAGGGGAACTTTGGCGTGAACTTCCGGGTCGCGACCGTGCAGTTCGACGTCCCGATGCTCCTCGACGAGTTGCTGAAGGAATACGACACGAACCCCGCCGTAAAGAAGAAATTGCGGGTCGTCATCTGCTCGGCGGGGGATCCATCGCAGCGGTACTTGAGGAAGATAAAGGACGCGGGGCTGCTCCGTTTCCACACGGTGCCGAGCGTGTACCACGCCAAGAAAGCGGAGAAGTCCGGCGTGGATGCCATCGTGGTCACCGGGTATGAGGCGGGGGGGCACGTCGCCCACGAGCCGTTCCACACGTTCGTCACCGTGCCAGAAGTCATTAAATCCGTAAACCTGCCCGTTATTGCCGGTGGTGGCGTGTGCGACGGCAGTGGTCTCGTCGCCATGCTCGCGTTCGGCGCCCAAGCGATCTACATGGGAACCAGGTTCATCGTGACGAAGGAATGCGAGTTCAACGACAAGGTGAAGGTCATGATCATGGAATCGTCCGTCAAGAACCCGCGCGAGGATCCCACGATCGTCACCCAAGGCGTTTATGGCCCCTTGCGGCACTTGAAGAACAAGTTCGCCTTCGAGCTCGCAGAGATGACCCAGAAGCTGAAGAGGAAAGAGATCTCGATCGAGGACGTGTACAAGTTCGAGTCCGCAGCTACTTATCGGGCTAAAGGCGAAGAGGGGAACCTGGACGACGGGGCCATCTGGTGCGGGCAGGTGGCCGTCCGATTGCACGAGAAACCATCGTGCAAGGACGTGGTCGACGGCATCATGGCGGAAGCAACGGAGATCATGCAGCGCCTCGGCAAGCTCGCCACTTGAGCGCGTCCAGATGCCCGGCGATCCCCCCGGTTTTCCCACGTGGCTTCATCACATCTTCCATTTCTTCACGAATTTTTTAAATACAGCAGCTCCGTTTCTTGAAACACCACGTGAATCCTAAAAACAGAAGGAATGTAGAAGCGATCTCATCATGGCAGGCGTAAAGAATTGCGCCGTCATCGGACCCGGGGGTCAAGGTGGCAACTGGGCCGACCGGCTGCATAAACACAAGGAATGCAAGCTCGTCGCGGTGTGCGACATCAACGAGGGTCGCGCGAAGCAAGTCGCGGCGAGGAACGGCAACTGCAACGTCTACACTGACGTCAACCAACTCCTCGAAAAGGAGCGGCTGGACTTCGTGGTCATCGCAACGCCCCACTACCTCCACGCCCCGTTCACGATCCTGGCGGCGGAGCACGACGTGAACGTCCTCTGCGAGAAGCCCATGGCCATCAACCTCCAGCAGTGCGACGAGATGATCATCGCGGCCCGGAAGAACGCGGTCAAGCTAGGCTTCGGCTTCCAGCACCGCTTCGAGCTATCCCACCAGTATGCCTACGACGCCGCCCGCGGCGCCAAGGGCGATCTCGGCAGCCTCGGGCGCGTCACGGACTTCCAGATGCAGGCCAAGCACTACCGAAGCGGCACCTACTACCTCACGTCGTCCCAGGTCGACCCGAGGACGGGCGTCGCCCCCGGGCAGTGGCGCGGCCGCTGGCAGACGGAGGGCGCGGGCATCCTGATCAACCAGGCAGTCCACGACCTCGACGTCTTCCAGTACGTCGTCGGCCCGTTCAAGGCCCTCTCGGCACATGCTGCGACGATCGCGAAGGAGCACGCGCTGATCGAAGTCGAGGACACGGTCGCCGTGTCGTTCACGACCCAGGGTGGCGCCGTCGGCACGATGATGTTCAGCTCCTCGAACAAGAACACCCCGGCGAACTTCTACCGCGTGAGCGGCGAGACCGGCTACGTCGAGGTGCGGAACAACATGGTCACGGCGGACACGCGGTACAAGAACGAGGAGGACTGGGAGGTACCCTTCCAGCACCCGCCCCGGCACAACTTGCTCGAGAACTTCATCGACGCGATCGACAAGGACGTCGATCCCTTGATCCCGCCAGAGGAGGCCCGCAAGAGCATCGAGCTCATCCGTGCCATCCTCAAGTCGGTGCAAGAGGAGCGCACGATCTACTTCCCGGTCAAGGATACGATCGCATACCCGACGCTCCATAACCTCAGCCGAGATAATCCACTGAAACCCGAAGACATGGGTTTCTGATCCCTTCTCGGCTTCCCCCTTTTTCCTTAACCTTGATATCTAATCCTTAATAGACTCCTTCCGGTCCCGACATCGGCCTTTTTAAGAATGACCGTCAAGGATAGTCCCAGGATCTCCTAAAACACGATGTGTATCCCTACGAAACGGCGAAAACAATCTCAGCGGGGTCTAGGCAACGAGGAGCTAACCCAGATGCTCGTCTCGCTTTTGAAGCAGGCCCAGGAGATGGAGGAACTCGTGGAGCAAGTATGCGATGGGTCTCCCCAGGCCCGCGTGAACGTCACGCAGCTCGTCACGGCCGTGATACGCGGGGAGAAGGAGATAGACCGCCTCAAGGAAGCCTTCACGGAGAAACTCTATAAGGAGAAAGGGTTCCTCCCGAACATACAAAAAAACGATTATCTCTACATTTGCGAGTCCATCGACGACATCGCGGACGAGGTCGAGATCGTGGGTCGCCAGTTCCAGATTTATTCCCACGACTTCCCGCAGAGCGTGAAGATGGACTTCATCAGCCTCGCCAGAGCCGTCAACAACACGATCAAGCGACTCTCCGACCAGGTCACGTTCCTCTTCAAGGACTTCTCGCGGTCGAACCTCGCCTGGGAACGCACGCAAGCCGAGCGGCGCAACGCGCGCGAAGTGTCGTGGTCGCTGTACCAAGCAATCTTGTCCATGGATCTCAATCACAAGGACCTCCTCATGCAGCGGGCGCTCGTGAAGTCTCTCATCGCGGTCGCTGATAAGGCCGAGCGGTTCTCCGACGCGATAAACGCGCTGGTCATCAAGTACCTCACGCTGGACTGAGCAAAGGCTTATAGGGGTTATTGGAACCGTTTTCGTGACCTGGTGAACCACCGGTGAACATCGAAGTCGCCATCACGATAGTCCTCGGGGTCGTGTTTGCTTTCAGCATTGGCGCCAGCGACGAGACCCTCGCGACCTTGATCGGCAGCGGGGGCATCCGGTTGCGATACGCGCTGATCATCGGCGCATCGCTGGCGGGTGCGGGTGCGTACTTCTTGAGCCACGGGGTCGCCGAGTCCATCGGCTCCGACATCATCAACGGCTCGGCCGTCGACCTCGCCCGCTTCCAGGCCTGGATCCTCATATCGATCCTCATCTCGGTCACCGCGTGGTTGCTTGTTTCAAGCAGGACCGGGGTGCCCGTGTCCACGACCTACAGCATCGTCGGTGCCTTCATCGGCGTTGCGTTCTGCGCCCCGCTGCTCAACACGGCCTTTCCAGAGGCGATCCGCTGGGATCAGCTAGGCGACGTCTTCGTGGGCCTCGTCGCCAGCCCGGTGCTCGGCCTGGCCATTGCTTACGCGGTCGCCATCGGGATCAAGCGTTTCGTCCGCCGCCGCATCGGTAGCCTCTCTGGCCTGGAGAATTTCGAGCGCGTTTTATTGATCGTGCTGGTTTTCTTCTCGTTCTTCAACCAGCTCAACCGGGCGGGAAACGACGCTGGGAAGGCGCTCGGCATCTTCTACGGCCTCGCGGCCGGGGGCCAGATCGACTCGCTCGGGCTTGCCCTCTTGCTCGTGACCGGCAGTGCCGCCGTGGGCCTGGGGCTCCTCCTGTTCGGCCGGAACCTCCTCAAGAACGTTGGCAAGAACCTCATCGAGATACGCCCGTCGGATGCCATCTGCATCGAAACGAGCATGAGCGTCGTCCTCGTGCTCGCCAACCTCCTCGGCCTCCCGATAAGCGGCGGGCAAGTGCTGGTCTTCTCGATTCTCGGCCTCTCCCTCTCGAAGCATGAACCTATCAACAATCGCAAACTCAAGCGGATGGTCTATTCCTGGATCGTCACGTTACCCGTCGCGGCGCTATCGACCGCGGGGATACTCGCGCTGCTGCTTCTCGGGCTCGGGGCCTGAGCTGCTGGGCCTGACTGAACATCCTACGCGTTCTAGTGGTAAATAAGCCGATTTCATCACCCGCCGTGCTTGCCCCGCGTCTCGTGGCATGTTTCGGGCAATCAAGGCAGTCGAGGCATCTATGCGCAATGGGCGGTTGCTTTTTAGGCACGCCGGCGGATAGTGGATCGAGATGGGATATCTTGTCTGAAGAGACCAATACAAAGGATTTCCGTGAGACCGGCACCCCTGCAAAAAAAACGTTCTTGAAGGGAATCTTCGGCTTGAGCCGCATGGGCTCGTCGCTCTTGCTGGATCTCATCACGCTACTGGTTTTTTACATCTACTTCGAGTATTACAGGCTCGACGCGCTGTATACGGGCATCGGCACCATGCTCGGGAAGTTCGCCATCGCGGTCAGCGGGTTCCTGATGGGGTACTTGTCGGATCGGTTCCCACCGGGCAAGCTCGGCAGGCGGAAGCCATTCTTGATCGTGGGCGCTCCGCTGCTTGGCGTCTCGTTCATCATGTTGTTCTTGCCGTACGTCGTGCTCCCCGCGAACCCACCAACCACCGACCTATTCCTCTGGCTGACAGGGTGGATAGTCATCTTCAACGTCGCCTACGGCACCCTCATCGTGCCGTACCAGAGCATGCTTCCAGAGACTTTCGCGGAGAAGGACCGGTTCGGTGCGTCACTCTCGGAGAACGCGTTCAACTTCGGGGGTACCCTCGTGAGCCTCGTTCTCTTCGTCGACTTCGAGGAGAAGTTCAGCGAGTGGCGTGACCTTGGTGTGCTCCCGGAGGCAGCGTTTACCGAAACGATCATCCTGCTTGGTCTCGTCGTGATCCTGTTCTTTATCCCCGCGATGATCCTCATACCCATCTCCGCCGAAGACGCATTAGCAGCGCGGATAGCCAAAGGGGGAACGCTCCCGGCCGTCGGGGGGATCAAGGCGCTCTCCCAGGCGATAAAGGGAGACGTGCTAAAGACCGTTAGGAACAAGAATTACGTGAAATATGTTTTCTTCATCGGGATCTCGGAAGTGGGGGTATTCATGGCTATTAGCGCCCTCGCGGGCTATGTCGATTACGTTTTCAACTATTCAGATGAAGACTTCCTGGCCGTCGGGGCCGTGGTCGGACTGGTCTCCCT
>JAFGBX010000460.1 GCA_016932935.1 Promethearchaeota archaeon | reverse complement strand
CGGACTTGCACGACGGGCGTGGAGTCCGCGTCGTCGACGTGCACGCGCCGCTGCACCACGCCGGCGCTCGCAACCAGGTCGATCGCCTCGAGGTCACGGGCGGCGGCGGCGGCCGAGAAGGTGGATCCAGCGCGCCGGGGCACCAAGTAGAGCGCCGGCCTGTACGGCGCGACGACCTCGTGCACATCACCCGTGCCGCGCTCCTTCACCCAGCACGTGATGCCCTCCTTGCACGTGCCCACGTCGAGGAGGAAGCCGTCGACCGACGTCACCTGCCCGCCGCCCCGCTGCCGCCCGGTGGCCGCCGATCGAGCTCGTCCACCCGCGCTTCCAGTGCCTTGAGCTTGCCCAGCAAGCCGACGATGGCCGACATGAACACGTTCTCGACGACGACGGGCCGCGCGGCGAGGCTCGACGCGTCGGCGTGCTGCCGGGCCAGGTTGGCGACCTCGTCGAAGATCGCCTGGTCTGCGGGGGACAGCCCGCGGCGGAACTCGCCCCAGCTTTCCACTTCCCGGTTGAGCGCTTGCCGGTACGACAAGACCGTGCGACCCATGCTAGCCACCACCTCGCTGCCTGCCCGTGAAATCGTCCAGCGTGCGGAACGTCGAGAGGTCGCCCTTCCTCGCGCCCGCGTGCTTCCTCGTGGCCCTTTTTTCCGCGGCCGCGTGATCCCAGCACTGCAGGACGCGCTCGGGGAACGCGACGTGCCGCACGAGCACCCACTCGGTCACCGTGCTCCCCGACCGCGTCTCCCGCGGCCCACTCACTGCCACGATAACGCCGGCGTGGTGGTAAAGCATGTGGCCGCCGCGCGGCTTGTACGTCGAGCCGTCGGCGATCGGGCACGTCGCGGCCATGTAGACCGGTGCCGCCTGCTGGCAGCGCTTGAGCCCGGCGACCATCTCGCGCAGGCCCTCGAAGCTCGCCGCGTCCGAGGGATCCATGAGCGACGTGAGGCCGGAGACCAGCACGACCGACCGGGGGGCGACCTTGGCCGGGAGCGCCTTGCCGACGATCTCGACCGCCTGGCCCCAGTTGAACCCGCGGGCGATGTCGATGCGATCGAGCACGCCCGCCGGGTTGAGCGGCCTCTCCATCTCCATCGCGACCCGCGACACGAGGTACGGGTCGAAGAAGTTGTTGAGCTCGACGTAGAACACGCGAGACGCGCCCACGCCGCCGTCGACGGGGGGCAGCTGCGCCATGACCGCGAGCCGCATGAGCACGCGGCTCAACAAGTGCTGCGGGCCGGCGAGCACGTGCAAGATGCCGGGCACCAGGCCGCCGCCCCGCGCTGCCTTCTGCCGCTCTTGCGGGCCCTTTGGGCTCGCGACGTAGCCCGGGGACAGGATCTCGTCCAGGGGCGGCGTCCCGGTGCGGAGGAGGGTGCCACCCGGCGCCCGCGCGAGCGCCTCGCTGTCGACCATCTTCACGTTCTCGTAATCGAACTCCATGATGATTGACCCGGCTGTCCGTCGTCGTCGTAGTTGAACTCCGTACGTGCATTGAATTTCTGAACGTCGTGCCCCACGGCCGCCGCGGCGCGCTTTTTGTCGAGCATTTTGGTGCTGGCGGGGCAAGCTGACCGGTGCGAGCTCGCTCCGCCAGGTCGATCCCACGGGCGCTTTTAAACCCCGACGATCGTGCGCGGGATCCCCGCGGCCGGGGCTGACCCGCGCCATCATGGAAACGCGCATATGGCTTTAAAAGGCCAGCGCACGCGGTACGACCCATGGCAAGGGGTTGGTCGAAAGCGAACGTGTTGCTCGTCATCGCGGGGGCCATGCTCGTCGCGTGGATCGTGATGCTCTCCGTGCTCGCCTCGTTCCCGACCGGCGAGACCACGTTCACCGAGGTGATAAGGGATGACAATGTATCCGACCAGTACGCGGTCGAGCTGTCGCCGTGGCGGTACATATTCGAACCGCTATCCGCCATCACGTTCACGGCCGGCGACAACCCCATCGGAGTCATCGTGATGGTACCGGTCTTGTACCTCGCAGCGCGCCTCGCGTGCTTGCTCGTCGAGAAGGTCGCACTCAGGGTGAACGGGAAGCTGAGCCGGAAGGTCGAGATAGTCATGGAGCACGCTCGGAACGTCGTGAACTTCTTCTGGAAGTACGCCTTGTTGGCCATCGCTATCGGTGCCGCGATCGTGGGGATCGGGTACATGACGAACGGGTTTCAATTCGTGAACAACTACTTCATGGGAGTGATCATTTTCATCTCCTGGGTGCTTGTAGGAGCACTCGGATTCAAGATCGTCTACAACCTGGCCACCCTCTTGCACCGCAAACTATCGTTCCGTGTCAAGGTGCGAAAGAGGTGGAAGGACCTGCCCCGGACGTCGCCAAAGTACTGGGCGCACAAGGTCTTCGACGTGCTCGGGCGTGAGCCGCGTTACTTGATAAGCGTCGGCCTGATTTGCCTCGCCGCGACCTATACCCTCGAGAGCCTCCACCTGCCCACCCACAGGATCATCGCGACCCTCGGGCCGGACGAATACTTGTTCGACCTCCACGTGCACACGTGGTACAGCGACGGTTCGATGTCACCCGAGGCTCGGGTCGACTGGTACATCGAGCAAGGCATACACGGGGCGGCGTTCACCGACCACGACAACATCCGAGGCTGGAGCCGGGCGATAGCTTACGTGGAGCAAAACCATTTGCCTTTCGTCGTGATCAAGGGGGAGGAGTACACCCGCCACGACGAATACCCGATCCACCTCAACATCTTCGGCATCGACCAGGCCATCGCGCCCGAGAGTCAATGGAGCCCGGGGTTCCCCGATATCCTCTATCTGAACGTGAGCGACATGATCGAGACCGTGCACTCGCTCGGCGGCTTCGTCGTCGTGAACCACTACTCGGGCTGGCCCGGCTGGCCGTATAACTTCGACCAGCTCCGCGGCTGGGGCGTCGACGGCTTCGAGGTCGTCAACAGCGGGAACCTCTACCCGACATCGATCCGCGACTACTGCGTCGCG
>JAFGBX010000459.1 GCA_016932935.1 Promethearchaeota archaeon | reverse complement strand
TTTTGAACGGCTATAAACATTCTGTCGAAGAAACATAAGTATTTGGTAAATGATCACGAGGGGCAAAAAAACGATTAAACAAACTATAATAATGGACAAACTTGGCAAGCTGCCAAGATTTTGCCGGGCGGGTCGTTAGAGGAAACCCGCGGCCCCACGCCCCGCGAGCGTGGCGTGGAGCTCGTCGCGCGATTTCCAGCAGAGTATTTGAACCCCCCGGAAATCGTGCCATCGGCTCCCGGCCGTGGGGCCAGGAACGCGCCCCGGCGGCTTGGCGCGGCTCCCGGTGACGATGTCCACATTTGTCCACCATTCTTGGAGGCAATCACAATCACAACTAATCAAGGAATCAGCGAAGGGAGTGGTTCTGGAAGGGAAAAGGAGGAGGGGGGATCATTCCACGACGATCAAGTTCCCGCACGACTCGCACCGCACCGACGTGCCCTTCACGGGCGCGGACTTCATAATCGCGCCGCAATGCGGGCAGTCGAACACAGCGTCGTCGACGGGCCTCACCCGCGTCGTGTCGACCATGCCGGATATGAACTCGCCCGTGCCGGGGTCGACGTGGCCGCGGATCACCCCTTCCGAGAGCAATTTCAGCAGCTTGTCCTCGATCTGGCCTTCCGGCACGCCGGACTTCGCCGCGAGGGCGGAAAGGGTCATCTTCGGGTACATCTGGAGCAAGCCTTTGATCTTCTGCTCTTCCGGCGCCAGCTGCCTTCCCATGCCGGCGCCTGCCCCCAACATTTGGAAGGCCGACCCGAGGCCAGAGAACACGGAAGGGACGTGCACGGGGGTCGACAGCTCCGCATCGATCGAACCGTCGGCCACCTTCTTCTTGAACTTCACGTAGCTCACCACGGAGAACGAGACCGCCAGGCCTGCCAGGATGGCGAGCGGGATGTTCCCGAACAAGGCCATGTAGTACAGCGTGGAGACGCCGAGGAAGTACCCGAGCCCGCCCCACAAGCCCTCGATAAAGGCGTATATGACGACGGCCATGATGACGCAGATAAGGGAAGTCTTGAAGGTTCGATACGAGCGCGTGTACCGGTACTTTTGATCCATGAGTATGGATTCGTCGCGGTGGTACAAAAACAATGCTGGCCATGCTAGTGCGCGCCAGAACGGGTGGGGGCGCGGGCCGCCGGCGCTCGAGGCATCGATTCAAATCGGCCGGCGCCGATGTGTTCTTGCGTGCCACCACGATCGGGCACCAGGTGAGGAGCCACATGGAGATACCAGCCAGAGGCATCCCCGCGGACGAGATCATCGCCGAGCTCGGGGGCGCGGCGAGGGCGGGCGACATCGACCCGTGGAGCGGCAAGGCGTTCGGGCTGTGCTACTTCGCGGGCAAGGAACACTACGACCTGACCAGGCGAGCTTACGACGCGTACTTCCACGCGAACGCCTTGAACCCCGGGGCGTACCCCTCGCTGCTCCGGATGGAGAACGAGATCGTCGCCATAGCCGCGTCGATGCTCCACGGCTCGAGGCAGGCCAGGGGCAGCGTGACGTCGGGCGGCACGGAGAGCATCCTGAACGCGATGCGCGCGTACCGGGACATGGCGAGGGAAAGGGACGGCGTGACCAGGCCAGAGGTCATACTCCCCGCCAGCGTCCATCCTGCCTTTGAAAAGGCAGCTCACTACTTCAACATCAAGCCGGTTCACGTGCCGCTTTCTGCGGATCACCGGGCCGACGTTGACGCCGCGAGAACCGCGGTCACGGGCAACACGGTTGCCATCGTGGGCTCGGCGCCGTGCTACCCATACGGCGTGGTCGATCCCATCCCGGAGCTCGCGGCCATCGCCTCGGAGCGCGGTATCGGCTGTCACGTCGACGCGTGCCTCGGCGGGTTCTTCCTGCCGTGGATGGATGAGGCGGGCTACCCAGTCTCCCGCCGCTGGGACTTCGCCGTCGACGGGGTCACGTCGATCTCCCTCGACGCGCACAAGTACGGCTATGCACCTGCCCCGTCGTCCCTCGTCATGTACAAGTCCGACAAGTTCCGCAAGCACCAATTCTTCGTGTACTCGGGATGGTGTGGCGGGCTGTATGGATCGCCCGGCATGCTCGGGTCGCGCCCCGGCGGCGCGATCGCCGCCACGTGGGCCGCAATGAGGGCGCTGGGGAGGGACGGGTACGTGGCGACGTGCAAGGAGACCATGCGTATCGCCCGGCAGATCTGCGACGGCATCAACGCGATCGACGGCGTGCACGTGATCGGCGAGCCAGACATGTGCGTGTACGCGTGGAGGGCGGACGACGGGGCGGGCATCGACACGCTGAGCCTCGTGGACGTGCTCGAGAAGGAGGGGGGCTGGTTCATCAACCTCATGCAGAACCCACCCGCGGCCCACCACATGACCAGCGTCGTCCACGGCCCGGTCGCCAGGCGGTTCCTCGACGACCTCGCGCTCGTGGTCGGGGACTTCCGCGCCCACCCCGGCAAGCACCCACCGAGCCAGAAGGCCGCCATGTACGGGATGATGGCCACGTTCGACCATCGCGGGAAGGTGGACGATTTGATCCGCGACGTCCTTTTGAAGGACTACGCCCACAAGGCCGGGCCGAAGAAGGGAGCCGGGGGATGATCCCGGGCTTCCATCCCTCCGCTCAGAGACCTCGAGGGATGACGGGCAGCGACACGCCGGACGCGAGGGCGGCGTTCCTCTCGACCGTGAGGGTCGGGGGTTCCCCCTCGGCGGGGTACCGGGCGTACGTGTCCTTGTCGGCCCCGGCGACCGCGACCCGGAGCCGCGAGCCGGCCGGCAGCAGGACAGACGTGGGGTACAAGGCGAAGACGAGCTCCATGGCCTCGCCAGGTACGACCGGGAGGGCGTCCGCCCGCTTGAACGAGTGGTACGGGAAGGTGAGCTTGTACGGCGGCTCGTCCCTCGACACCTTGCGGTGCATGAAGCGCAGCAGGCCCTCGGTGACCATGTGCACCCTCCCCCCGGGATCGACGAACTCGAGGTACACGATGACCATCCCGTCGTCCTTGTCCGTCCTCAAGTGCAGCGTCACGACCGGGTGCCCGGTGACCTCCATCGGGGCCGTTATCGGCTCGCTGGTGTAGACTAGTAGCCGCTGGTCCGCGACGTCACGACGGGGG
The DNA here is from genome assembly GCA_016932935.1 of Promethearchaeota archaeon. Classification (GTDB taxonomy): domain Archaea; phylum Asgardarchaeota; class Lokiarchaeia; order Sigyniarchaeales; family Sigyniarchaeaceae; genus Sigyniarchaeum. The sequence continues at coordinate 187 of JAFGBX010000459.1, read as the reverse complement.
TAGTCGACGGGCAGGGACAGGAGCGTGTAGATGCGGTTCCGGATGCCCGTGCCCGCGCCGGGGTCGACCCGGTTCGCGTCCGACCCACCAGCGTCGCCGGGTGCCTCCCTCGAGAGCGCGTGCCCCGCCCGGAGGTACCACGTGTCGCTCGCCTGTCCCTCCGGGGGCCAGGTCATCGTCCGCTTCC
>JAFGBX010000458.1 GCA_016932935.1 Promethearchaeota archaeon | reverse complement strand
GCTCCTCGTGGATCTCCCCGTCCCCCCATTCGAACGTGAGGGTGCAAACGTCGTTCAGATCGAGCATGATGCTCGCGGAGAGCGCCGTCGAGACGATCACGTTCCCGGTGCCGTGCAGAACCCGGTTGAACGCGTCCTCCTTGGATCCTTGTGAGAAGATCATATACTCCGTGTACACGACCTCGAGGTAGTTCTCGTCTACCGCCACGCCGTGCACGCCGTTCGACTTGTAGTTGACCAGGTCAGACATCGTGATCGCGTGCGTGCTGCCCCGGATGAGCGAGAGCTCCTTGTCGGTCGCGAGTAATGTCGATGTCTTGACGACGGCATCGTAGCTGAGCAGTTCCCGCGAGAGTGCCTGGTCGGGAAGCGTCAGGCCCGAATCGGGGTTGTAACCCGTTATGAAGGTGCGGCGGGAATCGATGACCATGTCCGCGCCGTTGCTGTTTCGGATCGTGCCAACGTTCTGTGCGGATTGCGTGCCGATCACGGTCGACACGAGCGTGATGAAGGAGAACGCGATCGAGAACATGATGACCGTCGTCACGTTTCGCCGCGTGTACCGCATGAGCGAGATGCGGATGATGTCCTTGGTCTTCCTGGCGAGGAACGTGAAGATCCGCATGATGAGGCCTTGAATGACGGGCAGCAAGCCGAGGCCGACGAGCGTCGCCCCGAGCAGGAAGACCGAGAGCAGGATGATCAGCACGGCGACGATGAGGCCGATGTCGAGCGTGAGGATGATCTGCGGCACGATGAAGAGGACGAACGCGGCGATGCCCGACGCGATGAGCCCGACGAGGATCAGCTTCAGGTTGACGTTGCCCTCCTTGACCATCCGGGTGCCCACGCTCTCTTGCCTGTACGGGTTGATCGCGCCGAGGATGCTCATCTTACTGACGCGGAGGGCGGGGGAGATACCGACCAGCATAGAGACGCCGACACCCACTCCGATCGAGAGCGAAAGCGTCTGCGCGCTCATGTAGGCGACGATGTCCCCTCCGGTGAAATCCAGCAGCTCCCTCAGCAGCTCGAGGAGGGCGAACCGGACGACGGCATAACCTCCGGCGATGCCTATCGCCGTGCCGGCGGATGATACGATGAAGGCCTGGAGCACCGTGAGCTTGATCGGGAGCCTCCGGTGCGCGCCGAGGACGCGGAACACGCCAAACTCGCGTATCTTCTCCTCGACCGATGTCGTGAGGATGCCGTTGATGAGCACGCCGGAGATTACGACGCCGAGAATCGTCACGAAGAGCAGGATGATGGATATACCGACGTTGACGTATTGCTCTATCTCGAGGATGCTCACGCGCGGCATGTATATGATGTACAAGTCGTGGCCCCCGCCGGGGGAGGGGAAGTCGTTGTAGAAGCCGATCTTGTTCTGGATGCGCTCGCCGATATCGCGGAGGCGGTTGATCGTGCCTTCGATGTCCTTCGCGTCGTAGTACGCCTGTGGGTTCTTGAGGTTGACGATGAGATCCCGGCTGTATCCCACGTACTGCAAGCCATAGTTCCACTCGGCGGGGGACAGCCACTGGGAAAGGTTCATGACGATGGGGTGCTCGATCCAGCCGGGGAACTTGAAGTTCATGTCGACCGCCGCGACGACCGTGTAGTTCCTCACGTGCGTCCAACCAACGACCGTGTGCGCCTCGTCGTTGTAATGGGTGAGGTTGTAGGTGATGGTCTGGCCGGCGCCGATCCCGATCTTCGACGCGACGTCCAAGTCGATGAGGCATTGGCCGGCGCCGAGCGTGCCGGTGAAGGCCGCCCCGCCGTCCAATAAGAACCGCCCCTGGGAGGCGGCGTTCTCGCGGGCGATGTCGACCCCGACCGAGTGCACGTCCTTGAACGACTCCGAGTTGGCGGGGTTGGTCACCTTGACGACGTCGTAGATACCATTCCATCCCCTAACCTCCCGAGGCAGGAAATCTCCGAGTTCCCTTGCCAGGACGGGATCGGCCTTGATCTGGGCTTCGATAGCCGAGGTCGGAATCCAAAGGTTCGCCTGGCCGAAGATCTGGTAGTCGATCTTGCCCTCCGACTGGCTGGCGTAGTCCACGTAACTGTAACTGACCGAATCGCCAAGCATACCGATGACGGTGAGAAGGAAGATGGAGATGGCGATTCCGAAGATGCCGAATGCTGTCCGGGTCTTCTGCTTCTTGAGATCCCGGAGTGCGTAGGCCAAGTTCACGTCAGATGCACCATGGCAAAATGCTGGACGAGGCCGGGCTCATTGATCCCCGGCCATCTCGCGGACGAACACGTCGCCGTCGAAGTAGCCGTTCAGAACCTTCTTCTTGATCGCTTGCACGATCACGTCGGCGATCGGGGTCTTCAAGGACATGCCCAGCTTCTTCTGGAGCTTGTCCAGGGTTATCTTCCGGTAGACACGCGTGACGTTCTCGATCTCCGTGTAGGCCGCGTCGAGATCCTTCTCGCTGTCACCGGCTGCCTTCGCAGCCGCGGGTACAGGCACCTTCTTGCCGGCCGCGGCGCCTTTCTCGTGCTCCAGCAGGGGCATCTCGCCGCTGCCCTTCCGGATGACCGTGTCGCCCTCGACCCGGATCTCGTCGATCGACTTGATCTTCTTGAGGGCCGCCGAACCGCCTCGCGCCTTGACGTGCGCCTTGATGAGCTTGATCTGCTCGTCGAGGTCGAGATCCTGATCCACGTTCTGCTTGATCTCCCGCTCCGAGACCACCTCACCCGCCTCGATGATCTTCTCGTGGACGAGGCGCCCGTCGAGGATGTCGAGGTTGCGCTTGGCAAAGAGTGGGACGCGCTTGTCGTGCGTCGATGCGACGAACGTGGCGCCCTTGAGGTTCAGCTCGCGGATGAGCTCGAGGATCTCGCGGCTGGTCTTCGAGTCGAGATCGCCCGTCGGCTCGTCGAGCAGCACGATGGCCGGGTTGTTGGCGAGGGCGCGGGCGATGGCGACGCGCTGCTGCTCGCCGCCGGACAGCTCGGAGGGCGTGTGCTTCGCGCGATCCGCGAGGCCGACCATGGCCAGCAGAGACATGGCCCGGTCGACCTTCTGCTTCTGGGAGAGCACGCCCTGGAAGTGCAGCGGGATCATGATGTTCTCGAGCGCGCTCATGAGCGGCAGGAGGTTGTAGAACTGGAAGACGTACCCGATGCGGTCGCGGCGCAGGTCGGCGAGCATGTTGTCGGAGAATTTGCTCATGTCCTTCCCCTCGAGCAGGATCTTGCCGCGGGTCGGGTAGTCGAGCCCGCCGAGCAGGTTGAGGAGCGTGGTCTTGCCGCAGCCAGAGGGGCCCATGATGGTGAGGAATTCCTGCTTCTTGATCACGAGATCGATGCCTCGCAGCGCGGCAACAGCGTTACTACCGAGGAGGTAGGTCTTGTGGATGTTGATGCATTCGAGGATGACATCCTTGTCGACCGCACCCTTCGCGGCCTTTATGTAGGAAATGTCGGAGATGTCGGTGTCGGCCATGGTCTTTTCACTCGGGGGAATGCGGGAGAGGGGAGATTCGGTTGATCGTGGCATGTTGCGCGGGGGCAGACACTATGAGGAAAATCGAATATTCGCAGAAATTGAATATCCGAGCCGCGATCGAATGCCAGTCTATCTTGAGTTCACAATTCATCGTATAGATATAAAGAGACTTGTTCGATTATATGCGAGCACCCGGTTTTCGCATTCGTTCGCTCAGCTAGTCGAAGCAGCATCCCGTGTTCGGCCTGGTTTGGCGGCGGATGGCCGGCTGAACGAAGAGCATGCCATGGAGCGTGGAAAGGCGGCCCGCGGGATCAAGGACTCCCGTCGTGGATCCCTCAGTGGATATCAACTCCGCGCCCTACGCTCGCGGAGTCTCCAGCGCGTGCGATAATTATGAAAACGATGGTAATATTGGACAGATCAATATCAGTCGATATACCAGAAAATCGCTTGTTGACTAATACTTCAAAACTGAACCCCGAGCGATTCCGCCATGAACATCCCAAACTTGTTCTCGATCACCTGGACACCACTAAACGTCACCTTCATCGCGGTGTTCGCTGCCCTCGTGTACGTGGGGTTCAAGTTCATATTCCGGGACATGAAGGCCATCAAGCAATCGAGAGTCACGAGGCTGGACTATTTCTTCGCCATCTTCTTCGGGGTAATGTTCGCCGCTTCCATCCTCCTCGGAACCCTCGTGCTGATGGCCTATGGCTCCAGGGTGGAGCTGGACTACATGCCCCCGCCCGTCCCGATCACCATGCCCCGGTTCACCACGGCCATGTTCGTCTTCCTAATGGGGGTCACGATCGCCTACCCGTTCGTCGAGTTCATGTTCTTGTCGTTCGGCGCGAAGCAGACTTCCCCGATGTTCTACCAGGACTTCTTGTTCAAGCGGGTCATCTCGCGGTCATCGAACAAGGTCGTCCGCGTCTTGCTCTCCACCGGGTTCTACGTGCTCATCTTCGTGGCCGTTCCCGCCGCCCTGAGCGCTGCCGGCTTCCCGCTGTTCATGGGGCTGGTCACGATGTTCCAGTTGTTCCCCATCTGGCTCTTGTCCCGCCTCGGCGCCGAGGGGCACTTCTACGGACTCAACCTCAACTTCTATAACATCTTCGAGCGGGACAGGTTTATGTACGCCGTCTTCGACGACCGGAAGAAGGCGGAAGCCCAGTTGAAGGAGACGCCAATCCCGATACTCGCGGTTCCCATCATGGTCTACGTCTACCTCAACGGGTTCATCTCCATCGTGCAGCTGGTCACCAACCCGTTCGGCGCCGACACTACCTTCAACTTCACGTTCCTCGTTTCCACGTTCACGAACATCCTCACCGCGCTCATCGGGTTCTACAACAAGTTCTGGCGACGCGAGATCAAGTACAAGGTCCAGGACACGCTCTTCGCGGGCTACCTGTTTGCGAACTTGTCGGTCAACATCCTCCTCACGTTCCTCGTCAAGGAGCCCGGGGTGATGGTGGCCAGCCTGGGCGTGCTGTTCGACACGGAACTCACCCTGGCCAATTACTGGATGCTCATCCCCGCCGCCATGATCCAGCGCGTCGTGTTCGTATGGATGGTCACCTATTATTTCGTCAAGGGCGGCGAGTTCAAGCAGAACGTGCTTGACTCGCTGATGGTGCTCTCGCGCAACAGGCTCGTCCCGCGCATCTTGTTCAACTTCTCCCGCCATCCCCAGGCACGCGTGCGCGCGGAGGCCGCCCGGTTGCTCGACGAGATGTACCGGGTGTATAGCCTCAAGTACGTCCCGCCCCCGGGGGTCGAGGACAAGCCAGGGCTTTTGAAGAGGATAACGCGGGGCATAGCCGCCCTCGTGACGCCGCCCAAGCGGAGGCAAGCGCCGTTCGACTACGTCTTCGACGCCTTCGGCTCGGAGCACGTGCAAGTCAGGATCGCCGCCAGCAAGGTCGTGGGATACTTGTTCAGCGACGACCCCGACCAGGCCATAGCGAAGCTTCGCACGCACCTGGCCGACCTTGATGACGTGAAGGTCTCTTGCTTGCTCGACGTGATGAGCCGCCTGGATCCGTCGACCGTCACCCGCGTCGATGCAAACCTTCTCCTCGACCGGGTCGAGGGGGCTTGCGCGTCGGTACGCGCGAGTGCCTTTGGACTGCTGGGGGCCTATTCCTCGGCCATTGAGACCAATCCCAACCTACGGGGACGCGTGGTGAACCTGGTGAACGCCTCCTTGGCCAACCCGTCCCCTGCAATCCAATCGGCATGCCTTGGCTTCCTCGGGTCGTCCGATAGCGGTGCTGCCATCGCCGGGCAGTTGGCGATCTCCACGATCGTCGCCAAGATCAACCATCCCAACACCCAAGTGAAGCAAGGGGCTGTCGCGCTGCTCGACGGCCTCATCGAGAGTGCCGTCGGGCCGGAGCAGGTCAGCTTGGTCGTGAAATTGCTCGACGACAGGAACCCGGGTGTCCAGCGCGCCGCGCTTGCGGCGCTGCACGCGATGTCGGCAAGGGTGAGGCTCAATGTCTCCCCGGAGAAGCTTTCGGAGCTCACTGCGAGCAGCGACAAAGCCGTCTCGCTGGCCGCCGCGAAACTCCTCGCCAGGCTTGCCGAACAGATGCCGGGGGAGTTCGAGCTCCGCCCCATCCTGGCCTTGCTCGATTCTGGAGACGCCCAAATGGTGGACGGCATACTCCAAGACCTCGGCGAGACCATCGAGAAGAACCCGAGCGCCTTCCTGCCGATCCTTGGGAGGATCATAGAACGACCCGAAATAGCCCTCAAGGAGATCGCCAAGAAGCGCCTGGTCGCGTTTGGGGGGACGCACTTCGACGAGGTTCTCGACCACATCTTGAACATAAAGGAGGACGCGCGGTTCGCCGTCCGCAACTTCACCCGCGAGATCTTACTAGAGGTGGGGAAGCTGGTTCCCGACAAGCTCATCCCCGTCCTCCAAGCGATCCTTGTCCCCGAGAAAGCCAGGAAGAACTTTGGCAGCTTGATCCCATTCCTCGACGCCGGCGTCGCGAGCAAGATAGAGCGCGTGAACAGCGAGACATTCCGGGTCAACGCAGCGTCCGTCCTGGGCGACCTGGCCGAGTCCTTCCCGGGGAAAGTGAACCTCAAGGCGTTGCTCGAAGCGGCCAAGAAGGAGGAGAGCTGGCGGGTCCGCCGCGACCTCGTCACGAGCATCGGGAAGATGGTCTCGCGGGCGAACGATGTGCCCGTTACGGACTACCTAGCCTTGTTCGACGATGAGAACGCGAACGTGCGGGTTGCCGTCGCCAAGGGCCTGCTCGCCGTGGCGAAAGCAAGGGCATCGGCCGTCCCCATCGATTTGATCGCGTCGCGCATGGGGGATCCGGACGGCGCCGTTCGTGAGTCGCTCGTGGCCGTCGCCGGACAGCTCGGTACAAGCGGTTCGGAAGACGTGATGCCCCTGCTCGTCCGCGGGCTGGAAGACGAGAAATGGCCCGTCAAGAATGCAGCCGCCGACGCCATGGGGAAAATGGCTGAATCGACCCCGGATCGGATCCCGGTCGATGCGCTCAAGCACGTCATGTTCAACGACAAGGACAAGTGGGCGAGGTGGCAAGCCGCTCACACTTTGGGCCACGTGGTGAAATCAAAGCCGGGTGCCTTGTCCCTCAAAGAAGTCGCCGGGAAGATCGACACGGGGGACGAGAACATGGCCCGTGCCTATCTCGAGCTCCTCCAGGCGATTTCCCCAGAACCCATGGGCACGTTCATCGACGCGGTCAAGCCGCTCATGGCATCGAGCAACCTCCAGACACAGGAGCAGGTAGTGCTCACCATCTATGCCGCGCACGGCAAGACGAACTCCGAGCTCCTGGTCAGCACGCTGCTCAAGATGGCCGTGGACAAGGAAACGGACAAGAACACGTTGCATGCGGCGGCCATCTCTCTTGGCAAGATAGCACAGTACGCGGCGCCAGAACTCAAGAAACGGGTGAAGAAGATCCTCAATAGCCAATGCATTGCCACCCGTGATCCGGTTGTCTGCAAGGAGTTCACCGCGCTCGAGTGATTAACAAGATCTCATACCGTTCGTTAAGGTCACGGCCACCGCATCGGGCTGCGATGGCGGTTCCAGAACGGCAGCTCGTCGCGGCACCCCGTCGCACGAAAGCCCCCTTTGGCAGCAGCGCGGAAACCTTAAATACTCGTTTTTGTCATAGTTTTTTTACCCTCAAGCCAAGAATTTTGCTAGGAAAGGGTAGGATCCCGCTCGCAACGATAATCGGGCGGCCGGGGGGGCGCATCTATGTCTCAAGAGCCGAATTCCATCGACGAATCCACGAGGCGGCACGGACTATCCGCGGATCCGCGAAAGAACCTCTACGACGAGACGTTGCACGCCCGTTCGAGCATGTTGCCGACCAGGCGGGAGATTTCCAGGAACAATTTCAACAAGTTCGACGAGTTCATCGCCGGAGTCTGCGATGAGGCCTATTCTAGTCTCGTGGAGCGCCGCAAAAGAAAACGCAAGGAAGATGATTGAGCCCGGAGCAACCGATATGCGGCCGCACAGGCACGTGCTCATCGTGAGAGGTGGATCTCTGCCTTCCGCAGCAATCCACCGATTATCGCCAGTTCGCGGGCGGTGACGGGGGCACGCTCCAGAACATTCTTCACGGCCATAATGAAGTTCTCCAGGCGCCATTCGTCCGTAACCCCGGCCAAGTGGCATTTCGCAGCGCTCGCGAACCAATCGTGGAACTGCTGCCGCGCCTCTCGTCCCGCGGGGAGTAAATCCTCGCTCGCCGCCGTCGCGTAGTGCCGCCCGCACCCGACCGGCATCGATGGCTTGGCGAGCCAGAACTCGTAGAGGATGACGGCGGCCGCGTGTGACACGTTCATAGTCGGGTACCGCGGGTTGGCGGGGATCGAGACCACGATGTCGCAGCACTTGAGCTCTGAATCGGTCAACCCGGTGTCCTCGCGCCCGAGCACGAGCAGCGCCTTCGTCGCCGCCAGCCGGGGGGCGGCAGCACGCGGGTCGACCGGGAGACGGTGCAACTTGGTCCGGTTGGGCAGCTTGGCGGTGCTGCCAGCAACGAGCTCGTACTTGCGCGCGATCTCGTCGAGCGCTGCCGGTACACTGCCCCCCTCGCAGTCTATGACGTTTGCCCCGTCGAGAACGTCCCGCCCGTGCATGGCAAAGCCATGGGCTTCATCGCCAATCTCGTACCGGGGGGCCAGGACGATGAGCTGCTCCGCGCCGAAGTTCTTCATGCACCGGGCCACGAAACCAACGTTGCCGAGCGTTTTCGGTTCGATCATGAGCACATCCATGGGTATCACCACCTTGTACCAGCGCTGTATGAAATCGAGATTCACTTCAAATAAAAGCAGAGGTTATTTTAACGCGAGTTACTGCAAACCCACGTGGTTGGAGCTGGTAGCCGTGGACAACCTCATCGCCGCCAACATTGACATGCAGAAGAAGAGGCTGGAGGGCAAGTTCAAGACGACGTTCACCCTCTTGCGTAAGAAGGTGATAGATACGAACGCTTGCATAAAGTGCGGCAAGTGTGTCGCCCTCTGCGATGCGATCGGTTGGGGAAAGGATGGCAAGCCGGTTCTCGTTGGCAAGTGCATCGCTTGTGGCTTGTGCTATTACCAATGCCCCGTGACCCCCGGCTCCCCGCTCGGCGACTTCAAGCTCGCCTACGTCACGAGGTCCAAGGCTCCCGGCATCGAGGGCCAGAACGGGGCGACCGTCACGACCTTGCTCTCGGACATGCTGGCCAGCGGGGCGATAGAGGCCACGGTCGTGACGAGGCATGATCCCGCGAAGCCGTGGCACCCGCTGCCCTACGTCGCCACGACGGAAGAGGAGATCCTCGCCTCGAAGGGCACGATCTACGCGCACTCGCCGGTCGTCCCCGTCCTCGTCGACGCGGTCAACAAGGGCATGCGGAAGATAGCCGTCGTCGCCACGCCGTGCAAGATCGCGGCGATCAAGGAGCTCCTCGACAGCAAGGCCGGCGTGCTCGCGGGCATTGACGGGCTTTCTATCTTCATCGTCGGCCTCTTCTGCTCGGAGTCATTCGACGTGGAGCGCTTGCTCGACCAGGTCTCCTCGATGGCCAACGTGGCCGACGTCACGAAGATGAACATCTCCCACGGCATGCTCTGGATCCACACGAAGGACGGCGGGAAGGATTCGATCCCGCTCTCTAAGTTGACGCAAGACTTCGTGTGCACGAGCGGGAGCTGCGAGGCGTGCGACGACTTCGCTGCCGAACACGCGGACGTCTCTATCGGTAGCGTCGGCACAGATGCAAGGCACAACATGGTTCTCGTCCGCACCGATGCCGGCCAGGGAGCCATCGACGGTGCCGCGTCGCGCGGCCGGCTCGAGGTTCGCCAGGCGACCAAGGAAGAGCTCAAACCGCTGGTCGACCTCGCGTGGGGTAAGAAGGAGCGCGGCACCATCCCCGAGGGGGTGCCCGCCGTTCCTGGCAAGTTCCGGGAGCACGACCCCCAGTCCTGGAACGCCGATGATTTCGAATACACGCCGGAGATCCATCCAGAGCTGTACAATCGCGTCGAATACAAGGAACATGTCGTTAACGCGAAGCAGGACGGCCCGAGGGTGCTCGTCGCCCGCGTGCCGGGTGGATCCAGGGCAGAGATGACCACCTACAACTATTCGACCGCTTACGACCTCACGCGCGAGCTACTCAAGGATTTCACCAGGTTGAAGGGTGGGAAGGTGTTCGTCAAGCCCAATAACACGGGCTTCGTCGGCATCTTCAAGCACAACCCCAAGCTCAAACCGATCCTCGAAAAAAACGGCATCACCGACGATGCTGATCACCAGCCCATCGCGACGCAGCCGTCGACCCTCCAGGGTGCCGTGGACGCGTTGCTCGACCTCGGGGCGGCCAAGATCCACATCGGCGAGAACATGCTCTGGGACGGTGGCACCCCGCGGGCGTTCTACGAGACCGGCTACGCGGAGGTCTTCTCGAAGGCAAAGTACCAGGGAAGGGTGTTCTTCGTCGACTTCTGCGAGGACGACCCGCCCGCCAGCGAGTACCGCAAGGTCGCGATCAAGAAGGGAAAATGCGACATCGGCGACTACTACACGCACTTCTACCCCCCGCGGGCCTTCTTCGAGGAGAAGTACGACCTGGTATTCATCGCGTCGATCGCCAAGTGCCACAACTGCACGCTCTACTCGCTCACAACCAAAAACTTCAGCGTGTCCATGAACCCGCGCAAGAAGACCGGGAAGATCGAGCCGCGCTGGCACATCCACGGGCTTCCCATCGACGCCTTCCGCAAGGAATACCTGGAAGGGTTGCTCGGCCCGGGCTTCCGCCGAAAATACCAGTACCTGGTGCGGGAGAGTTACAACCACGATTGGGACGCGAACTTGAAGACCAAGACCGTGAAGCCGGACAAGGCACGCGTCCTGCTCTCGGGGAGGCTGGCGAACGCCCTCGGTAAGGCCCTCCCGGCGACCTTCCACTCGAGCGGGCTCATGAAGTGGTACAAGTCGTACGGGAAGCGGGTGCTCAACGTCGACCCGCACCACTGGGCCGGGATCAGCTTGCTGCCCGCCGTGCTCGGGATGGGGTACCTCATCGCCCGCCACGTCGGGATGTACGCGGCGATGGTCGACGCGCTGAAGGAAAACGGGACGGAGGTCGCGGGGATCGTGACCGGCATCGTCGGGCAAGAAGGCGATGGGCCACTGATATACGGGAACGTGAAGTACAGCGGGTTCGCAGCGGCCGGGTTCGATGCCGCAGCGGTGGAGAAGGTGTGCCTCGACATCATGTTCGGCGACGGTGGCGGCTTCCAGAAGGCGATCGTCGACTTCCAGCAAGGGCTCATGGACCGGTTCGGCATCAAGAACCCCGAGCTGCTCGCCGAGGCCAGGCGGATGTGGTCGCTCGAGCTCCTCGCCGACTTGACGGGGTCCACGCTCGACAACTCAAGCATGGACATCAAGCTACTCGACTATGCAAAGGAAGACGATTTACATGGCCTGACCGCGGAACACCTCTTCAAGGTGCGGCTCGGCAAGCCTTACACGTTCTCGGAGTCGTTCTACTGCAGCCCGAACACGTGGCTCAAGCTGGCCCATTCGGACGACGACCTGTTCCGCAACGCTTTCTGGTTCACCACCAAGACGATCGAGATACCCCTCATTCCCGACGTCGTGGGATGATCGCCATGATCGACGACTACAAGAAACTCATCGGAAGAGCCAAGGAATTGATGGTCTGGTCTGGTACGAGCAGCATCATCGGCTGGGACTTCGAGACCTACATGCCGAAGGGCGGCACGGAGCAGCGTTCCATGCAGATGGCTGCGCTGGAGCAGCTCATCCACGAGAAGACCATAGACCCGGAGATCGGCAGGCTCCTGGGATCCGTGAAGGCATCCCCGAAGTTCAAGGACGCGACCGACGCCGAGCGCCGCAACGTCCACTTGATCCAGAAAGCTTACGACGAGCAGACCAAGCTCCCCGCCGACCTCGTGGAGAAGATCGCCAGGCAGTACGCCATCTCCGTCGACGCGTGGAAGCGGGCCAAGGCCGCCAAGGACTTCTCCATTTTCAAGCCCGAGCTGGAGAAGACCATCGGCCTCATCAAGCAAAAGGCACGTCACCTGGATCCGAACAAGCCTGCCTACGATGTCCTTGTGGACCTGTTCGAGCCAGGCATCACGGTGAGCCAGATCGCCTCCGTTTTCGAGCCGCTCAAGAAGGGATTGATCCCCATCATCAAGCGGTGCCTGGACTCCAAGAATAAGCCCGATTTATCATTCCTCAATCGACCCGTTCCCATCGACGTGCAGCGGAGGATCTCGGACAAGCTCATGGCCTTCGTGCGTTACGACACGACCCACGGGCGCCTCGACGAGACCGAGCACCCGTTCACGACCGGCATGTACGACGACGTGCGCATCTGCACGCACTACCACGAAAAAAACGTCATGTCTTCGCTTTACGCCGTTTTACACGAAGCGGGTCACGGGCTATACGAGCAGAACGTGCCAGTCAGGTGGCGTTGGCAGCCCGTGGGCACGACGTGCTCGATGGGCATCCACGAGTCCCAATCGCGCCTAGTCGAGAACATCGTCGGGCGCAGCAGGGCGTTCTGGCAGTGGTTCTTGCCCGAGCTGAAGGCCATCACGGGCGGGGTTTTCGCGGACGTCGACCTGGATCTGATGGAGCGGGCCGCGAACGACGTGAAGCCGTCCAAAATACGCATCGAGGCCGACGAGGTCACTTATTCCCTCCACGTGGTGCTGCGCTTCGAGATGGAGCAGCTCATCATGGAGGAGAGGGCGACCGCCTCGGAGCTGCCCCAGATCTGGAACGAGAAGATGGACAAGTACTTCGGCTTGGAGATCGAGCACGATTCCGAAGGAGTCATGCAGGACACGCACTGGGCCAGCGGGCTGTTCGGCTACTTCCCGGACTACGCGCTCGGCAACGTCTACGACGGCATGTTCCTCGATAAGATGGCAGAGGACGTCCCGGACTGGGTGCACGCCGTGGCTCGAGGGGAGTTCGGCCCGGTCCACGACTGGCTGAGGGCAAACGTCCACGAGAAGGGGAACCTGATGGACTCTGTCGATCTCGTGAAGGCCGTCACGGGAAAACCCGCAGACGCCGCGCCGTTCGTCCGCTATCTCGATCGGAAGATGGCCAAGATATATAATTGACACACCTCCGCCGTGTCAAGAGGGAGATTAAAGGGAAGGTAGAACTCGCTCAGCTTTTCTTCCCCGATACTTTCTTCAGCGGCACGCGTTCCTTCCTGATGATGATGCCAGACTGGATGAATAACTTGTCTATCTCCGCCAGGTAGTCGACCCCCTTCCGGGGCTTTTCGATGTCCAGAACCATCGAGTGCAAGAACGAGCTGGAAGGATCCATGTCGTAAGTCATCGACACGCTGGCTTGCGAATCGCTGATGGTCATCTTGAAGTCGATGTGGTGCAGCGTGCGGCCTTCCGTGTGCTCGATCTCGCCGGGCGCGACATCGTATCCCGTCAGCAGCTTCTGCAAGGCCTCGAGGTCGATCGGCACCCCGTACTCGAGCTTGAGGGAGAGGTTGGCATCAGCGTCAGAGGAGAGGTACCTCATGATCAACGTCATCACGAGGGAGAACAGCAACCAGATGCCGATGAAGAATAAGGTCCAGAGCACCGGATCCGTGAAGCTGAGCCCGAAAAAGCTTGGATAGACCATGTTACCCGGATCCGAGAAGGAGAAACCGCCCACTACGAGCGCGATGATGTTAAACACGAGGGAGCCGGCGATTATCAAGTTTAGAACGTTCATCTTCGAGTCCTGTCGCTCGCTCGCCTTGGCTTGCCGCATCTGGACCGCCGTGGAGTCCTTGAGCTGGCGGAAGATGTTCTGCAGGCGCTTCTCGTTTACCACGTTGACCTGATCCCGAAGCCCTTGCACGTCGTTGTTCAGCCCTGCCACGACCTTCTTTGCGTCACTTATGCGCGCGAGGATGTCCTTCGTGTATTCCTCGATCCCGAGAAATTCCACGAGACGCTTCTGCTTCTCGGTCAAGGATGTTGTCAGAGCTAGGAACTCGCGGAGATTTTGGATCAGGGATTCCCGGATGTGGATCCGCGTCTCCTCTAAGAGCGTGCAGTTCTGCGACAGCCCCGACAGCTCGGTCTGGGCAATCCCAACGCTGCGAGGATCCTTGTCGAAGTCCTCGATGGTCTTCCGATGGATCTCCTTGATGTCATCTTGGAGGCTCCAGACGCGGCTGAAGAAGTTGGCGAGGAACACGTCGATGGACTTCAAGTAGGAATAATTCGCGATGATGACTTCGTAGTGCGCGTGGTCGTCCGTGTTCAAGATCAAGCCATGGGTACCCACGAAAATCCGCGTCCCGTCATCCCATTCCTTGAATTTGTCCACGTATTCTATGATCTGCTTGAGCTCGTTCTCGTTTGCCTCGCCGTCCATAAGGTCCTCGATGGGCATGATCGGATCGATCCGCTTGGTGATCACCGAGATGAACTTGTCCCGCGTCATCGCTTTGTTGAAGAAGACCAGGTTCAAGATGCCGCGCTGGTGGTTGTTTAAGATCGTGTCGAGCAACTCGCTGGAATCGAAGATGGTGTCGCTGAAGACGCGGGTTATCGCGTCGACGGGAAACGAGCCCTGGATGCCCAGGACGGAGTCCACCTTCAACCCGATGATGATCTTCCCTGAAGAGTTGATGTAGACCCCGAACCGCTCCGTTTGGGTTATCCCGGCTTGCTCCGGGTAGAACACTTGCGCGTTGACCTTGATGAACCGTGACGGGTGGAAATCAACGACCTCGATTGCGGTCTGTTGCGCGCCGGTTCGGAACTGCGTTCCTGCAGGCATATCATCATGGAAGGCGGTGATCATCGACGATCGGACACGCTTGTACGCGTCCAGCTTGGATACGAACGCGCTGATGCCGTTCTGGCCGAAGGGAATAAACTCACCAATCAGGATGCGCGGCTCGACGAGGGACAAATG
>JAFGBX010000059.1 GCA_016932935.1 Promethearchaeota archaeon | reverse complement strand
GGGGGGGCGCCATTCAGGTCATGGGGGGGTGATCTTGCCATCCACGTCCCACAAGGCCTCCCAGGTCTGTCCATCCTTCCAGAGGAACACGTGGCCCTTGATGAGGCGGCAGTTCTTGTCGATCTTGGCGATCTCGTCCATATCCGCCTTTGTGAGGGGGGCGCTGACCGCTGCACGGATGTTCGCGAG
Organism: Promethearchaeota archaeon; assembly: GCA_016932935.1. Taxonomy (GTDB): domain Archaea; phylum Asgardarchaeota; class Lokiarchaeia; order Sigyniarchaeales; family Sigyniarchaeaceae; genus Sigyniarchaeum. The sequence goes on along the minus strand of JAFGBX010000059.1, from coordinate 3,332 downwards.
GTAGTTTCGCCTGTTCGTGCTCATGGGGATCGGGATCTGGCCTCGCTGTATGGCCCACTTCACGCAGACCACGGCCGGGTGCACCTCCAGCCGCGAGGCGATCCGCACGATGACGGGATCCTCGATGTCCACCGTGTCGTCCAGGGTCTTGTCCCTGTCGGGCCTGGCGGGCGAGCCGATGGGGCTGTAGCCGATCGGCACGATCCCCTTGTCCACGAGGAAATCGAACATGGCAGGCTGCTGGAAGTGGGGGTGGAGCTCCAGCTCCTCGGCCGCGGGTTTGACGCGCGCGTCCCGGAGGACGAGTTCGAGCTTGGGGACGGTCATGTTCGACGTCCCGATGTGCTTCACGAGCCCCCGGTCGACGAGCTTCTCCATCTGCCTCCACGTCTTCATGTATTCGTCGTGGTTGTAGGGCTTGGCATCCTTGGAGCGTGAAGTGGCGTCGCAGTGTGGCGGGTGGAAGTTCGGGAACGGCCAGTGGACGAGGTACAGGTCCAGGTAGTCGAGCTGCAGGTCGTCGAGCGATTTCTCGCACGCGGGCACCACGTCCGCCTCCCCGTGCTTGTCGTTCCACAGCTTCGACGTGATCCAGAGGTCCTCGCGCCGCACGCCGCCGTCCATGACCGCCTTGAGCGACCTCCCGATGAGGTGCTCGTTCCCGTACACCGCGGCGCAGTCGAAGTGCCGGTAGCCGACCTCGGCGGCCCCTATCACAGCAGCGGCGATCTCCTCGCCAGGGACGCGATCCGAGCCGAACGTGCCGAGGCCTATGGCCGGGATCCTGGCGCCCGTGCGAAGCTGCCTCGCCGGGACCTTCTCGGGGTCTACGGCATCCGCCGCGACGGCGAACGGCTTGCCTTCTTTTGACTGCTTTCCCATGTGCGAGCTCACCACGCGATCGATGGCTCGGGAGTTCCTTCCGAGGGATTAATAGTCCTCCTACCTATACCACGTGATGGCATCAGATAACAGACAACCGACGTCGTGGGAGGCACCCAAGAAGCACCTCCCCCAGCCAGCGCCCCAGCCGGCCCCGGAGCCTGCCGCGGGGATCGACAAGAGGCGTCGCAAGGCCTATTTCATCGTTTCCGTGGTGTTGATGGTCGCTGGGCTTGTCGTCGTCGGTATTTTCGTCGTGCCGTTCGTCCGCAGCTTCCTGGCCATGTCCAACAACTTCAACGACGAGCCCCAGCGCATGCTATACTTGCGGGACACGGTGAACTACGGGGTCTCCACGGGGATAGGCGCGCTGGTCACCTACGGCGGCTACAAGCTGTTTCACGCAGCGTGGCACCCCAAGCCCGACGACTTCCCGCTCAAGCCGTCCAAGCCCGGGCAGGTGTTGAAGCCCGGTGAATAGGGGGGCGGGGGCAGTGCCGCCCGCCGTTCACGCACGGGCGGCGGCGAGATCCGACCGCAGGAAGGCCACGATCTCCGCCATGTACTCCTTGGAGAAGTCGAACTTCACCCCGGCGACGCGGTACAGCTCCGGCAGCGGCTTTGAGTTGCCAGCGTGCAAGAACGCGTCGTACATGTCTATCGCCGAGCGTCCCTTGGATCGCAAGTTCTTGTAGATGCCAAGTGCAGCGAGCTGGGCGATGCCATACTCGATGTAGTAGAAGGGAGACTGGAAGATGTGCGGCTGGCGGATCCACATGACCCGCTTCTGCTCGTCGAGCCCGGAATAGTCGATCCCGGATGCCCCCTCGAACCGGTCGACGAGGCCGGCGAAGAACGCGTTCCGCTCCGCGGGCGTGTGCCTCGGGGTCGTGTAGATCCATTGCTGGAACGCGTCGACGGTCGAGACCCAGGGCAGCAGCCGCGCAGCGTCCTCGATCAAGTAGGCCCTGGCGATGGCTATGTCGCGCGGGTCGGGGTAGAACTCGCCCATCTCGTCCAGGACGAGGAACTCCATGGCCATCGATCCCACCTCGGCAGCCTCCATGGGGAACGGCATGAGCTCGTGGTACATCCCGATCGGGATGGAGGAGATGGCGGCGTCGTGCATGGCGTGCCCTCCCTCGTGGGCGATCGTGCACACGTCTCCGTGCGTGCCGACCGTGTTCGCCGTGATGAACCCGCACTGGTAGTCGATCAGCGGGGTGCACATGGCGCCGGGCACCTTGCCGCGCCGGTTCTCGTGGTCGATGAACCCGTGGTCGCGCATAAACTGCAGCGTGGCGCCATACTCAGGCTTGACCCGCGCGAAGGCGCGTATCATTTTTTCGACCAACTCGCTCGGCTTGTCATAGGGCTTGAGTTCATGGCCACCCAGGTTCACGTAGCGATCCCACGGCCGCAGGACGTCGATGCCGAGCTCGTCGCACCGCGCCTTGTTCAGTTCCCTGACGAACGGCAGCACCGATGCCTCGACGGCATCATGGAACTTGAAGCAGTCCTGGGGCGTGTAGTCGAAGCGGCCGCGCTTGTGGTGGAAGTAATCCCGGCAGTTCTCGAAGCCGGCCTTTTTCGCCTGCTTCTCTCGGTTCGAACGCAGCTTGTCGAAGGTCTTGCTGAACCACGCCTGCTTCGAGGTGATAGTGTCGAATAGGAGCCGCCACGACCTTTCCCGGCGGTCTCGATCCTTTTCCCACAAGTTGCCGCGGAGGCGGGGCAACGACACCTTCTTCCCCTCGAACTCGACCCTGATCTTGCCCGACTTCATGGTGTAAGTGAGCACACGCAGGTATTCGGCCGCTGCGTGGAGGTAATCGGACTTTTCCTCGACTTCCTTCGTGACGAGGTGCTTGAGGTGGTCGTGCTCAACCGGCAGGCCGTTGAAGCCAGGGTGGTTGGCCATGAACTTGTAGACCCTCTTCCTCTCGAAGTAAGCGGGGAGCGTGACCTTGATCGCCCGCCCGGCGACCCGGAGCATGTTCGCCGCGCTCTGGTTGTTGAGGAAGGCAGTGGCCTTTATCATCGTGCTCGTCTCGACGGCGTCGTAGAGTTCCGTGTACTTCTCGATGAAATCGAGCAGTTCAGCGGCCGACGTCCCGGCCTCCTTCTCGTAGCACCGTATCGCTTTCTTGACCGGCCACCACGAGTCCCCCCGGATGGCCGGGTCGATGTGCTTGCGGGGCTTGACGGGCACGGCGTCCTTTTCCTTCGGCATGGGATCCACCGCCGCGGCCGGGCTTCTCGGCTCCACCGGCCGTGGCTGCAGTCACATCTCCCCGACCGCATAAAATGGTTTCGTCCGCCGGCCACGTGGGGAAAAAAGCTAGAAGAAGGGTGGCCTTCTCGGCACTATTTGAATAATTGAAATCATCTCCTTTTTATTTTTTCGTGCTGGGTTTTTACCCGTTTTCCTCGTTGATCAGCCGGATTTC
>JAFGBX010000457.1 GCA_016932935.1 Promethearchaeota archaeon | reverse complement strand
GGTGTGTATTACCAGTTAGACGCCAGGGCACCGGGCACTCTGGAATTGATTACCGATGAGTTGATCGAAAAGAACATCGATCATATCGTTTCACGTCTGTAATATCGACAGAAATCCTTTTTCGAGGGAATGTTTCCACGGCAGCGTGCATCGTGCAGCAGCAACGCGAAAGCCCCTCTTTCGATTATTGGTGTGATTGAATAATTAACGTCGATCTTGTGGCAGCCGCATCGTGCAGCGAGCAAAAAAAAAAAGAACGCGAACAAGAACGAGAAGACGATGGCCGAACTCGCGCGGGTCGAACGTCCCGAGTGCAGCAGCACCGATACCGCCCTCAGGATCCGCAGCATGCACGATGGCTATGCCATCTGGACGTGCAACGCGTGCCACGCCGGTTTCTACGTCCCGGAAGACTTCAGCAACCGGGCAGTCATCGCCCGGGACATCATCGAGGCAGACGCCGGCGACGCCACGAATTGAGGCGGTCAGATCCCTTCGACCGGCCAACATCGAAGCCGAATTTTCGAGGGAATGTTACCACTTAGGATCGTGACATGCTTCGCGCGTTACCGCTTAGAACGGGCCCCGTTACCACTTAGACACGGCGCGTTACCGCTTTCGGATCGAGCCTGGGGGCGATGACATGGTCGCAAGAGCCCCGCGGACGCGAAAGGGGCAGCTTTAAATACTTAGATTTATTGAATCAAGCTAGCTTTGCGGCCGTGCAATGCGTGCGACGAGTGGACTCGGCCGTGTTCGACATCGGCACGCGGCAATCCACGGCTCGCAAGGCCGTACCGCTCCATTCTCTCGGTGCCGCTCATGCCCCCACCTTCCGGAGCAAATCCGCTGCCCTCTCGAGCGTTTCGTCCTTCTTGCAGAAGCAGAACCGTGTCTGGCGGTCGCCGTCGCTAGGATCCGAGTAGAACGAGCTGCCCGGCACGGTGGCAATGCCCGCGTTCTTCAGCAGGTGGATAGCGAGGTCGCGGGAGGCGTGAAGCCCGTGGCGCGCCATGTATTCGTCGCAGTCGCACATGATGTAGTACGCGCCCGACACCTTCCACGGCACGAGGCAGCTCGTCTCCTGCAAGGCATCGTAGAGCGTGTCGCGGGCGCGCGTGTAGAAGGCCGCGAGCCAGTCGTAGTACTCCTGCCCGAGGCCAAGGGCGTACGCGGCGGCCTCTTGCAGCGGGGCGGCCGCTCCGACCGTGAGGAAGTCGTGCACCTTCTTGACCTCGGCTGTGATGCGCGGGCTGGCGATCGCCCAGCCGACCCGCCACCCCGTGAGCGAGTAGGTCTTGGAGATCGAGTTTATCGTGATCGTCCGGCCGGCCATCCCCGGTAGCGAGGCGATCGACACGTGCTCGTGGCCGTCGTAGATGATGTGCTCGTATATTTCATCGGTCACGGCAAGGCAGTCGTACTGCTGGCATAGGCTGGCGATATAAGACAGCTCCTTGCGCGAGAACACCTTGCCCGTGGGGTTGTTGGGCGTGTTGATGATGACCGCTTTCGTCTTCTCGTTGAACGCCATTGCCAAAGCGTCCTCGTCGAAGTGCCAGTCTGGTGGCTCGAGCGTGACGAAGCGTGGCGTGGCACCCGAGAGCAGGCAGTCGGGCCCGTAATTCTCGTAGAAGGGCTCGAAGATGATGACCTCGTCGCCGGGGTTGATCACGGCGCGCAGCGACGACATCATCGCCTCGGTCGACCCACAGCACACGGTGATGCACGTCTCGGGATCCGCGTCGATTCGGTTGAAGCGCTTGACCTTCTCGGCGATTGCATCCCTGAGTCCCTTGGCGCCCCATGTGATGGAGTATTGGTTGATGTCTTCCTTAATGGCGTTGCATGCCTTCTCCTTGATGTCTTCACGGGCCGGGAAGTCCGGGAATCCCTGGGCGAGGTTTATCGATCCGGGAGTCTGCTTGGAGATCCTGGTCATTTCTCTGATCACGGACTCGGAGAACTGCCGCGCAACGTTTGACAAGTCCATGGTTCGGGTGAAGGCACGGCGACTAGAAATGCTTTTTTCAATCAAGGATGCACCATGGACGAACCTGAGCGCCGAGGTGCTCCACGCGGGCACGTGGATCCCGCTGGGCATCGTGCGGACGGCGGGCCCCCGTCACACGACCGGCTGGGCCTTGCGCGCGGGGTTCTCCTCGATGGCCCCCTTCTTGCACTTTGGGCACGTCTTCTTGAGGAGGTCCTTCGTGCGGACGAGGTCGCGCGACCGGCAGGCCGGGCACACTTGCGGGTCCTTGCTGCCATCGAGGACGGCCTCCATGAGGCAAGTCTTGCACATGAAGGACTCGTTGAGCCCTGTACGGCGCTTTAGCAGCTCGTCGGTCACGTTCGGGCCGAGCACCTTCCTCGCCGTCGCCTCGGGATCCGGCGGCGGGCAGAACACGCGTTCCCCCTTGTCGTTCACCACGTATGCGTACAAGTAGAAATGCAATCCAAAATTGCATTTCGGGCAGATGAAGTCCAGGTCTTTTGACATCGCGCGTCGTCACTTGTCCCGAGCACGTGCAAGCGTCTAGTGAAAAGTGAGGATGGCTGCCGACAACCTTTATGTCGGGACATTACATCACATCGTGGCGATAGATTATAAAGCTTAACGCCGTGGCGGCTATGTGGTCGGTTGATCGCGCCTGGGTACCAGCCGTTTAGCGCGACATGTCCTCGATCTTCTCGATCCACGCCTTCGGGACGGCCACCTTGAAATCGTACGTGTTGCCGTCGGCCGTCACGATGGCAATCGTGCTGGAGGACGTCTTCTCCGCCCGCACGATGTCTCCATAATAGATACGGATGTCCCAGCCCTTCGAGATGAACTCGAACCCGGTGAGGGTGAGGGCCAGGTCTCCGCTCAACTTCCCCTCGGGGGCGTTACACGTCCCGTGCATCTTGTATTTATACATGTGCGGCCCGAACGTGTAGGGCGCGCATCGTAGCGGGGCGCTGTTCCAGGGAACGACGGGGCGCGCGGGTGGCTGTGCCGCCGCCGGCATGTACTCGGGAGAGTGGTGCGGATCGACGAAGGAGAGCTCGTCGGGTGGCGCGTCGTTTGGCGCCACGCCCGCGCTCGGGGGCGGTAGTCTCTTACCGCAGCGGGTGCAGAACGCGTGGCTCGGATTGGTGACCTCAGCACCGCAGTACGTGCAAAACATAAGGGAACATCATGCTTTGCCTATTTAACCTTATAATCGTGTTCGTGCCCGTCTGCTCACCGATGGCACGATCGCGAGCGCGCGTGATCACTCGCAGCCTCCCGGCTGATCATCGTCGTCCCCGCGGCGCTGGTAACGATCCTTGCCTTTCCTGCCCTTGAGGAAGTTCTCGTAGGTCTCGTCGGTGAACACGGACACGTGGTCGTTCTTCTTGACGGGTTGAGCGGTCTTGATGGAGACGAGCAAGTGATTCTTGGCGTCGGCGACCGGCGTCTCGGTCACGTCCTTCCCCTGGATCCGCATGTTGCCCGCCTCTATCTTCATGTGAAAGTACGTCTTGGAGCCGTGGCCGACGAAGAAGATCTCGTCGCCGATGCGGAGGCGACCGTTCGTGAGGATGATCTTCGCCGCCTGGGTCTTGGAAAGGTAGTCGTTGACCTTGCCGATTTCGACCTGGCGGTGATGCGACACGCTGCCGCGCACGTGGTGCTCGATGTCGACTTCTGTCGGGCGGCCGAAGTAGAACCCGGTCGTGAAGCCGCGGTTGAACACCTTCCCCATGACCGCGAGCCACGCCTTCACCTTCTCCTCGGTGAACGTGCCCTCGTAGTGGCTCGTGATTGCCTCCTTGTAGCACCGGGCGACCGTCTCGACGTAGAACGGGTCGCGCATCCGCCCCTCGATCTTGAATGCGGTGATGCCCGCGTCGACGAGCTTGGGCACGTGCTCGATCATGCAGAGATCCTTGGAACTCAAGAACATGTCGCCCGTGTAGAGCATCTCGTTGTTCTCCTCGTCGATCACGCGCCAGCGCCGCCGGCAAGGCTGGGCGCAAGTCCCGCGGTTGCCCGACGACGCGTCCGTGCCCATGCACTCGAGGGACAAGTAGCAGCGGCCCGAGATGGCCGTGCACATGGCCCCGTGGACGAACACCTCGATGGTCGCGGTGTCCATGGCCTCTACGATGGCCTTGATGCGCTCGAGCGACAGCTCCCGGGCGAGGATGAGGCGCCTCGCCCCGAGCTTCTCGTAGAACCTGGCGGCCCTCGTGTTGGAGATGTTGGCTTGCGTGGACATGTGGAAGGCCATACCGGCGTCCCTTGCGGATTCGACTGCTGCAAGATCGTGGATGATGACGGCGTCGATCTCGGCTGCCTTTGCGGTCTCTATGATGCTTTTAAGTACATCCAATTCATTGTCGTAGACGATCGCATTGACCGTGAGGTATGCTTTCATTTTGCGGTCGTGGCAGTACTTGGCAATCTCAGGGAGCTCGTCGATTTCAAAGTTGTCGGCCATCTGTCGCAGGTTGAGCACGTGCGTGCCGAAGTAGATGGCGTCCGCGTGATGCTCCGCCGCCTTGAGCGCCTTCCAGTTCCGGCACGGCGCGAGCAGCTCGACACGGTCGGTTTTCCTCATGGTCGTGGTAACAAGGGCGTGGCCGTCGAAAAACCTATCGGCTGGCCAGCACGGCCGCTCGTTGAGCGGGTACCCGCGGGGAGCGGGCGCGTTCACGGCCTGAATGGGTGGTTATTCACGACCGGCACCCGCTTCTTGAGAAGCTTCTCGATGTCCCTCAAACAATCCTTTTCAGCTTCATCACAGAAGGCAATCGCCGAGCCTACCGCGCCCATACGCCCGGTTCTCCCGATTCGATGCACGTAAGTCTCGGGCACGTTTGGCAAATCAAATTGTATTACGTGCGAGATGTCGTCCACGTCGATTCCACGCGACGCGACGTCAGTCGCGACGAGCACCCGCAGCTCGCCTTGCTTGAAGTCCCCGAGCGCCTTCTGCCGCGCGGTTTGTGACTTGTTGCCGTGGATGGCAAGCGCGGGGATGCCTGCTTTCGACAGTTTCTTGACGACCTGGTTCGCGCCGTGCTTCGTGCGCGTGAACACGAGCGCGCGGGTGATCACCTTGTCCTTCGAGAGTAGTTCGATGAGGAGCAGCACCTTTTCCTTCTTGGAGACGAAATAAAGGGACTGGACGATTTCATCCAGGGTAATTTTCTCAGGGGAAACGCGCACCTCGACCGGCTCGTGCAAGATGCTCTGCGCCAGGTCGACGATCTCGGGCGGCATCGTCGCCGAGAAGAGCAGCGTCTGGCGCTTCTTGGGCACTTCCTTGACGACGCGACGGACGTCGTGGATGAACCCCATGTCGAGCATACGGTCTGCCTCGTCAAGCACGAAGACCTCTATGCTGCCAATGGAAACGAAGCCTTGCCCCATGAGGTCGAGCAACCGGCCGGGGGTGGCGACCAGTACGTCCACGCCCGCCTGCAGGGCCTTCACCTGCGGATCCTGGCCGACGCCACCGAAGATCACGGTGCTCTTCAAGCCGGTGTACTTCCCGTAGCCCTGGAAGTTCTCGTAGATCTGGATGGCGAGCTCCCGGGTCGGGGAGAGGATCAAGGCACGCACGGCTCGCTTCGCAAGGGTTTTTTTACCAGGGCCTTGTGGCCGGGCAGCGCTAGCCGGGGCTGTGGCGGAGATCCGCTGCAAGATGGGCAATGCGAACGCTGCCGTTTTACCGGTGCCGGTCTGGGCACAACCAAGCAGGTCCTTACCCGCTAGGACGTGTGGGATGGCCTTCGATTGTATCGGAGTCGGTTCTGTATAGCCTGCGTCGACGACCGCGCGCAGCAAACTCGGCAGCAGACTAAGGCCGTCGAACCCCGATCCGGGCATTGTGGAAGGGATGTCCTTCGATCTGCCCTCCCCGGTCCCGGCACGCGCCGGCTTCTCGTCCGCCGCTGGCTCCGCGCGCCTCCCGGCACGCGCCGGCTTCTCGTCCGCCGCTG
>JAFGBX010000456.1 GCA_016932935.1 Promethearchaeota archaeon | reverse complement strand
GTGCCAGCGCCGTGTGTACGCGTGAGAGGATTACATGTTACACTCTCGTTTTGAGCGCATACGAAAACGTTAATAAAAGCATGAGGCAAACTTGTATTAATCCCTGGGGTTCCATCGGTTCAAGGTCGTCTGGAGAAAGGCCATCGACCCGTCGATGGAACAGTCCGAAAGCTCACGATTGTTGGAGAACCCCTAAATATCATTAAAACGGTGAACGATTTGGCTATCGATTGGACTAAGATTGAAGCAAAGCCGGATAAAGAAGCGAAGGTAATGGGCCAGGTCTTGCTGGACTTCAGAGCGAAGGTTCAAGACCAGACCATCGAGATCAACAATCTCCACACGGAGAACGAGAAGCTCGTCAACGAGAAGCGCAGCCTGGCTGGCCAGCTCCAGAGCGCGAACCAGAGCATCGCGACCCTGGACGCCAAGGTCAAGGAGCTCTCCGCGGCGAACATCGCCAAGGACGGCGAGATCCAGCAGATCACGCGCGACCGGGACTCGGTGAAGGCGAGCCTCGAGGCCAAGGCCAAGGGGCTCGAGGCCGAGGTCGCCGCGCTCAAGGGCCAGATCGGGAGCATCGACGGCGAGAAGACCGGGCTGCTCGGCGAGAAGGACGACCTCCTCTCGAAGGTTGCCATGTTCGAGCAGAAGGTGCAGTCGCTCGAGTCGCAGCTCGGCAAGGCCACGCAGTCGGGCGACTCGCTGTCCGGGCAGGTAGGCGAGCTCCAGAAGCAGGTGGCCGACCTGAGCGGGCAGCTCGGCGCGGCCAAGACGACCTTGTCGCAGAAGGAGGCGGCGATCACGGGGCTCGAAGGTGCCAAGAACCAGCTTTCCGCCGAATCGGGCGAGCTCAAGGCCAAGATCTCGTCGCTCGAGAACACGATCGCGGCCAAGGACGCCGAGATCCAGAAGGCGACCGCCCAGCTCGAGGAGCTCAACACGAAGATCGCCGGCCAGCAGTCCACGATCTCGGAGCAGGAGTCAAAGATCAAGGAGCTGGAGCCAGCGACGCCCGAGTCCGAGTTCACGAGCGAGTCCCGCATCATATGCCCGATGTGCGGGAACATCGACATCAAGAACGTCGAGGACAAGACGCGCGTCCTCTCTTACGTCGGACACGTTCCCATCTACGCAAAGAAGCATATATGCAAGAAATGCTCCTACGAGTTCACTTGAATCGCCAATCCGGCGAACGGATTTCACGATCCGCCCGATCCGGCTAATGTTCACCACCTCTTTTCCTTCCCCACCCTTTCCCAATCGCCGCTGTTGAGGCCGCAATGGTGAAAAGCCTGGCCCGCGGTCACGGACGTGTAGGCGAGCAGCCATGACCTCGATCCCGAAGCCGACCGACCCGCGCATCGTGTCTGCACCGACCAAGGGCACGTCGATCAAATGCGGTTCTTGCGGAGAACTTATCGTCGTAACATGATGCTCTGCTTTCTTCTCCTCATTCGCGAACGCGAATGCTGACCCCTTGCGACAGCAAGGTTCGTGGTCGTCGCCGAGATCGATCGCAAGATAGTACCGATCGGCACGATGATGGTGGTGGCGATTCACTAGAACACGCAGCACCGAAGTGATCTACCGGCGGGTTGAAGCGTGAAATCACTCGCCTGGAGGGTCTCGGATGCCGAGCCATTGCTCGATGTCGATGAGCACGTCGATTTCCTCGTCTACCCGTTCGACGTCGGCATTGGGTCGTGGAACGTGTCGAAGGTGCAACCCTTAAAGATCACATAGAAATGGTGAGCGTGGGAATTCCACGTTCACGTGGCCATTCCATCCGGGTCATGGTATCGGTCTATTCGGTGGTCGATCACTCACCTTTGCAGCGTTCCGGGCTCCACGATGTTGACATCGCCCAGATCGAGTCGTGGGTTCGTACTGTGTTCGAACACGTTAACAATATCGAGCCGAAGAAAAAGACGATGGAAGAGACGCCTTCCATCCAGCAATTCACGAATCGAATCGCTCGACGCACGACGTGATGCTCTCCGCCTTAGTTTTTCTCTTCTCCTTGTTTTTCCAGAATGATCATTGCGCCCTCCGACGTCCGGAAAGGGATCGGGGCGCAATTTCTGCTTCGGGGTAGGCTGGGTTTCAGCCACCTTAAGTTTATCTGGAGCATTCCCACGACCAAATTTACGAGATCGAGTGGAAGGGCGTGCGTTATCATATGAAAGTAAACATTTACCGTAATCAATTTAGGAAAATGTTTTTCTATCACCAGCTGATGTAGTGACACGTGAGACTGAAATTTGATGCGTGCACCCTGATATTAAGCCAAAGAATAGACGTGATACCACGCCTCCATGAAGCATTCGGAACCATCTATATCACCTCCGCCGTGAACGACGAAGCAACAAATCAAAAAAAGAACCCCGGCTCGGGAAAGTCCATCAATGGTTATTTGGCTCAAGGTATCATTAAAAACATCGTCCCACGCGGCATTCTCATTGCAAGCCTGGGACTAGGAGAAGCTGAAACCATTGCCGAAACCAAGACCGAGGTTGAGAACAACGAGGACGCTATATGCATTACTGATGACAAGAAAGCCAAGAAGGAAGCAATCCGTCTGGGTTTGGACGTGCTGGGCTTGGATTCACTCCTGGTCGAGTTGGTCCTGCTCGACAAGATCACGGAGGACGAATTTGACACCTTGCTGACCTCGCTTGATAAAATTCACAAGCTAGACCTCGTTCGCATAACAGAACTACGCAGGTTCGTTCGACTACTGAAGAGTCCAAAGAAAGGTGACTGACACGAGTACGGTTAGCACGAGATTAGACGAGGACGTGTTGAAGGAGATCGAGAAGCTCGCAGTCGAGATGAATCTCGACCGTAGCGCATTGATACGAAAGTTCATACTCGATGGCTACCAGCACGCCGTGCTCCAGCGAGATATAATGCTGGTGCATCGCGGCGAGTTGTCCATCGAGGAGGTCGCAGAGCGAACCCGGACGTCCATAGGTCGAATAATAGAAGCCGCCCGTGGGATGGACGTGGAGATCGGCTCGGACGCGTCGACGTTGGAGCACGAGAAACGCGTTCTTGAAAAAATGCTTGGAAAGACGAAAAAGGCGACCGCTCGTCTTAGCGACCGATAAATGAGTCGTGCAAGAGGGACGCAGGGGCCATGCCCTACACCGAGACGAGCAACCCCTTGATGATCTCCATGAGCGCGTCGGCCTCCTTCTGCAGCACGTCCTTGGACGGGACGGCGCCCTTGTACTTCTGGTGGACGTTGATGGGCGGGCCGAACCTGCACGTGAGCTTCCCGCTGAGGTTCGGCGTCCTCATGTGCTTCCCGAATATCTTGTCCGTGCCCGAGATGGCGAGCGGGATGATGGGCACGTCGCCCTCGATCGCCAGCCGGATGAAGCCCGTCTTGGCTTCCAAGAAGTTGGCGCCACCCTCGTTGATCGTGCCCTCGGGGAACATGCCGACGATCTCGCCTGCCTTCACGAGCTCCAGCGCCTTCTCGAAGGCCTCGACGTCGTGCTCGCCCCGCTTCACGGGGAAGCCGTAGATCCAGCGGAGGTAGGCGTTGATCAGCGGCCACGTGAAGATCTCCTCCTTGCCCATCTCGTGGATCCGCCGGCGCGTGTAGTGGCAGAGCGCCACGCCCTGGACGAGCGGGTCGAACATGCTCGAGTGGTTGCTCGCGACGATGGCGCCCTGGCCCTCGGGTGGCACGTGCTCGCTCCCGGTGATCTCCATATTGAAGAACCCGTTCATGACGGCCCACCAGAACGCGTCCTGGTTGAGGTAATGCGGGTACTGGATCTGTTTCGAGAACCCGGCTTGCTCCACCATGTTCAGCAGCTGCACGAACGCGGAGTCCACGGGCTTGAGCACGAACTTCTTGAGCGCGCCGTACATCGCGTTTTCCTTCTTCTCTTCCTTCTCCGGGGCCTCGCCCGGGCCTTGGCTCGTCGACATTTGGTTCATCTTGTGGTGTGGGATCCGGTCATAGCGCCCCGGACACTAGGATTCTGACGGGATGGGATTTAACCAATGGCCAACCGGCCCCCCGTTATGATCGCCCCGGTCGCGAGTTATTCGCCGCGCCGGGTGGCGGAGAGAAGGGGGGCGTTAGACGAGAGAAAGTGGATCCGAGGTCACCCGGATCGCAGCCCGCGCCAGTAGAGCAGCGCGGATATCGACTGGATCACGTAACCGAGCACGACGTCGTAGTCCAGCTTGATCGCCCCCTCGGAGACCTGGAACATGATGGAGATGTCCTGGATCCGCAGCGACATCAAGAACCCGACGTAGAACAGGATCGACGCGAAGATGATCGAGAGCGACCGCTTCTTCAGGTCGCCGGTTGTCGATGCGGCGAGCTTGCAGTTGATGCCGATGTTCAATATCAGGCCGAGGAGCATCCCGCCGATCACGAGCCCGGTCACGACGTCCATGTAGACCGTGTAGCACAGGGAGGGGTGGTAGGCCGGGAGGATCGCCGCGGCGACGGCGAACAGGAACACGGTGGCGGGGGCGCGCCTCCAGTTTAGCACCATCTCGAGGGGGTACACTTGCGCCGCGAGCAGGAGCATGAGGATCAGCAGCCCGAGGAGGTAGAGCGGGTTCGCGAGCTTCGTGAAGACGAGCTGGTACCCGGGCGTGATGCCGTAGAGCTCGGCGAAGGTCACGTCCAGCTTGCTGATGATGCCCCCGAAGTCGGTGAACACGATCAGCGACTGGTCAACGATACCCATGACACCGTAGAACGTCAAGAAACCGAAAAAAACCGCGTAGCCAAGCAAGAACTTGTTCGGCAGCCCGTTCCTCTTGGATTTCGAATAGCCCTTCGAAAAGAACAGGAACAAGGTGAGGTACACGGCGAGGATCAGGATCCGGCCGACGAACACCGACCAGGACTCGGGGGATTGGGACTGGCTCAGCGTAGGCAACGCGCTCGATGGTGGATGGGTATTGGTCGAGTAAAAGTTCCGCCTCGCGGGTTTATCAAGGTGCCACTTCCGTCTTCCCCCCTTGGTGCGGCCGCTCGACCACACGCCCCTCACTCGGCATGATCCAGTATAAAGAAAAAGGCTCCCCGGCCTATGCGCGCACGGCACAACGCAGAAATGCGGGGGTGGGAGGATGAATGGCAGACATTGCCAATAAGGAGAGATGAGAAACAGATGCGACAATCAACCGTAAAGGCCCTCCAGGTAGGAAACCTGGCGGCCGTTTCGGCCATGTTCGTGATCAACATCCTATCCAACGCCTTGCCGTTCAACGGGAAGACGTCGGGCGAGCTCTCGGACGCCATCCCGAACTTCTTCGTGCCGGCTGGCTTCGTGTTCTCGATATGGGGCGTGATATACCTCCTGCAGTTCATGTTCGGCTTCTACCAGGCCCGCAAGGAGGCCGCGGGCCAGCCGTTCATCGAGCGCGTCGGCCCGTGGTCGATCGTGGGGAACGCCGCGAACTCGGCGTGGCTGTTCGCGTGGCACTGGCGGCTCGTACCGCTGTCCCTGGCCTTCATGCTCGTGCTCCTGGCCTCACTCCTGCTCCAGTACGTCCGCCTGGGCATCGGGTCGCGGGGCAAGCAAGTCTCGAGGGGGGAACTATGGTTCGTCCACCTCCCAACGAGCGTGTACCTCGGCTGGATCTCAGTCGCGACCGTGGCGAACGTGACCGCGGTGCTCGTTGAAGCCGGCATCCCGAGCTTCGACGCCGCCGCGGTGTCGTGGACGGTGGCCATCCTGGCCGTCGTCGGCCTGCTCGGCGGGCTGATGATCGTGACCCGCCGGGACGTGGGTTACATCGCCGTGCTCGAGTGGGCGCTGTTCGGCATCGCCATCAAGCAAGCGGCGACGCCGGCGATCTCGGCGACCGCATGGATCGTGATGGCAGCGCTCGCCGCGGTGCTCTTTTTGGCCTTGGTGCGGTCGCGCGCCAAGAGAACGTGAGTCGAACGATCTCCCATCCTTCTTTTTCCCTCAATCTCCCTCATAATCTGGATTTAGGCGGCTTGACATCGGATCAGGTTGGGATCTGCTCGTGGCCGGCAAGGCTTGAAGTTCAGCCTTTTTGATCATGCCTACGATTGCCGTTGCCGCTTTTCTTGCCTTCTCGGAGCAAGATATCGTGCAACATCTTGTAGATACCACCCGCTTTCATGTTGAATATCGGCTTGGCCTTCTGGTTTATCTCCTTGACGCGGGGGAGGTAGATGGCGACGAAGGCCCCACGCGCGATGCCGGAGAGCAAGAAGAGGAGCAAGTAGCTACCGCTGCCGAATATGACCGGCGGAAAGGCCGCCACGAGAACGCTACCGAGGAACCCGCCCGTGATCTGGCCGATGCCGACGACGATCGTGTAATAAGCGACGTACGCCCCCCGCTTCTGCGCGGGCACGTTGTCGTAGATGAAATTGGATGCAGCGAGGTTGAACGCCGTCCAGCCGATCCCCCCGAATATCTGCGGCCCGAGTGCGACCCCGAGGGGCGTGGTGGTGAACATCCACATGATCGGCAGGACGGGGACGATGATCGCCCCGATCCGCATGAGCCGGACGTGTCCGTACTTGTCCCCGATCTTGCCAGCGAGCGGGAAAAAGGCCGAGGCGACCATCCAGTTCACCACGCTCATGAGCGTGTACGTCACGTAATCGAAGCCGAGCCCGCCCTCCACGACCGGCTTCAGCATATACAAGCCGAAGAAGCTCCCACCGATCCACTGTCCGAACGTGATGAGCATGACGAGTAACGTGAACTGGCCGAAGTTCGTCCTCGGGAGGTCCCGCACGAACTCGCGCAGTGTCACGTGGTCATCCTTGGTGATGACGAGCGGTGGGTAGTAGTGGAACCAGAACAGTGCCCACGAGGCGAGCCGCGTGCCAAAGCCGATGAGGAAAAGCGCGACGAACCCGATGATTAGCGCGCCTCGTGCTTGGAAATCCTGCACCCAGATCGACAGGACGAGTGCCACGCACATGGCGGTCGCGGTCGTCATCAGGTTGCGCTTCCCAAAGTACCGGCCCCGGGCGTCGGGCGGGACGACATCCCCCATGTTGCTCACCCACGCGGGGCCCATGAACCCGCCGCAGAAGTGATAGATGCTCGTGAACGCGAACATGAACCATGTAATGAAGCCCCACGTCCCCGTCGACAGCGTCGCCACGATCGCCATCGCGAGGACGATCGCCGCCGCGACGACCATGCCCCCGATGCCGGCGAGGATGATCCTCCTCCTGGAGTGAGAATACATGGCGTGGCTTCCCGCCACTTGGCCGACGGGGCCGATGATGCCGGGCAAGGCGGTGAGGAGGCCCACCTGGAAGGGCGTCGACCCGATCGCGAGCGCGAAGGGGACGAGGAAGTTGTCGTTCACAGTGTTGCTGCCGACGCCGAAGCAACCCTCGGCGATGGCGATCCGCATGGTCTTATTCTTCTCGAGCGATTCGTCCGCGCTTCTCTCGCGATCGCCCGGGCGTTCCTGCACGATTTCTTCCGCCATGCTTCTTCCGGCCTATTGCCCGTTATCGATCGCAGAGCTGTATCGATCGAGAACGTGGTGAGGGGATCAATGCGCGAGGGCTTTTAGTGGCGCCGGGAAGTTCTGATAGAAAGAGTCGATATTTTGATGGGTTAATATGAGCCGTGCTATTCCACCGGAATGACGCCCCCCGGCTTCGCCTCTTGAATGGCCTTCCTCTTGTTCTTGAGGCGCGGAACGAGCGCGAACAGGCCCCACCCCGCGAGCGCACCCAGGTACTCTGCTATGGGGATAGAGACCAAGGCGAATGCCTTGTTCCAGCCAATGATGGAGAACGTGGTGGCGGCGATCGCCACGTACGCTGCCAGGAGGGCGAAATGCACGGCCTTTTTATTGGTGAGGCCGAACTGCTGGGTGAACACGAACATCCCCATGAAGCCGAAGAAGAAGATCGGCCACGAAGTGCCCGAAGACGAGAATCGCATGTAGTCGCTCTCGAGCGCCACGAGCGTGCCGTGGATCCAGACGAAAATCTCCAGCAACACGATCCACTTGCGGCCCAGGTGCACCTTCAGCAGGAACGTGGAAGATTGAAACAGCAGCAAGAACATGTACATGAAGCCGAAGAACATCGCGAGGCTGCCATCCATCGGGTGGAACCAGAACGTGTACACGAGCGCCCATTGGATGTAATACCCGTGCCACTTGTATATCCCGTTCATGGCGTCCTTGCCGATGGGCAACTTCTTCCCCCAGAAGAACCCCCTACGTGCGTTCTCCATGAGCAGGATCAGCAGGAGCATGAGGATCACCGAGAACTGGCTCGTCCAGATGGGCATGTCCTGCGCGAGGCCATCATACCAGACCTGTGTCTGCACGAGGTGGAGGATGACGAACCCTAGGTTCACTGCGAGCACGATGTAGTGGTCCTTGTCGGGGTCGTGCGACCAAAGGGGCTTTTTATCGCCGAGCCGGTGCATCGCACGCCAGGTAAGCACCCAGAGCGCGACCTGGTGCGCCAGGTAGAACGCCCACGCCGTGAGCCGCGGCCAGAGGTGCTCGGCCGGCAGCTGCCAGTAGTACCACGCGGCGCCGAAATCGGGCCAAAAGGTGCCGTATATCCCCTCCATCCGGGTTTGGAGCCCGATGCTGAAGAACCATAGAACAAACGTGAATCCGATGCTGAATGCAATGCCCGCCCAGAGCAGCTTCTGGTCGGCCTTCAATCCCGCCCGCTCGCCTCCTTGTGTCTTGGGTATTGCCACACTCATGATGATTCCCACTCGAAGTTGATTATTGGGTAAGGAGGTGACCTCCCGGCGGTACAAAAAAGAAACGCTTTCTTGCCATACCCGTTCCGGGAAACATACCTCTAACATCGAAGTAGGCTCAAATAGAAAGAGCTGCATAGATAACAACGCGCAAGGGAATATGACCGTGGAAACGAAGAGGGTCACGATATCGTGCCCGATCTGCAAGAAGGAGGTCGAAGTGGAACTGCCGGTCCTCCTCGTGAAGGAAGCCCCAGACGGCATTCTGAAGATCCACATCCCCCAGGAAAGATGTTGCCCCTTGCACTCTTTCATGGTGTTCATAGACAAGAACTTCAAGGTGCGCGGCTACCAGCACGCCGACCTCGAGTTCAACTTGAAGGCAAGGGCCGGGGCCAGGGCAATCCCTCCAGGGCTCGATGAAGACGACGTCCTTTCGTTCGACGTGAACGAGCTCATCAGCACGGTCGGCACCGACATCGCGGCCATGATGCTGCGGACCATCCTCATCAACAAGCCGATCCTCTTCATGAACACGTTCGACCTGAACAACCGCGCGGAGAAAGCGATCAAGCTGTTCCAGGACATGGAATCGGACGACCTCGTCATCACGGCAGAAATAATAGACCAGAAGAGGCTGGGCGACAAGGGCATCGAAAAGTCGAACCCCTTCGTCTATGCGATCCTGTACCGGGCAATCCTGCGGTCGCCGCTCCCTGAAAAGGCTCGGATCGCCCTGGAGACGGCGCTACTCGGCGAGACTTCCGAGATACCAGACAGGCAAGGCCAGGTCGCCTTCCTCCGGCGCGAGCTGGTCAAGATATCACGGGTCGTCAACGAGTTTGCAATCAAATTAAAGGATGTGCCCCAGATCTACGAGGAAGACATCCCGGACTTCTTGCAGAGGAACTGGAACTACAAGCTGTCGGGGAAGCGTGTCGACGGGTTCAGGGAGATCCTGGCGGCGAGGCACGGTGGGAAGCTGGCGGGGAAAATCAAGAGCAAGTCGGTCGAATACCTTCTTTAAAGAACAACCCTGCCGTTTCGACTCTAATTCTGAAAGAAGTAAGTGGCATCAATCAATCCCACCACCGACTTCCACATCAACCTTTATATTGGCGGTGGGGAACGGTCATCCTGGCGCATTAGGATGGAATCGGGTTCTTTCAGCACCCGCGGCCCACGTACCGCCCTCCTGGTTTCGAGCGTCTTACTGGCTTGCTCGTTCCTTGCCGGTAGCGCGGCCGCGCGTCTCGGGGACAACGGCAGCAGCGGGAACATCGCATGGCAGCAGCAATGGCACGAGTTCATCGATTTTGGCGAGAGCACGAGCGGTTCCGTCCAGCCACGGCAGTTCTACGTGCACACGAACGCGAGCACCGCCGTGTACGTCCTCAACGCGACGGGCTTCGCGGACTACATCACTAGCAGTTCCTTGCCAGCGATACCGGACATCGTCGTGAACGGCGAATTCGAGGAGCAATGGACGGTCTCGTTTCTCAATATCACGTACGGGCTCCCCATCGTTGATGAACCAGTGAACAATTACCGCCACGTCGAGCTCTACCTCGTCCTGGCAAACGAGAACCCGGTCAACACGACGGTACAGTTCCTCGTCCGCATCGGGTACGCGCCGCATGGCATGTTCCTGGCGGACCTGTCGGTGTTCATCAAGTTCCTCGCGGTCGCCTCCTTCGCGATCGTGAGCATCATGCTCCTGTGGAAGTCAAGGTCGATCCGGCTGCACGAGGAGAAATCCAAGCGGGCCGACACGCTTCGGGGCTTTGGCCTCGGCTATTTCTTCGGCTTCCTTGCGTTTTTCCTCGGCGAATTCCGGGTGTATTGGGAATCCGAGACCGGTGGTTTCTCGCAAAGACTGTTCGAGATAAGATACGACGTGGTCAACTTTCCCATCGATTATTTTGACCTGTTCATCTGCACGCTATTGATGCTCGGTTCCCTCACGTTTTTGGCGATGACATACATCGTGGAGAAGAAGGTGAAGAGCCGGCGCGTCCCCGTCGTCAGTATTAACCAGTTGATCGCCACGGGGTTGATCCCGCTCGTGTTCGCCATCCCGCCCCTGTTCATCTTCTCGATCGTGTATCTCACGGTGGCGGTCGCGATCGCGGCCGCGCAGATCGTCTTCGTTTACGTGCAACTCGCTGCGAAGAGCGCGGGGTGGCTGCGCTGGCGGTCGATCCTCATCCTGCTGGGCATCATGCTGCCCGTCTCGTGCTTCGTGATACGCTTGTTCGTGCAGAACCCGCTCGGCTCCATCTTCTACATCGTCGTCGATTCGATCGATATGCTCGGGATTTACCTCTTCTACCTCGGGAACATCAAGTATGCAGACAGACAGACGTGATTGGTTCCACTCGAGGACGTGA
Organism: Promethearchaeota archaeon; assembly: GCA_016932935.1. GTDB lineage: Archaea > Asgardarchaeota > Lokiarchaeia > Sigyniarchaeales > Sigyniarchaeaceae > Sigyniarchaeum. Next base: position 2,280 of record JAFGBX010000456.1, on the reverse strand, counting down.
CATCCCCTTTCTCCCATAACTTCTCTTCCAGGTCTTCGCACGTGGTGGAGGGGCCGAGTCGCGCCACCGTGAACCTCTCAACAAGAGGCGGTTGGTGTTGGGACGATCGCCACGATCCAACTGCTCCTGTTTTCTGAGCATCGCACAAGTTTTTTTAGGACAGCGCGGAGAATAGTGCATGTCATTTCGATAGGTGATTCTACATGGTCAAGAAACCATCCGCAGAATTAGTGGCACTATTGAACGAGGCCGTCTCCCGCGAGCTCCAGGTCTCGGTGCAATACATCCTCCAGTACACGAAGATGGAGAAGATCTTGAGGAAGGTTCGCGCCGAGAACATCCTCCTTGGCAAGACCACTTACGAGGAATTGGGCAAGAAATTGAAATCGATGGCCATCGAGGAGATGAAGCACGCGGCGACGATCATGGAGCGGCTCTATTACCTCGGAGCCGACGCCACCTCGAAGGCAGACAAGGTCACGATCGGCAGCACGCTCAAGGACTTCATGGAGCTCGGCTACAAGGCCGAGGAAGAGGCCCTGGCGCTCTACATGAAGATCATCAAGCTCGCCGAGAGCGAGGGGGACATGGAGACGGGGCAGATCTTCCGCAAGATCTACACGGACGAGGAGAAGCACCTCTTCGCGTTCGAGGAGAACCTCAACATCGACATCAAGGAAGGGGAAGGCCCCGCGGACATCGAGTCCAAGCACACGAAGGGCTACACCCCGGAGTACTTCGCGCTCCTGAACAAGGCCGTCGCTGCCGAGATCGGCGCGATCGTCCAGTACACGAACCAGCACGAGAAGGCGAGCAAGCTCGCCTTGCGGAACCGCGAGTCTCCATTGGAAGTCGTTGCAGACGCGAACAAGGCCCAGGTCGTCTCGGATATGCTCAAGAAGTTTGCCATGCAAGAGATGTCACACCTTGACAAGATCGCGGAGCGGATCCACCTGCTCGGTGGCGACACGGTCACGGTACCCGAGCCCTTGCCGAAGATAGGCGAGACCGTCGACGACTTCCTCCGGAACGGCAAGGAGGGCGAGGACTTCGCTATCGTCCTCTACCGCCAGATCGTGAAGAAGGCGTCCGAGATCGGCGACACGGTCACGCGGCGGCTGTTCCAGGGCATCATCGGGGAAGAGGACGGGCACTATTGGTCATTCGACGACTACTTCTAGGCGCTCTTTTTCCCTCCATTTTTTCCAGTTCAAGGCAGAGGCACTAAGGGTCGCCACGCTTCCATCGAGGTTAGAAACCAGGTCAGCTCGCCTTGTTCTCCTCATAGAGCAAGACAACCTCGTCCACGACCTCGCCGATCGTCATGGTCGACGTGTCCACGACGAGGGCCGTTGCAGCTGAGTAGAACGGCGCCCTGAAGGCAAGCAAGCGTTCGATCTCCGCCTTCGGGTTGGGTTTGGCAAGCAACGGGCGCTTGTCGCGCTCCTCGTCGGCCAGCCTCTTGAACAAAACATCGGGCCGCGCGGTAAGGCAGATGACCACTGAGGATTGCTTCATATAGAGCATGTTGATCGCGTTGAGGACGGCGCCCCCGCCGAGCGAAAAGACCGCATTTTCCATCGATGCGGCTTGCTTGACGGCAGCGATCTCCATCTCGCGAAACCGGATCTCGCCGTCCTCGCTGAAGATCCTCGTGATGGGCTTCTTGGCAGCGGCTTCGATCATGGCATCTGTCTCGACGAACTCTTTCCCCGTCCGCTCCGCCACGATGCGGCCCGCCCGGGTCTTGCCCGTTCCCATGAAGCCCACGAGGCAGATGTTCGACTTCATCGGCATCCGTTCCAGGCTCGGTGGTCAACCGTTCCTTCACGCCAAGGAATAAAATTCTTGCCGTTATCGCCCCGTCCCCGAATGATTAAATAGCCCGGATCAATAGGATCGCGAGAACATGCCCGGCAACGAGGTGCTCTCGGGAAAAACGAGGACGTTGTGCGTCATCGGCGATCCGATCGAGCACACCATGAGCCCGGCCATGCACAACGCCGCGATCAATGCCCTCGGTCTCGATCTCGTCTACATCGCCTTCCACGTGAAGCCAGACGCGTTGAAGCAAGCGATCGAGGGTTTCCGGGCACTTGGCATCGTCGGCATCAACGTCACGATCCCGCACAAGGTCGCCGCGATGCAATGGCTCGACGAGGTCGACCCCGTCGCGAGGGCCATCGGCGCCATAAACACGATAAAGAACGAGGGCGGGAAGCTTGTCGGCCGCAACACCGACGCCGACGGGGCGGCTCTGGCGATGAAGGCTGCCGGCGT
>JAFGBX010000455.1 GCA_016932935.1 Promethearchaeota archaeon | reverse complement strand
TGGGAGCGGCTCGTCACGCTGCCGTGCCACCCGCGCATGGCGCAGGAGCACCTGGACTACCTCGTCGATTCGATCAAGCGCGTGGTGAAAGGATGAACTCGAAGCAGCGCTTCAAGCGGCTGGTCATGCACGGTCTCCCCGATCGAGTCCTGCGGGACTACTGGGCGGTTCCCGAGATCGACAAGCGCTTGCTCAAGCATTACGGGCTGGAGACGCGCGACGCGTTGCTCGACAAGCTCGACATCGACTTCCGATATATCGACGGCCCGAGATATGCCGGCCCGCCGCTCGCTAAGCACGGGGACGGCAGTGAAGATGACATCTGGGGCGTCCCAAGGCATACAATATTCACGGGGGAGGGCGAGTTCCGGGGGTCTTACAAGGCGGTCACCGTCCACCCGCTAAAGGAATGCAAGACCGTGGATGAAGTCTTGAAATACCAGAAATGGCCGAGCCCCGACTGGTACGATTACTCGCCCATCGCCGAGCAATGTGAGACTTGCGGCGACCGAGTGGCCACGTTCATGGGTGACCGTCTCAACCGCATCGCCCAGCTCAAGCCCGCCATGTACTTGCGCGGGGTCGACCAGATCCTGATCGATATGCGGCGAAAGAGCAACGATGTCTTCGTCGCGGTGCGGGACAAGATACGCGAGTTTTACTGCGAGTACTTGCGCCGCATCTTGAAGGCCGCGAGGGGAAAGATAGACGTCATCGTCACGGGGGACGACTTCGGCACCCAGAACGGCCTGTTCTGCCAGGTTGAGGTATGGCGCAAGAACCTCATGCCCGGCTTCAAGGAATTCGTCCAGATCTCGAAAGCCGCCGGCGTTCCAGTGATGCACCATTCTTGCGGGTCGATCCGCCCGATCATCGGCGACATGATCGAGTGCGGCCTCGACATCCTGAACCCGATACAGCCGCTCGTCTACGACATGGATCACGCGGGCCTCAAGGCCGAGTATGGGAGCCGATTGATCTTCCACGGCGGTGTGTCGCTGCAGGGGCCGCTCCGCTTCGGCTCCCCTGCCGAGGTCAAGGAGGAGGTGAAGAGGCTCTGCACGGAGACCCTCGGGATGGGCGGCGGCTACATCGCTTGTACGGCACACAACATCCAGGCGGACACTCGCACGGAGAACGTCGCGGCCCTGTTCGAGGCATACGAGCAATTCTCCGCCTATTGAGATCGCTCACTTGCCCGGCAAGAGCTTTCCCTTGAACGTGTCGAACTGCTTGAAGACCGAGGGATCCCCCTCGACCCTTCCGAAGACGTTGCCAGGGGAGATCAAGCGGGGTTTCGGGCCCCGGGACGCGGGCGTTCTCCCGAACATGATGCAGAAGGCCGGTCCATCGAGCCAATAGGCAACCTCCCCGATCTCGCATTCTTCTTGCGCGTTTTCCGGTTCAGCATCGACCGGTATGGTGCCATATAGCTCATCACCCCATCGTGACAGGGTGACATCGAGCGGGAGCGCTTTCACGATCTTTTCTATCGTCCGGGGGGTTTTTTCCTTGTATAACTTGATCTTCACCTTGCCGATCTTGCTGTTTTCTATCAGTATGTAGTCCATGGTCATCACTCGGATACTCTCGGAGGAACCATTGCCCCGCCCCGGTATATAAACCTGGCGGAAGCCGGGAAAACCGCGGTAGAAAAGGAACGCGAGGTGGTTTCGACAAACGAGTGGAAAAGAATGTTCTATTTGAAAGCCTTGCAATCGAGGTTCTTGAGGCTCGACGAGTTGCCATCGGCCTTGATGGAATAGTTGATCTCGATCTCCTCGTCCGGGTTGACCTTGTCGATGAGCCACGAGATGAGCGTGCCCCCCTCACGGGCGGCCGCACCGAAGGGGTTGTTAGACCCGACGATGCTGAAGTTGGCGGGCACGAACTCGTTGATCACGACGTTCTCCCTAAGGAAGTTGGCCTTGTTCCGGTAGAGCAAGGTTATCTCTAGCCTCCCTTTTTCGGCACCCGGGCTGATAGCCTTGCCAATACGACACTTCCGGGTGGAAATGTCGGGTTCTTTCAGCAGCAGTTTGCTCTGCAACGTGGCAGCATCAGCTGCCACCGTATCACCATCGCTGGCGTGTCTCGTGAAGATGTCCATAGTGTTCGCTTCGGTTTGACGGTCGTTGGATGTAGGAAGTCCCGTCGCGCGACTATTCCAACGTCCGTGTCATCGAGGGAACGTGTAATCCCTCTCAGAGGCACCGATGTCGGTCGAGGAGATCCCGGCGCGGTCGTTCACTCCCGCTCCGGAGCATTGCTTATGGGTCGAGAAGTCCCCTACTTGAGGAGCACTTCCTTGCGGTGCTCTTTATTGAGGATGGCCTGGATGCGGTCGTTGATACCTTTGAACTGGTTGAGCTCGACCATGCTGTTCAAGAACGCGTGGGAGTATTTCTGCTTGATCTCCCAGAAGATCTCCTGGTTGATCTTTTTCAAGAAAACATGATCCTCTTGCTTATCGTGGATGTTCAGAACGATGATCTCCTTCTCTTGCACTTTGAACTTCTGAAACAAGATGTGGTGCTTCGCAAAGACGATGTCCTCCAGCGCATCGTCGCCGGGGAAGATCTTCAAGCTAAATTGGTTCATAGCCGTCGCGAAGCCGGCGATCAAGACGTTGTCCATCTGCAGCTTCTCGAAAAGCGCGTCGGCGAGCAGCGTACCATTTTCCATGAAGATCAGTATCGCGTAGATCATCGCTCGTCGTTCCCTCGACTTGGTTGTGTTGGCATTGCGAGGGCGTTTAAAAAAGATTCTTGCGGTCGATTGCCGCACCAGAGCCTGGCGCCCCTGGGGGGGCCAGCTAGGCTCCTAGTCGATGAAGTCGTCCTCGTTCGAGTAGGTGAACGTTGACTTCTTCTTGTCCGGCTCGATGGCCTTCTTCTTAACGATCTTCTTACCCGCTTCCACGCCCGTGCACTCGTGGTTTTCGGGAAGCCTGTGCGCCGCGCAAAACTGCTTTTCACAATAGCTGCAGCGGTAAGCCATCATTTCCTCCTTCCCACAGAAGCTGCACTTCGCCATCGTCAAGACCGGGATGAGGCACTCTTGCTCGGAGCGATCCCGAGGAGCAAGCCGGAGGCCGACTGGTCGGGCTTCGTCCCTTCATCTTGGAGCTAACACGACATCGAAAGAGGCCCATATATAAAAGGTTGTCAAAGAAGGCCAGCAGCGTCCTCGCAGCGATCGGTTAAATGGTTCACCTAGCGAAGGAGATTTGATTCCATCACGCGTTAATACAAATAGACTTCCATTGCGAATAATCTTCTTAACGTGAGGCGCGCGACAAACATCCACTCCACCACCGATCCAGGCATGAGGATGGAATGATGCGCAAAAAGGAGTGCGTGCATGCGAGCTTGATGCGCAAGGAAGCTGACCGGATCCCGGTATTCATGTCTGCCACGCCGCAGTTTTTGCAAGCCGCACTAGGAACAGGACCGCGAAAGCCGGCCGACACGGACGCGTGGCAGTATTGCGTGTCCCTGGATCTCGACGTGGTACAGGTCGGCCACCCGTCCTTCTATCCCGTCAAGGTTCTGGATCTTGCACAAGGCCAGAACTACGTCGATGCCTTCAACCGTACGCATGTTATCACCGGGTATTATGACGAGCTCTGCGCCCCCTTTCCGCTCCGGCAAGGGGTGAAGGGGCTCGACCTCCACGAGATCCGCGAGCGCTGGCGCGGCTTCGCGTTCCCCGATCCCGCAGCGGCCCCCTTCTTGGCCGGGATCGACGCGGTCTCTGCCGCAAACGAGCACCTGGACGACCCGCTGAGCATTTGGGCGGTGATTAACGGGCCTTTCGAACCCTCCTGGCAGCTAATTTCGGACGCGTGGACAGACTTCTTCATCCTGGCCAGGCGTGACCTCGACATCGCAAGGGAGATCCTTGAGCGCGTGACCGACTATTGCATCGCCGCGGGAAAGGTCATGATCGAGCATGGCGCGGACGTGATACGCATCGGCGACGATTACGGCTTGAACGAGGGGCTTATGTGCTCGCCGGGAACGTGGCACTCCCTCATCTTCCCGTCGCACGCCCGGCTCGTCGAAGGCCTGAAACGCGCGGGGGGTCCCGGCCTCCCCGTGATCTTGCACACGGACGGGAACATCATGGCCATCATTGATTGGCTGGCCGAGGGCGGCATCGATGCACTGAACCCGATCCAGCCCGATGCGCTCGACTTCGGCGCCGTGATCGAGAAGGTGGGCGGCCGGCTCTCCGTTACCGGAGCGTTCGACCTGCGCTACTTCCTGGCCCCTCTCAGCCAGGAGAGCCGCGACGCGATGGAGCGAGAGGTTCGCCGCCTGTTCGGGGTCATCGACCAGTTCAACTCGACATCGATCCGCACGGGCTTCTGCATCGGCCCCACGCACCAGGTGCAGCCCACGTCCGATCCGCGCACGTTCGAGGCGTGGATCCAGACGGTGCACGATATCAACAAGGAACGTCCCGGGACGGGCGGCTGAACCGGTGGCGGCGCCCTTGTCACCGCGACGCGCGGAGGATCGTCGCGAGGAAGTGCAACACGTCGATGATGCCCCCGCCGGTCTTGGACGAGGTCTCGATCACGGCACAACGCCTGCCCGAGACCATGGTGCCGAGCTCGAGGCCGGCGATGAGGTCCTCTCGCGACAGCGCGCCGGGCACGTCATTCTTCGCCGCGATGACGGCGAGCGGGATGTCGGCGAGCTGGGGGATGGCGAGCACATCCTGCATGAAATCGATGGATTCCGGCAGGCGCGCGGGCTCGGCAGCGTCGATGACGATGACCATCGCGTCGAGCCTGGTGTCGTTGGCCAGGGATTGGGCGATTGCCATTCGCATTCCGGCCTTGCCCGAGACGTCGATGTTCTCGATCTCGTGGCCTTCGAAGTCCAGGTTCTCGATCGACATGCCGAGCGTCGGCCGGGCATCCAGGAACTCGCTATGCTTCATGCGGTGCAGCAAGGTGGACTTGCCCGCGCCGTCGATGCCGGCCCACATGATCTTGTATCCACGCGGCTCGCGTGGTTTGCTCGCGACCATGACCGAGAGCATGACTGCCTCGTTTCTCCCAGGCAGGTTGGTGCTCGCGGTCTGGAGAGACACGAGAGTCCCTACCTGGTCGATGACCTTGCCCTCTCCATCGAGAAGGCGGACGGACACGAGGTTTTCCTTGCTGGACAACGCCTGGATGGCCTGAAGCAGCGCCTGGACTTCCTCCATCTCTTTCCGGTCGAGGAAGAAGGAGAGCTTGTCCAGGTGCCCGCCTCGCCTCGCTTCCATGATCAGGTCGATACACGCGGACATCCAGCTGGCACCTCACGCGTCGCCCGAGAACAGTGCCGTGAGCTCGTCCCATCGGCGTGTTTTGACGTCTTGGACAAGCATGTTCTTGAATTCCCTATTGACAGGGGGGCCGGGCGGGGTCACTTCCTTTCTCTTCCGGACGAGGTCGACTTGCTGAACGCGACCGCGCTTGTCCACGTGCAAGAAGGCAACGTGTCCGCGAAACCAGAACGCGCCCTCGGGGAGCGTGCCCAGTTCCTCGTACTCCACACTGCACGGTTCCTCCGCGACCGGCTCGCACGTGGCTGGAGGCAGGCCCACCGGTCCCGCGGCCTCCTGAACCTTTACCATGATCGGGGGGTGTTCGACCCGAACTTGCGCGATGACTCGCTGGCGGGACAGGATCAACTCTCGATCGGCCGCTCCCTTGAGTGCCTCGAGGGGAGGGATGATGTTCTCGTCTAGGATCACCTCGAACTTGACGTCGTCTAGGAGGACCTCATCTCGCGGCTCGCCCGCGCCGGGGCACTTGTTGCGGGCGAATGCTTCCAGGTCGTATAATTTCAAGGTGCCTCGTACTTCCCGTTCTCGTGGGGGTTAAAAAACCTTTCGTGGCTCCACCCGGCGAGCCGGAACCTAGGATCGATGGCGGGAGCAAGAGCCCCCGTCGCATGTGGAGCGGCCGGTCGATGTTCGGCGAAGCTTCAAATCCCACGGGTTCGACCTAGGAGGCATATTCCACCCGTCCCGCCGTCTCCCGGCCCTCGCGGTGCGGTCATTCTAGAAGGTGCGCATGGTGCGTCTCCAGATCGAAGCGGCGATCACGCGATCCACGATTTACTCTGTCATCGAACTCTTCTGCATCATCTGCGTGGCGTTCTTGATATACAAGACCTCGAAGCGGTTCGCCGAGAAGAGGGCGAAGAAGAACGCCCCCGTCGGCATCGGGGCGCCGATAAGCATCATGTTGCAGTACGAGATCGCGATCCTCGTGGGGCTCGTGCTCACGAACGTTTCCTCGGCCATCCAGCTCTACATCAGGCTTGGCATCGCCGGGGATCCCGGCTTCTCCGACCCCGCGGCCCAAGCGGCGTGCGAGTATACGAGCATATTCTTCCAGCCGGCCCTGGCGACCTTCACGTGGTACGTGGCGTGTTTCTCCAACGAAGTGCTGCTATTCAAGGGGCGACGCTTGCTTTTAGCCAACACTTGCGCCCTCGTGGCATTCGTACTTGCGTTCGTGGTCGGGTTGGCCACCGGGCTCGCCTGGACGAACGACTACCCCGTCGGAGGAAAGAGGGAGCCTTCGGTCTGGTTGATGGGGGCGAACGGGATTTATCTCGTGCTTGTCGTCATCCCGTCTGTCATCGCGTCCGTCCGCGCCGCCAGGAAGGCGACCGGAAGGGTGAACAAATACGGGATGTGGCTCATCATGCTCTTCTTCGTGCTCGTGCTCATGATCATTGTCTGGCAAGCGCTGTTTACACTGACCGGAGATTACACGTTCTCGTTCGCTAGCTGGTTATTCGTCCCCGCCGGCATCCTTTCCGCATACCTGGGCCTGATAATGCCGCCCTTCTTGCGAAGGAAACTTGGCGAACCCGTTGATCTAAAAAAAGGATGATTTCTGTTCAACTCGGTCCGCATAAAACAAATTATCATTCATTTCTATATGCTTTATAAATTCAGAAGCATATGTTTGGTGCATTTTATT
>JAFGBX010000005.1 GCA_016932935.1 Promethearchaeota archaeon | reverse complement strand
CGCCCCGCGCGTCGATGGCCGCCCTGATCGCGATCCGCCTGGCGACCTCGGGCCGGGTGAGTCGTCGCGGCATCAGCCTCGCTTATAGGATAGGATTGCACTACTATTTGAGGATGTCGGCCATCCGCCAAGAATTGCGATCCCGGTTATGTCGGCGACGGGCGGCGGCTACACAGCCCGCTGGCGGCAGATGTGGGCACCCCAGGGAGGATCGGGGCGTGCCACCCCGATGCATCGAGCATCGCCTGCTCGATGCCGAGGCCGGGCGGCGCCTGCCCCGGTGGCGGCCCTCGCGACGCTTGCGACCCTTGCGGCGCCGTGCCACCCTCGGCCATCTTCTTGCCCATGGGATCCACCCGATAAATATCCATTCGTAACCCTTGGAGGCGGGGGCAGTATATATACCCCGGCGGCGTACTATAGGTGGTACTATGGACGACCGCCGGCCGAGGCTGGCGGAGGCTGGCCCCGAGCGATGCGCGTCGTGAAGCACGAGAAACAGGTCACCTGCCCCTGGTGCGGCGCCGGGTCGACCATGACGTTCCAGGACGGGCACGGCGAGTACTGCATGGCGTGCAAGAAGGACTTGCGGACGGGGCGGCCGATGCCGAGGTGAGCAACCGCGGGCGAGCCCCGGCAACCGAGGCCCTCGCCACCCCGCCTCTTCTTCTGCGCCGGACGCCGGTGCCGAACCATTCCCTCCCTCTCTCCCCAAATCTCCCATGCGGGGCCGCGCCGGGCCGCCGGGCTCGCCCACCCCCCACCCCGGATGGAGGAGGTTGAATACCATGGGATGACCGCAACAATTAAAAGCGGAGGAACGAAGTGGACGTGAAGCACGATGGGCGCGTATTGCTACTTCATTCTCATCAGCGAGAAGATCTTGCTGGACACGAGGCTTTCGGCATTGATCGAGGCGTTCTCCACCCATTCCATCCCGCTGGTGGTGGATCAACGGTCCTTGCTGGACCAGGGCGTGGACAAGCGCGTGGATGATGCAAGGATCGGCGACTTCGGGACGCTGCAAGACCTCACCCCGTTCGGTCGCTTTGGGGCGGCCAGAGCGGGGGGTTCCCTTGATCTGCGCCAGGTCCTCTACCAAGCCATCGCCGCTTTCGGTGACGACCACGGGGCGCTGCCATTCGCCTGGAGTGTGGGGGACGAGGACATGAAGGTGCAAGGACTCGAGGAGTTCTTGTTCAACCGATTTTCCGAGGCGGAAGACGGCGTGTCGTTCCCCCAGCACGGAATGCCCGAGTTCCTCGAACTTCCACGTGACAAGGTGCCCGCCTTCATCGCTGGGTGCAAGCGCATCTTGCACGGGCTGAAAACGGAACACCAGCGAGGCAAGCCGAGGCCGACGAGGGACGTGATCCGGGAGAACATACTCGCCATGGTCACGAACATCGAATCAAGGTCGAGAACCAACGCGTGGGATCTCGATCTGCTGAATCGATACATCCAGTCTTTCGTCAACCAGACGGCCGGCTACGACTTGAACCGGTCCATCGAACCGAGCATCATCGAAAACGTTGCCATCATCTTGGAAAAACATGGGATACGGTTGGAAATCCCCCGCACCCTGCGGGACATCATCGGCTCGAACAGGGACATGATGGCAGGTGCGACCATTCGCGTTCGGGACGTGGAGACGATACGGGCATTCTGCGCCGACGTGCGAGGCATGCTGCAGAGATACCCCGTGATCACGATAAGGAAGGACTTGCTCGACTATGGCACCAATATGGAGGCAGAAGAAGCGCTCGGATTCGCCGCCATGATGGGATCCAACCTGAGAGCCTTGGAGACCGGGATGAAGAGGGGGTTTTCCGACTATCTATGCATCCTCTCCCACTAGGAGAGCTGCGACGTGCAGGATGGCGGCGGTGCCGAGGCCGCGGTCGCGGTAGGGCTCGCGCACGACCATGCCGAGGACGGCCTGGCCGGGGGCGCCGGGCGACGTCGTGGCCGTGATCCAGCCGAGCAGCGTGCCGTCGGGGAAGGAGAGGCCGAGGACGCGGGGACGGCACGCGGGCGGGTAGAGCTGGTCGAACCAGCGGCGCGGGTGCCCGCCCCGGTAGCGGACGAAGGTCGTGACCGTGCCCGCGGCGTGCTCGGCCATGACGTCGGCCAGCACCTCGTGGGCGACGGCGTCGTCGGCCGGGTCGAGTTCCCGCACGGTGACGGGGCGGCCGAGGGACACGCCCTCGGAGAAGGTGAGCCGGGTTTCGTGGCCGCTCGGCGCACGGGGCAAGGCGGGTCTGGAAGATCGATTGCTCATGGGCTATCGGATGCCGCCCGCATAAAAGGTACAATGCTAGCTCGCCTGTCGTAAACACGGCAAGGGAGCTAGCAGATGAATTTTCCGACGAAATATTCTTCGATCGTCTTCAAAAAGAAGGACAAGTACAAGGTGTGGCAGCGCGTGCAGAAAGTCCATTTCCCCTTGTTGAACAAGAAGATCCAATCAACATCCGCCAAGCCATCGGGATCTAGGTCGTCACTGGTAAAATCCCTCCATTCCTCCTCCGTCAACAGACGTGATGGCCGTGCCTCATCAACATCGATCGTGCAATCCTGGATCTCATTCCCTAGAGCCGTGATGGTGCCGAGCCGGCACAACTTGGCAACTTTCGGAACGGTCGTGTATGAATCTAGCAGCGTGCGGCCAGCCGAGAGGGGATCCGTAGTCTTCAAGGTCGACACCTCAACCGTCTTGTCTTTCTTCTCCCGTGCGATGGCAATTTCGTAGCCCGTAATATTCTCACCGCTGCTTTCGATTTTGTTACTTTCTTGTTTTGGATAGTGACAAATGTGCCAGCTTCATGAAAAGCTCAGAACACTTGTCTTGTATCTTCCGGAGTAATTCATCCATGAATGGCGCAAGATGGGGCGCGAGATCCGGGCTGTGTTGTTCAAAAACACGTTCGCAGAGATCTAGAAAATCGCGAATGTTCAATACTTGAGCCCCGGCCATGGTATCATCCCACTCGCGCATCACGCCATCGATTGTTTCTTCAGCCTTGTCGCTGCTCGACCCGGCCCTTTCGGTGTCATTTTTTTTCGTTTGCTGCATAATCATCGCATCTTGCTTTCTTTTGTCTATCATTGTATCGTGATCTTTTTCACAACCTCGCTGCGATCCTCCCGGCAATCGTAGAATATCTTCATCGATTCACTACTAGAACCGTCCGTGATCTCGAACCAGCGCTTCGAATAGTTCGGCTCAATCCTCACGCCCCGACTCGATTCCTCGAAGTGCAAGATCAACAAATGCGATCCCCCATCAGTCTTGATCGATACTGTGATGTTGTTCACCGAGTCACCGACCTTGCACCGTTCGACCTCCCCGAGACTGATGAAATATGGCCTCGCCCCCGTTGGATCTTCCTCGTGCGGGTTGAACTCGTACCCGTTATGCATTTTATTGGAGATATGGAAATGCGAACTGGGGTAGATGCACACCCCGACCAGACACTTCCCGTCTTCCACGCGACGCCGTAACACTGGATCGAAACACGTGTTCGTGTATAGGTAGACCGGGATCTCGTATCTTCCGTAAAAAATCGGTCCGAACACCGCGCCCCCGCACTGGTCGCATCGGATCGAGTTTCCACGGATCTTGGCCTCCGGGTTGGGGATAGGTGTTCTCTTCCCGAGGCGGATGTGGGGGGCTTGTATCGACACGATCCCATCCTCGTCCTCGGAGAGGTCGCCCGTGGCGATACTCGCGTCGATGACTGTCTTGTATTTCTGTCCAAATTTGTCGATCATCTCATCCTTGTGCATCGCGCGATTGGATTCGAGGTAATTGATGATCTTTATCAAGGGATCGGAACGCATCTCGCTTGGATATCGAGGATTCTGGATCATTCCGAAATCCACAGACGTGTTGGCCATGATGTTGTCCCACAGTTCGGGATCGATGCAATACGCCCGCACGCCATCTTCCCGTACGAAAGTCCTGAAGATACGAGGGTACGCCCCCATCTTTCCGTAGACAGCTTGGTCGGTCAGTTCTTGATTGCCAGGTAATCCAAGGCCGTGCTTCTCCATAAGACGTACGACATCCTTAGACTTCCTAGGCTCGTTGTTTCCTTCGAGGATATATACCGCAACGATCGGTCGAATCTCGTTCTTGACTTTCTGGAGGAACTCATAAGAAACAAACATCTCCTTGCCGAGATAATTGACTTTTTGTCGTATGTAGTCTGTGACCATACTCACCTAGATATGCTCCAGATTTTTCTCTACCAGGATTCTGGTATTTAAAAAATAAAGAATGTAGGTACCCCCTCAGGTGATAGCCAGCGCGGTCTCGCCCCTCGCGGTGTCGTGCCTCCGGGAGATCAGCCCCGCCCTAACCGCCGCGTTGTACGCCGTGCCCAGGCCGATGCCCGCGGGCGCGAGGATCTCGGCGGCGCTCGGGATAACCTCGGGGATGCGGCCGAGCCGCTTCCGTGCCGCTGCCACGCACGCGCCCGCGCGGATCCGGGGGCGCATCGGGGCGAGACGCGCCTTGTTCGCGGCGGAGATCGCGCGGGCCGCGTCGACGAGCGGGCCGGGCGGCATGCGGGAGAACCACGCCTCGGCCGGCGGCTCCCTGCTTACCACGCGGAGCGCGGGCGGGAGGTACCGCTGGTAGTCGAGCAGCCAGCGGCGCCGGTTCACGGCCATGTCGCCGACGAGCGACGCCGCGCGGAACCTGGCCTGGTCGACGGGGAGCCCGGCGGCCTTCATCGCGTGGAACGACACGACCTCGGCGAACGTCTCGAGGCCGCGGAGCCTGCCGGACGGCGGGAACGCGTCCCACAGCGCCGGGGCGATGGCCGCCGCGTAGGCGCGG
>JAFGBX010000454.1 GCA_016932935.1 Promethearchaeota archaeon | reverse complement strand
TCTTGCGGTGCGATCCGGTGCCGTCGCTCCGCGCCGTCTCGAGCACGGCACTTCGCTACCACGTCAAGCGCGACATCACAGGCGATGATCCGGGCCCGGTCGAGTCCTTGTGGGCGTTGCCGGGGGCCGTCCAGATCATCAAGAAGCAGCAACCATCGGGCGCGTGGCCCGACCCGCGCCAGGCAAGGCACGCTGGGTCGCCGACGAACTACCTGCAAGTGGAGACTTACCGAAACCTCGCGGTACTCATCGAGGTCTATGGATTCACGAGGGCGCATCCCGCCATAAGAAAAGCCGTCGAATACTTGTTCTCCACGCAGACGTCAGAGGGGGACTTCCGGGGGGTCTACGGGGGCCAGTACACCCCCAACTACTGCGGCGGGATCCTCGAGCTCGTCGTGAAGGCGGGATACGACGGCGACCCGCGGGTCGACAAGGCGTTCTCGTGGTTCCTTGGGCACCAGCAAGAGGGCGGCGGGTGGACGTTGCCGATGCAGACGCACGGGGTCAAGTCCAACGATAGCGAGGAATCGATGAGGTCGGCAATCCCGCTTCCCGTGGAGCCAGGGAAGCCGTTCTCCCACATGGTCACCGGGATCGTGCTACGCGCGTTCGCCGCGCATCCGACTTACCGCAGCCATCCCGGCGCGGTGAGGGCTGGGAAGCTCATCGCCACGAGATTCTTCAAGACGGACTCCTACTCGTCGCGAAGGGGGGCTGGCTATTGGACGAAGTACTCCTTCCCGTTCTGGTGGACGGATTTGATATCCGTTCTGGATGCTCTTTCCAAGATGCCCATCCCACGAGCGGAACCAGGCGTCCAGAAGGCACTCGTGTAATTCCGCGATGACCAGCTGCCCGAGGGGACCTGGACGTTCCCGCTGTTGAAAGAAAAATCCATTGCCGACCTGCCTGGATGGCTCAACTACTCGCTATGCCTATTATTCAAGCGTTTCTTTAACATTTAGAGCCGGGGGCGCCACGCGGCATCAGCACCGCCCCTCAGCGACCTCATCGAAGGCCAGAGGACGTTCCCCCTTATGGATGGAAAGGACGCTCGGTTAGCGCATATATAAGGCCCACGGGTAATAGTATTCCTCGTCTGGATGTGCCCACGCTATGGATGAAGGATTGGTTCCACCAAGGTAGATGAGATGGACCTCATAAGGATAACCTTCGGGGGGCTTTCCGCCGCGCTGCAATGCGCGGGATTCGCCTCGATCTTCCGCAATTACTTGAAGAAACGGTACCGCCCGAGCCTCTACATGGCGGTTACCTGGTTCGGCTTCATGCTCGAGGCAGCCTTCTACACGGCCAAGTATTTCTTCGAGACCGGCAGCGATCCGCACGTCTTTCTCAACTTGCTCGAGAACCTAAGCCTCGTCCCCGGCTTCCTCGGCATGCTCGCGCTCATCGACTCCGTTGCACGTGACGCGGTCGAGCCCCGCCGGTTCTCCATCGCGCTGCTGGTTCTCAGTGCCGACGCCATGCTCTTCGTCTTCCTCTTCAGGTCCGAGTTCGTCTTCGTGCCGATCCTCGTGGTGGTGTCCATCGGCTTGTTGTTCGGGATTGCGTGGCTCTACTTCTGCGTCTTGATCTTCAAGAACGTCCCCCCGCCGTTGAAGCGCCCCGCCTTGATCAACATCGTCGGCGCGATTCTCGTCTCCATCATGTACGTCGTTGCGAACAAGTACGTCTCCGGCCTCTCGAGGCACGTCCCATCAATCGACCGCATCTTCCAGTCGATCGGAGCGCTCATGCACGCGATTATATTTGCCAAGTACGACCAGTTGTTCTACGTGTTGCCGTTCAAGACCCAGCGGCTCGTCACCTTCGACACGACGAACGGCATCTCCCTGTTCACCTACACCTGGAACCGGCCCGATCGCCTCATCGACGAGGACCTGTTCTCGAGCATGCTGCAAGGGGTGACCATGATCGTCAACGAGTCCTTGAAGAAGGGGAACGTCCAAGAGATCAAGATGGAGAAGGGCGTGCTGCTGATCAACCGAAACGACAAGCGCCCCGTCGCCAGCGTGCTGGTCGCATCGAAGTCTTCCCGCGTCCTCAGGGACGGGCTCGCCGCGTTCAACCGCCAGTTCGTCGATAGGTTCGCGAGGGTGATGGACCGGGATAAGAGCGTCGATGGGTTCAGCGAGGCGAAGCAGCTCGTCGAGTCTTGCTTCTCGTTCATACCGTCGTTCAAGTGAGCGGTTCGGAAAAAAAGGGTGGGGAGGGAAAACCCTCATTTCTGCTTGATAGCCGCCTTCCTATCCTTGCATTCCTTCAAGCCGGCGATGTCGTCGAAGAACGCGAAGGCGTTGCAAGCGGCCTGGTATTCTTTCTCGGCGCGCGCGGGATCGGTGGCCTGCAAGAGCGATGCGACCTCCATGTGGCAGCGCGGCGTGAAGTACTCGTTCGGGCTCAGCTCGAGGGCGATCTCGAACGACGCGAGCGCGTACTTCTCGTTCCCCAGGGCCTTGAACAGCACGCCCTGGTCGTAGAACTGCGTACCATCCGGGGTGTACTGCTTCGAGTAGAACCTCGCCGACTCCTTCACCAGGCCGCTCTTGAGCTCGTCCACGTGCAGCTTGAAGGCCTTGAGCGAGTTGACGCGGTCCATCGTCTCGAGGATCTCGTGCGAGAAGTTCGAGTTGTATGCCTGGAGCAAGAAGGCATACAGCGTGTCGAGGTACTCGAACTTGCGCTTTGACTTGTCGGTGACGAGGAAGTAGGGCAGGAGATCCTGGATGCCGTCGCTGATGATGTCGATGACGTCGTCGGGCAGGCCTTTCAACTGGAGGGCGTTGAGGAAGATCATGACGACGTTTCCCGGGAGATAGGTCATCTTGAAGCTTCCTTGCGCCTTGCGCTCCCTCTTCGTGGCGATCGACATGATGATTCCCTGGCCGATGGCCTTCAAGGAGTTCGCGACGACGTCCTTCGAGAACGGGTTCGTGTCTCCCATGAGCGCCCGCTCGAGAGCCGTGATGATCTCGTTGAACGGGTGGACGCTTCCGATGACCCCGAGTGCTTCGTATATCAGCTCGAGCTCGAGGCTACGCTGCGACACGTTCATCTTGTCG
>JAFGBX010000453.1 GCA_016932935.1 Promethearchaeota archaeon | reverse complement strand
TGGTTCTCGAGCAAGGCGACCTTGTTCCCATGTAGCTGGATCCCTTCGAGGAACCGAGGCAAGCTGCCACCCACCCGACTCGAGAAGAGGGCCATGAACTTGCCCTTCGTGATGGCATCGAGCCCTGGAAGGACGCCCGCCACCCTGGACGCGAAGGAACGCGAGTACTTGCGTCGCAAGAACTTCGCGGGTAAGACCGCCGCGCTTCTGGAGGGGAACTCGTCTTCCTCAGGCAATAGCATGTTCGCGATGCGGAGGAACGTGGGTGGGTGGCTATTCAGTAAAGTGGTCATGGCGATCGACCGCGGCGGGGCGGCGAGCTGCTTGTGGATGGCCCTCGCCGCGTCGATGTATTGCAGCATATCGTGATCCTCGTCGACCTTCTCGTCGGCGAGGAGCATCACGTTCAGGCCGACCTGCTGCCCGAGCGCGTAGAAGCTTTCCAACGTGTACAAGGCCTTCGCGAGCTGGGCACCCAGCCCCGCGCGCTTGACGACGAAGTCCGCGTTCGCCTCCATGACGCGCACGAAGGTGTAGAGGAAGGCGAAGATCGCGAGGTTGAGGATGATGAACCCGAGGATGCCCACGTCGTATCCGAGGACCTCGAACTTGCGACCGAAGGCGAAGTCGTAGTACGTGGCCGGGATGTTCAAGAGCCAGCGGATCGCAATGTCCGCGGTCGAGATCGCGAGCAACTTCGCCGGGTGGTGCAGCTTCACGTGCCCGAGCTCGTGGGCGACGATGGCCTCGAGCTCGTCCTCGGGGAGATCCATGTCGGCCGGGGCGATGACGCAGATGCGCTTGTCGAAGTACGGCCCATACGCCATGGCGTTTATGATCGGGTAGTCACCATAGCCGACCTTGACCCTTCCCACCATGCCGAGCTTGGTCTTGACCCGGTCGACGATCGATCCCAGCACCCGCGCCTTCTCGGGGTCTATCTTGTGGAGAGGCTTCACGCCCAGGAACTTGTCTATCAAAAAACCTGTCCCGAGATACATGAGAAAGTTAGAGACGATCAAAACAGGATAGATAAGCCGCGTCTCGAAGATGTCGATCTTGGCCACGGAACCGACCGTGGCGATGAGCACCCACGCGAGGAGGAAGATGGCGAGGGTGATGTACTGGGGGCTCATGAACCGCCAGACCACGATGTACTTCCGGCCGAAGAACACGAACCCGAGAACCAGGATCAGCCAGAAGCTCAACGAGAACGCCTTGTTCAAGATGCCTGCATCTGGCAGTCCCGCCTTCTTGATGATGAAGTCGGCGAGGCTGGCGAAGAACATGACGTTGTACGTGATGGCGCTGATGTAGATGACCTTGTTGATGACCTGGTGCCCCTTGAGCTCGGCCGCGCCGATGATCAAGTACATCGCGAACGCGCCGAGGAAGCCCGTGAAGATGTCCTCCGTTATCATGAGCACGAGGGAGAACATGAACGCGATGAAGAGCAAGTCGGCCGTGCCGCTGCGCTTGGATTTTTTCACCCACTGGTAGAACTCGCTCTCCAGGAGGCAGCCGATGGCGATCGTGACCCAAAACAAGATGCTCGTGACGAGTCTCTCGATGACGAAGCCGAGGAACAGGAACACGCACGCGATCGCGATCACAACAATGGAGAGGTTGATACCAATGAACAGTGCCTTTCGGTTCATGGGCTGGAACCTTCCGTACCAGAATGTACTTTAAATGGCGAGGGACGATTTAAGACCGGATATTTTCGGCGATTCGGCCCGGTCGGGTAGCGACAAAGGGATGGTACATATGCGGCGCCACCTTATCGAGATCGATAGACCCAGGGATGAACGGACGTGAAGGTACCCATCGTACAACTCGGGCTGGACGAACAGGTCATCAAGGCCGCCGCGGACGTGCTTAAAAGCGGCATGTGGGCCGATGGCAAGAACGTGAAGGCTCTCGAGGAGGAATTCTCGAAATATACCGGCGTCAAGCACGCGCGTGCCGTGAACAACGGCACGGCTGCCCTGATGTGCGCCTTGCACGGCGCGGGGATAAAGCCCGGTGACGAGGTGCTCGTGCCGAGCTTCACGTTCATCGCCACGGCCAACACCATCCTGGAATGCGGGGCGATGCCCGTGTTCGTCGAGGTCGACAGGGCGACGTTCAACATGGATCCTGCCGACGCGGGGCGGAAGATCACGGGGCGGACGAGGGCCATCATGCCCGTGCACCTCTATGGGCTCCCGGCCGATATGGAGGCGCTCGAGGAGGTCGCGGCGAAGCACGACCTCAAGGTCATCGAGGACGCGTGCCAGGCACACGGGGCCGCGTACAAGGGAAGGAAGGCCGGTGCCATCGGCGACGTGGCCGCGTTCTCGTTCTATCCGACCAAGAACATGGTGTGCGGCGGCGAAGGCGGCATCGTGACGACGGACGACGACGCGATCATCGAACGGGTCAAGCTCTACGCGAACCACGGCCAGGCACAGAAGTACATACACGCGTCGATCGGCTTCAACTTCCGCATGCAGGAGGTCAACGGCGTGGTCGCCAGGGCGTCCCTGGGGGCGCTCGACGCGAACAACGCGAAGCGGCGGGAGAACGCCGGGCTGTACGACGAGGCGCTCGCCGCCATCCCCCAGGTCGAGACGCCAACCGTGCCCGCGGGCCGCGAGCACGTCTACCACCAGTACACGCTCAAGGTGAAACACCGGGACAAGCTCGCCGAGCACTTACAGAAGAACGAGGTCGGTTACGGCATCCACTACGCCATCCCGATCCACGAGCAGCAGTCCATGAAGGACGCGGGGTTCGTGGCAAGGCTGCCCGTGACCGAGGCGCTGGCCAGGGAGGTCATCTCGCTGCCCGTGCACCCGCTGCTCTCGGACGAACAAGTGGACTTCGTGGCGAGGACGATCAAGGCTTTCTACGCGTGAACCTGGCACTCTTTCAAAATGGGTTTTACCAACGAGATCCATCGCGAAATCATTTAAACGCGAGTTGCTTTTTTATATCCATGGCGAAGAAACAATCGCGACGAGCCCAAAGGCGTAGCAGCCGAGGTATGAGTCCGATGGGCGGAGCGGGGTTGATCCGCTTCTACCAGGACGAGTCCTCACGTGTTAAGGTCGGGCCCATCGCCACGTCGCTCCTCGCGGCGGGGCTGCTCATCGTCGTGATCTGGGCGTGGCTGCGCCAGAAGGGCATAATCCCGTTCCCTTGAACGTGGCCACGCATCGATCTCGTTTCTGCTTTTTCGATCTTATCAAGCCGGTAACGTTTATGAAGCACGGGGGAGATATGCCACCATCATGCTCCTCGATAGCGTGTTCATGATAAGAGGCGGCTCGTTCGGCTACAACTTCAACGCTAAGCTGGTCATCGACGTCGTGGTGATCCTCGCGTGTTTTTATGATTACCGGGTGAACCATCGGAAGGATTACTTCAAGATCTTCGTGGTGGCCACGATGATCTGCGCGAGCTTCGAGATCTTTATCCAGATCAGCGGCACACGGGACATAGGGGACAAATACTTGTTCGGGTTCGTTATTCCGCTGTGGTTGTCGATCCCGCTTCAAGCCATGGAAGAAGGGGGGATGATCGCAATCCTGGGCATCTTCTTCGGGGACCGTTGGATGGACGCCAAATCGCGGAAACCGTGGTTTATCGTCTTCTGCGGCTTGCTGGCGCTCGCCGTGACGACGACACTTCTCCAATCCGCCCCCGCGCACGACGTGGGCGGTGACGTCCCTTCCCGGCGGGACATGCTCACCCCGGCGACCCTGACCTTCATGCTCGCCGTCATCGCGATCAACGTCGCCTGGTTTGTGAAGGCACGCGGTTCCCTCAGGGTCAGGACGCTGTACATGCTCCTTTCGATGATGTCATTCTTTTCGATCTGGACGCTGACAGAGTGGGTCTCGAACAC
>JAFGBX010000452.1 GCA_016932935.1 Promethearchaeota archaeon | reverse complement strand
GCGCCGGCCTCGCTGTCGACGGCCTTCCTGGCGGGCACGCCGGAGGCCGCGGCCCGCTTCACCACAAGGCCCTTGTTCTTCTCGATGCGGGCCTCGCTCTCTTCCCTGCTGTAGACCACCTTCGTGCTCGTGCGTTGCAAGAGCTGCTCCGTCTGTGGATCGGGAATGGATTTGTTGGTAGACATTGCCAGGCTCTGTTCGAGACTCGTACCCAGCCCTTGCTTCTCGAGGATCGCTGCGATCAGCGCTTCCTTTGGCAACTTGGAGTATCCCTTTATTTCGCAGTCCCGACAGATCTTTTTGAGCTCTGGAACTGTTTTCGACTCCAAGTCGGCTCTTGAACCCACGGACACACAACCAGTTCTCGTATCGTGCTATATATTGGACTATGTGGTAGGGCATTTAAATGCTGAGAAGTGTCAATCGGGCAGCGTGGGTGATGGACTCAATCACGAGCCCCGATAGAAACGGCGACGCTCCCGCGCATCGCTTGGGATTGTTTTACGCAAAACAATTTAAGGCGGATGAGTCTCCTAATCGAAATTTATGACCGAGGTAAAACCGACATGTCATCCCAAAACGAATTCATCGCACTTCGTAACACCCCTATCTTCGATGCCTTCTCGAACTTCGGAAGGCGAGTTTTTTTGCCCCAGGGCGTTTTTTATTGGGCCGGATTGGCAAAGAACGCGGCGATCAACGCGACGATAGGTGACGCCAAGGGTGCCGAGCTCAACCAGTACCTGGACGTCAAGTCGGCCAAGCCTGTCACGTTTTTCGTGAAGAACATTTCTGATCTGCTCGGACCGGGCATCGACGCGAGCACGATAGCGTCGTATGCCCCGATAGCTGGCCTCCCCGACTTGCGTGCCAAGTGGAAGGATTGGATCCTCGAGAAGTGTGGCCTGAAGGCGATGCCGGAAGCGCAATCGCTTATATCCACCCCCGTCGTCGTAGCTGGCGTGACGAACGCGATATATTTCACCGTGAAGTTCTTCGCCGACGAGGGCGAGACGGTACTCCTTGCAGACAAGTACTGGGAGAACTATGACACGATCATCAACCTGAATCTCGGAGCGAGCGTGGACGTGTTCAACACGTTCAAGGACGGCAAGTTCGACGTCGCGGCCATGCGCGAGAAGGCAGAGGAGATCGGCGCGGGGCAAGGGAAGGTCATACTTCTGCTCAACTTCCCGAACAACCCGACCGGCTACACGCCCGACACCGCGGAGATGGCGGCCATCGCGGAAGCCATCGTTGGGGCGGCCAACACGATCCAGAAACCGGTCGTCGTCATGATAGACGATGCCTACGAGGGTTACGTGTACGACGATGCCGCGGAGAAGCGCAGCTTGTTCGCATTCCTCGTCGACAAGCACCCCATGGTTATCCCCGTCAAGTTGGACGGCGCATCGAAGGAGCTGCTGTTCTATGGCGGCCGCGTCGGCTTCATGACCTACGGCTTCTCCAGCAGGTGGGGGGTCGACCTCAAGCAGCTCGACGCCGACCTCAACAACAAGCTCTCGGGCGCCGTACGCGGCACGAACTCGAACGGCTCGCACGTCTCGCAGCTGCTCGTGCTCAAGATGCTCGAGGGCATGGCCAAGTCGATCGAGAACCGCCAGAAGGTCATAGCCGTTCTGCAAGAGAGGTACGAAGCCTTCAAGAAGGCCGGCGTGAAGCTCCACGCGCCTGAGAAGGGCATCTTCTGGGATCCCTACAACGGCGGCTTCTTCGCGTTCCTGAACCTGCCGAAGTCGATACCCGCGGACGAGTTCGCCAAGAAACTGCTCGACGAGCAGGAGCTCGGCACGATCCCGGTCCACACGAAGGCCGGGGTGAACGGCATCCGGATCGCCTATTGCTCTATGCCCGTCGCGGACATCGCCCCCGCCCTCGACAAGATCGCTGCGCTGCTGAAATGATGGGCACGTTTTTTTCCGCTCCCCTTCTCTATTGATTGTCTCATTTCGAACGGTGCCCCATTGCATGCCGGATTCATTGATAGCGGTCGACATCGGCGGCACGAGCGTGCGCGTCGCCATCGCCCCCGTCGACGACCTCAGAGCGCTCGCAAAGCTCAAGCAAGACACCGCGAAGACGGATCCCATGGCGGTCAGCAGGCAAGTCATCGCCATGATCGAAGACCTCCTCAAGAAACAAGGGGTTGGCACGGAGGAATTGAGCGCCATCAGCATCGCCACCGCGGGGCCGATCGACGCGGCGAAGGGCGAGGTGTTCAACAACGCCAACCTCGGCTTCAAGGTCATCCCGCTTAAGGCCCCCATATCCGAGCGCTTCCCCTCCGTCCCGGTCTACATCATCAACGACTGCCGCAGCGCCGTG
The DNA here is from genome assembly GCA_016932935.1 of Promethearchaeota archaeon. Lineage (GTDB taxonomy): Archaea > Asgardarchaeota > Lokiarchaeia > Sigyniarchaeales > Sigyniarchaeaceae > Sigyniarchaeum. The sequence goes on along the minus strand of JAFGBX010000452.1, from coordinate 9,382 downwards.
CTGGGCGTGCACTGTTTCGAGGCCAAGGGCGACGAAAAGGATAATGTCGGCTACATAACGATCTCCACGGGCATCGGGGGTGGCTTCGTCGTCAACGGCCACCTCGTGCTCGGCAAGGAGGGCAACGCATCGGAGGTCGGCCACGGGGTCGTTGCCCCCAGATCGGGGGTGCGGTGCAACTGCGGGGCCGAGGGGTGCTGGGAGGCGTTCTGCTCGGGTTGGTCCGTCGCGAAGCACGCCCGCGCCGCCCTCGACGCCCGTCCAGGGCAGGGGAAGGCGTTGCTCGACCTCGTCAAGGGCGACAAGGAAACGATCACCGCGAAAGACGTTTACGAAGCTGCAAGGAAGGGGGACGAGGTCGCCAAGGGCGTGGTCGACCAGGCAACGTTTTACAATGCCATCGGCATCGGCCTCATCAACAACTTCTACGACCCGAAGGTGATCTTCCTCGGCGGCTCCATGCTCAAGGACGAGCAGCAGATCCTGCCGCCATTGCAAGAGATCTTCGCTAAGAGGACGATCGAGTTCACGATCAACCACCCGCCCCGCCTCGCCAAGACGGCGCTCGGGGATGACGTCGGCCTGCTCGGGGCCCTCGCCCTCGGGAAGTACAAGCTCGAGAACAACACGGTCGTCTCGACCTTCAAGTGAACGAACATGACAGTTACCATCGAACTGTTCGAAGAAGTGAACCTGGAAGGGAAATACCTCGTCACGGGTTTCCACGGCATCGGCGTCGTCGGCTATATATCGTGCAAGTACATGATCGAGCAGACGGGCGCCCGACGCATTGGCACCATCGTCTCCACGCTCATGCCGCCCTTGATAACGCTCGACGACAAGGGGGATGTGTTGCTCCCCTTCGAGCTCTACCTGGACGACAAGGACGGCATCGTGTTCCTCGTCGTCAGGTTCCAGCCCAGCGGGGAGGAGATGCGGGAATTCACGAAGGAGATGGTCTCCTTCATCATCAGAAGCAAGATGAAGGGCCTCGTCCTCCTCGGCGGCCTTGACTACAACTTCAAGCCGCAAGACGACGAAAAGGGGTACCGGTGCGTGGTCACGAACGGCTTCCCCGTGAAGGGCAAGCCGCCACTGATCGACGCCGGGCTCTTCATCAGCGGGGGCATCGCCATGCTCTTGATCGAGCTGCAGCTGCGCAAGGTGCCCGCCTTGACGCTCTTCCCGTATGCAGACCGTGAACACCCGGACATGAAGGCGGCCGCCAAGGCGATCGAGATCATCAACGAGACCTTCGGAACCAACATCCAGACGAACAAGCTGCAAGAGGAAGCGAAGGACCTCGAGAAGGAGGTCAACCAGATCCTCAAGCAGCAAGTCAAGGAGAACGCGAACCACGACATGTACATGTGATATTTTCGTCGACCTTCCCTTGATGCAGGAGGCTGACCGGCCTTGAAAGCCATCTCTGACTACCACGTCCACACGAGCGCGTCTCATTGCTGCAAGGAGCATTATGGGCCCGCCGACGCGTGGGACGCGGCCCGCGATCGCGGCATCGAACACCTGGGCATAACGGATCACGACGTGCCCTTCAAGAACGGGTACCTCGCGGCCCACGAGCGGGCCGTGACGGGCAAGGAGGGCCTGCTTCTCGGGCTCGAGGTGTCGATCCGCGACGGGCAGGGCCGCATCCAGGTGGCCAAGCGCGACCTGGAGCGGCTGGACTACGTGCTCCTCGCCGAGCACGTGCACATCATGCCGACCTGGACGTTCCTGCGGAGGGGGAGGAAGGCGTTCTCGTCGTGGTGGCGGGATCCCTCGAAGCGGCACCTCGTGGAGAAGTTCTACGATCGCCATTCCCGGATGACATGCCTGGCACTGGAGCGGAACCGCGTGGACGTGCTGGCGCACCCGTGGCGGTTCCCCTGGCACCAGGGCCTCCTCGACAAGGCCTCGCTCCAGGCCACCGAGCGGGTCGTCAGTGCTGCGGTCGGGAAGGGCGTGAGGGTCGAGGTCTCCCGCATCGTCATCACCATGGTCCTGCGAGAGGTGGAACACGAACAAGGGCGTGCCGCCGAGCCAACCGACTTACCGCCTTGGAAAGGGGATCTGGAACACGAGATCATGGCACCAGCCGCGTTCTTCCGCTCCTACTTCGAGATGTGCCGGCAGCTCGGCGCGGAGTTCACGCTCGGATCCGACGCCCACAAGCTCGCGGACGTCGGGCGTTTCGGGGACGTCGACGCGTTCCTGCTCGCCACGGGCTTACGCGAGAAGGACATCGTTCAAGACTTGAAGGCGTGAAGCGAAAGGCCGGGGTGGAAGGTCGCGGTGGCGAAGAAACCGCCACGCATCAAAGGGATGATGGCGGGCGTGGCAGGATTTGAACCTGCGCAATCCGGCTGGTTCCAAGCACGTCCGGGACGCGCTTACCGGAAGCCGGCGCCTTATCCATGCTAGACAACACGCCCGCCGCATGTTCACGTGATGAGTGCTCTGTTAAAACGACGCGTGGATTAAATACGTTGCCGGGGCTTGATGGGCCAAGCGGGGATCAAACCGCACATCGTGGCATTCACCCGACTCCCATGTGGCGGGGTCGTGAAAGATTTATAATCGATCATTGACCTTGAATTCACGGCAGGACGAGCGATACGGAGCAGTTCTGGATTCCGGCGCACGCGTTACTCCCTCTCAAAAACACCACAGCTCACTTTTGCCCTTTTCGTGCCGCTGGAATCCGCTCCTGCCACCAACATATAAGCCCTTCACGTCCGGATAGGGAACGGGAGGACGTGGGATTCCACGCGTTCACGATGCCATCAATACAGCGCGATCGGGTAGAGCAGCGAGAACACCAGGCCATAGACGGCGATCGCCAGAAGGGTGCCGCCGACGAGCTGGCCGGGGGTGTGCTTCTTGAGGTACCAGCGCGACCAGATGACCGCGACAACGGTGGGTGCCGTGATGAGCAGCGTCCACCAGCCGAACACGAGCGCGATGCCGGTCGCTGGGCCGGCGGCGCCCGCCGCGTGCGCCGAGATCTTCCACTTGAAATTTATCAAGAGGCATAGCCCGTTGAGCATGACGGAGACCAGCGAGACGTTGAAGATCACCCACGAGGGCAGCGCGAACGGAGCGAACACCAGCATGCCGCTCGCGTAGCAGCACTCGATCAGCAGGTAATACGGCGTCCGCACCTTCTGCTCTGTCACGTCGAAGTCGATCCGCCCCGTCTTCATCCCGTACACGAGGATCGCGCCGGGGCCGAAGACCATGACCAGAAACGTGATCAAGAACACGAGCCAGTGGCCGGCGGGTTGCGGGACGCAGAACGAGAGAAGGATGGCGAGCACGAGGCTGTAGGTGATGGCGTTGCCGATGTCGCTGATCCGCCTCGCTGCCTTGAACGCGCGGCCGGTCGCTTCCGTCATGAAACGGGAGTCGGGTGCATCCGATAAAAACCATTCACCCGGCGAGCCCGAGCAGCCGGCGCGCGTTCCCGCCGAGGATGAGCGCCTTCGCGTCGGCCGGCACGTCGAGCAGCGCCAGCTTCCGGTACTCGATGTCGAAGGGCGTGGCCGACGGCATGTCGGTACCGAAGAGCACGCGCCGCGGGCCGAAGATCTTCGCGAACGTGATGATCCCGTACGGTATGGATTGCGACGTCTCCGCGTGTACGTTCGGGAAACGAGCAAGGTGGAGCACGGCCTCGATGCAGAACTCCATGGTGTAAGCGGCGTGGCCGAGGATGATGTCGAGCTTCGGGAACGACTTGGCCAGCCTGGCGACGTCCACCGCCTCGGTCTTGCGCGACGCGAACAGGCCGGCGTTGGGATGGATGTAGATCGGACGCTCCCGTTCGGTGAGCACAGAGGCCACGGGGAACAGCTGCTCCACCGTGCACGCCGTCATGGCGGGCTGTATCTTCACGCCCTTGAACCCGCGGTCGAGCGCGTCTGCGACGGCGGCGAGGCCCATTTCCTGGTTCAGGTCGCCTGGATCGGCGGGGTTATACCAGAAGAATGGGAACAAACGATCGGGATACTTTCTCGCGAGGGAGCTGACGGCTTCATGCCCTGGTTGCCCTGAAAGTCGGAAGTCCTTGAATATTTCGAAGCTGGGATCCTGCGACCGCATTGCCAGCTCCGCCGGATCCTTCCGCATCACGTCGCCGAGGTTGGCCTTCGTGTTGAGCGTGTTCAAGATGGCCGCGTCGACGCCGTTTTCGTCCATATAGTCGACGATCGTCTTCCCCTTCTGGAGGAAGATGCCCGCGTAATGCACGTGCGCGTCGACGATGTCGAAGCCATCCCGCATGGATTCTCACCGATCCGGCCGCTAGGTGACGAGGAGGACAGTAGCGCATTGCTTGTGAAGGAGGGATTGGAAAAAAAGGGCACGGTTCCTTCCGAGCTCAATCGACCGCGATTCGATCGACGCCGATCTGGTGGATCTCGGGAATCTGGATGTCGGGCAAGTTGAACCCGCGGAGCCCGCTCGAGACGCGATCCTTGAACCCCGGCAAGTACTTCTCGTACAAGTACGCGGGGATCGAGACGAGCCCGATCGTGATGAACGGCAGCACGCACAGGATGATCGGCGTGAGAATTGCCGGGTCGCCGGGTTTCAGCACAGCAAAGGTCCTCGAGATGTACTCCCAAAGCGTATATAGCGTCGAGATGCTGATGTAGGCCTTCCAGAGGTTGCTGTACATCGCGTGGATCCCCTCGATGTCGGGCGCGCGGCGCTGGTCGGGGAAGATCCGGTACATAATGAGGCCCGCGTCCTCCGCGATCCAGAGGGGCATGAAGACGATCAGCCCAGCGGTTGCCAGAATGAACGTCCCGAGGAACACTGCTTCTGCCTCGTTTAGAATCACTTGCTCGCTTGGCTTTGTCGGGTCGTATCCAAGCCTGAACATGCCTCCATAACCCAGTCCCACGAGGATAGCGCTCAAGTTGAACGCGAACAGGGAGATCATGAACGCCCGCTTCAAGAAAGTCGCTGTCTTGATATCCGCGCCCAGCTGCGCGAAGCCGTACGTGGCACCGCGCATGATTAGTTTGTGGAAATACACGAGTATCTTTGAGATGATCGGTGTCAGCGCGTAGATCAGGGCAAAGGCACCTATGGGTATAGCGAATAGCAGGAGTATATCGGTGTAAATGGTTCCAGGTAGGGCGGGGATGAACTCCATGTATTCCTTGGGGATTAAGTCCTGGCCGGGACCGGTCGCTTCCAGCAGCCCGATGATGATCAAGAATAACCCAAGCGTGATGAAGAAGCTGAGAACGAGTAGGGAGTATTTTCTGTTCATGTGGCATGATTTGCCGCGTGCCTTTTAAGATTTACGGCCGTGGAAGCACTTTCGGAACATGAAATACCCTATGGTACTCTAATCAATGAGAATTTTATTGATTGATGAGTTCAAAAGAACGAGAAAAACGTAAGTTCGTCTGTCTCGGGCCATTCCATCATGCAAGGCTTGCTGCTGGCTTCTCTTCGCTGCCCTTGTCCAGGCCTCGTTCCGAGACGATCTTGTTGAACTGTACCTCGAGGTCGTCCTTGATCTTGGCGAGCTTGGCCTTCTTCTTCACGAGCTCGACGTCTGACACGGCCTCGTTCAAGTTGTCCAATTCGAGCTTGATCATGATGTCGTTGATCTTTTTGATGCGCGCCTCGAACTGGGAACGCAAATCGTCCAGCGTGATCTCGGGAGCCTCGGGGGCCTCGGGGGCCTCAGTGGGTGCGGAAGCTGCGACTGCCTCGGCTTCGGGTTTCACAGCAATGCCTGGATCTGCCACGGGCGTTTCTGGCACGTGTTCCACCCCCGGTTCGGTGGCACGAGTGGTCTGCGTCTCAATCTTTGGATCCTCGGGTGTTGCTGTCACCAGGCCTGGTGTTGCTTGTGAAATGACACTAGCCTTCGGGGGGGGCAAGCCTTCCAGCCCGGCCTTTTCCTTGCGTGCGGTCGCCTTGCCCGCAGGAGTGGGGGCAACAGGAGGCACCTGGGCCCCGTGATTGACGACCGGCGGTGCCGGGGACGAAGGCAGTGGCGGGAGCGGGAAGTTCTTCGCGGGATCGAACGTGGCCGGCTCGGGCCGGCGGCCGCCGATCTCGGCCACCCAGTACGAATCGGCGACATCCGCCCCGCGGTAGTAGCGGATGACGGTCTCGAGGTACCTCTCGCGCTCGACGTCGTTGCGGAGCTTGCCGACGAACCGGCCCGAGGCGCGTTCCTTGATGCCCTCGCCCTTCATAAAGTCGGAGATCTCCTGGTCAACCTGGAGCATCTCGGCGGAGACGACCGCGTCTATCCGTTCGTAGCCGCGAACCTGGAACTGCTTGTCAACGTACAGGTGGAACTCGTGGTCGCACGCTGCCTTGATCACGAGTGACACGACACCGTTCGTCGGCTCCAGCCTCTCCGTGCAGAGCTTCACGTATTGCTCCTTGCCGCACGACGGGCATTCGATCTTCACGCGCCGGAAGTCTATGATCGGTTCCGCAAGCATGGCTTTCCACATCGACTGGATGGCTATGGCCCAAGTGATCGTGCCGGTCGCCCAGGCGGGAAGGCGCCCCGCTCGTCGACGGACGGCGTGCTCAGACCCCGAGAGCCGACGGAACACCAGCCAACCGCGCGCCCCCTTCCCTTCCGCGTCGTTGGCCAGCGCTTGGTCGACGCACTATGGCCGTGGAAGCCCGTACCGACGCCGCGGCTGGGCACGCGCGTGCCGTCGGCAGCGGGATGGCCCACCTTGGCTCTGCTGCAAACCGGGCGACTGGATGGAAGTTCGGACGGGGGCACACTGAGGCTAGTTCCTACCGTTATGCAGCAACACGGCCATAAAAACGTTTCGATGTTTATGTGGCGCCGCCACGGAATGTATTCCCGTCCTGACGGGATCAGCCTTACCGCTCCCTCAAGAGATCCGCGTATATCCCCGGCCGGCGCGTGTTGACGTGCTTCTCGCCCGCGTGAACGGCGGCGAGGTCCAGCTCGACCACCCGGGCTTGTTGCCACGGAAACAATCGGGCGATGACGCGCCCCGACGGGCCCGCGACGAGGGAGCGGCCGCACAACCGTGGAAACGCGTGGTTAACCGATACGATGAAGCACTTGTTCTCGTAGGCGCGGGTCTGGAGGAGCCGCGTGTTCCACCCTCGTGCGTAGTTGTTCGTGGCGGAAGGATTGAAGATGATCTCGGCCCCGTTAACTCGCAGTGCCCTGGCGACCTCTGGTACTTGCCTATCGTAGCAGATCATTATGCCGACGCGCGTGGCCACGCCACCGAGCTCCACGTCGAACACGGGAAAGGAGTCGCCCGCCGCGTAGAATTCGGCCTCCATGTTGCCGCTCGTGGAGTGGGCCTTGAAGTACCGGCCAACGACCTTCCCAGAAGGATCGTACAGGATGGCCGCGTTGCGGTAGACGGGTGGTGATTCCGCCTCCACCGTCGACATGCAGGCGATCACGTGGATCTGAAGCCGGGACGCGATGTCGCTGCACGAGCGGGCATACTTCGATCCCCCCAGCGCCACGCAATACCGCGCGGGGTCGGCTTGGAACGCGGGGTCGTCGAACGCGTAGCCATCGAGCATGCATTCCGGCGTGCACACGATGGTCGCTCCCTTGCGTGCTGCCTTGGCCGCGAGCACCTCTAGAATCGTGAGATTCCGATCCAGGTCGAGCCTTCTCGTGGCGGGCTGGAGCAGCCCTACCCGGACGCGATTTCCTCCGGGCGCTTCGGGGGTCGACATGGTTAATATTTCTATGTGCCACCCAATAAAAAGCGAAGGATCCATCACGGAAGGAACCGATGACAAAAGTGGTGGAGGCGAGAACGAAAGAGGTAAAAAAGGAACTTAATAGGACGTGCTCAAGATGCCTCTCATCAAGACAAGGACGCCGACGATGGTCATGATGATGTATATCACGTAATCGAAGGGCACGGGAAACTCGCCCCGCATCGCGTGCAGGATGATGCCGAGCACCGTTATCAAGAACCCGAACAGGATCGTGAGCGCGTTCTTCTTGATCGTGCCCGAGGTCTGCCTCGCGAGGGCGCCGTAGACGATGGGGATGGCGATCAGCCCGATCAACAGGCTGACCGCGGGCGCCCCGAAGAGGAGGTACCCGCCCCAGTCGCCGTACCAGTCCGAGCCCGTCACGGCGGGGATGTAGGACACGACGATCGACACGGGGCCGAAGAGGCAGAATATTACCTGCAGCTTCGTGAACACGAGCGCCTGGCTGTTCTTGATGTACTTCTCGATGCAGTACGTGATGTAGACGACCGACGCGCCCGCCAGGGGCAGAACCCAGCCGATGTCGCCGCGCTGCCCCGCGACCTCGGGGAAGATGACGACGTTCGGATACGGCGTCACCTTGTAGATCGAGTAGAACATGACCACGAGCTCGGTGATCGCGAGGAACGTGAACAGCATCCCCATGCCGACCTGGAACTTGCGTTGGGCATCGATGGTCGACGCCCGCGCCTCCATGAACGAGTAGACGGCCGCCAGGGAGAGTGCAATGGCGAGCACGAGGGTGGCGGTCCAGGCGATGCCGTCGACCTGGTCGCTTAAGTTGCCCAGGTCGATGGCGAAGTCGAACCTGCTGGGCACGAGCTTGTTCAAGCCGATCATCCAGAACACGAAGAGCGGCACGAGAACGGAGAAGGCTGCGATGAACAAGCCATAGAAGACTTGCTTGCGAGCGGCTTTCGGCTCCAGGTTCTTCCCCGTCTCCCTCAAGTTCATGATGAGGTTGAGGCCGAAGAACCAGCCCACGACGGGGACGAGCATCAGCACGAGCGCGCAGTACCAGGCGAGCACCCGCGGGACGTGCGCCGCCGGCCTCGCGTAGTACGCGATACTCGCGGCCATACACACGACGCCGAAGGCGATCGGGAACCACGCGTACACGTCCATGAATATGCGGTAGTTATCGAGCTGGAAGAGCGGCCACGTGGCATCGAGGCCGATTCCCAGCACGAACCCGATGCCGAACAGCGCGGCGCCGATGATCATGGCGAATATCCCGCCGTTGAACAGGCCCTTCGCCGCGTACTGGCGGTGGCGCTGCTCGTAATCGTCGGAGAACTCCCGGCCCTTGATCGCGACGGCGCGCGTGTCTTGCAAGATCACGGCGCTCGTGTAGAACGAGAACGGGAGGATCGCGAGGTTGCCGATGGCGAATGACAAGAACTCGACGATCGGCAAACCACCGAGAATGTATATGTAATGGGCGCGATCGACCTCGTCGCTCACGTCGAGGTTGTAGATGGGTGCGAATAACTCGGCGATGTCGCCGTCAGGTTCGAGTGCCTGCACGAGCCAGATCGCCGCCAAGGCCAGAAGCGCGAGGGCGATCCACGGCTGGATGACGAGGGCGAGGATCCTGGCAGTT
>JAFGBX010000451.1 GCA_016932935.1 Promethearchaeota archaeon | reverse complement strand
GTCTTGAGCCGGATCTCGGCGCCGCAGTAGGGGCAGAAGCGCAGCTTCGGTCGGTAACCGGCCGCCTCCAAGGGGGCTGCGCGTGGCGCCCTCCCGGCTAGCCCTGGCCGAGCCGCCCGGCGCCTGCGCTTGAGGACGATGGCCACGAGCCCAAAGATGGCTGCCGCCGCACCCGCCACGATGAACCACGTCCAGTCGAAGTCGAGGCCAGACGTGAGGTTCAGGAAGACGTATGCCGCGTCATAGGAGCCGTCGTCGTCCCGCAGTACCAGTATCAGGGCCCCCGCGTAGTCCTCCCAGGAGGTGAACTGCCTGGCGACCCGGCTGGAGCCGACCTGGAACGTGACCGCCGCCGGTATCGTGACCGAGCCGCCGAAGTGGCCCGCCGGGGCGTCGTAGTCCAGCTCGCTCATGATGGGCTGGGAACCGTAGGGGATCAGGTAGGCGGTGCTGCCGATGATGCATATCGGGTAGAAGATGGCGAAGGCGGCCATCGCCCCCTGGCTCGACTCGTTGTCGGCGCCGGCCAGGATGACTTGCAGTGGCTGGCCCGCCGGTGCGGTCATGATGCGGACCATCCCGTTTCCCAGGTCGATGTCGCTGAGCCGCGTCCCCTCGAAGCTCGAGGCTTGCTGGTCGATGGTGGGTTCGTGGTTGCCGACGAGAAAGAGGGTCCTCTGGCTCGCCTCGAACGGATCGACTTCCGTGCGGGTCGCGTGCATGGCGTTGAGGAGGTACCATCCCGCCGGCAGGCCCGAGCCGAGGTAGATCGTGGTGCCGTTGCTGCCCACGATGCCGTGGGCGGAGGAGGTCACGTTCTTGGTCGAGAAGATGTCAGCGGGGTTACCACCGAGGATCAAGGTCTCGTTGTCTAGTACCGTGTTGAAGGCGATGCTCAGGTTGCCACCCCTGAAGCCTGAGAACGCGATCGCCTCGACGACGGGGACGGCAGCGGATCGGTCGTACCTGGAGATGGCAAAGCGCCTCGTATAGTGCTGGGCACCGATGGTGACGTTCAGCGTCACGCGGTAGGGGTCGGGGGAGTGCGCAAGGGCGGTGATGTCGAGGCTCGAGTTGCCGAACCACTCGCCAGCCAGGTCGCCCAGGCCGACCTGAAGCAGCACGCCCGACGCGTTGGACACCGTGCACGCGGCCGCGGTGAGGTTCGCTTGGACGTGGTGAGCCCCCGTCGTCACGTTGGCCACGTGGAAGTACACCTCCAGCGAGCTCTCGTTATAGAGCGCGCGTGTCGGCGTGTGTATATCGATCCGGATGGGGCCCGCCAGGTTCGCCGTGTAGTTGAAGAGGTTGTCGAAGAACCTCGTGTTGTTCGTGCTCCGCACGGCGTCCATCGACGCGGGCAGGATCGACTCGGAGCCCACCACGAGTATCGACCCGCTCCCACCCGCCGCCGGGAGCATCGCCGCGAGCGTGTCGCCGTCCGACGAGAAGACGACACCCGGGGCGCTCGGGTCGTCGTTGTCCAGCGTGCAGCCGGCCCTCCAGGCGAGCTTTGTCACGCCCGCGCCCAGAACGGTACTCGAGTTGATGTCGGTGAGCAAGATGTCGACCACGTCGTGTTCCCACCCGCTGTCGCGTATGAAATGCACGTTCTTTCCCGTGAAACGCGTGGCCATCCCGAGGGTTTCCAGCACAGCGTTCCCCCCATCCAACGAGAACTCCTGGCGCCGCGAGCCGAGGAGTACGATGTGCCCCCCTGCATCGTGGAATCTCAGCAAGGCGGCGAGCTCCGCGTCGAACAACGTCGACTTCAGAGGGGGGATGATGACAACGTCGTACTTGGTGAGCCACGAGTCGACGAATGGCGTTCTCTGCTGGCTCGCGTTGTACCCGGCGGTCCAGTACTCCATGCCCGTGTCGACCTCGATGCCCTGGGCGGCCAGGTATTTGATGTAGGGGTAATAGTCCATCGCGAAGCGGGATATGGGGAAGGCACGCGGGAACCGATCCTCGAGCGAGTGGTACGAGTCCAGGTAGACCTTGAGCTTCGGCGCGCGCAGCGTGAACTGGACGGTCACGTTATCGAGAATCCCGTCCGACGCATTTTTTAAAATCAAGTCGATCGAGTAGTTGCCCGGCAAGGCGTCGAAGCTGGTGGTGATGGAAACGCTGAAGAGCGTGAGGCCCACCGAGGCGTTGGCCGCGGTGGCGTTGGGCCCGATGGATAGCTGGATGCCGGCCGGGATCGGGGTCGTGTCCCAGTGGACGTCTTGTATCCCGTGGTGCAGAACCTTCACCATCACGCTGCTTCCTTGGCCAGGGAATCCGATGATGTCGTATGGCGCGTACGGGATCCGCTTCGGGCAGATCCGGGCGAGCTGGGTGAGGTTGTTCTGCATCCTGATAGATTCCAGGAACGCGATGGCCCCCGTGATGTTGATGATGCCCATCCCTTGCTGGCACGCGTCGAAGCCCAGGTCGCCAGCGCTCTCGAGGAGGCTGGCTGCCACGGTCGAGGGCGCGAGGTCGTACGGGCGGTACTTCGCCAGGATCAACGCGGCGGCCCCGGCCACCATGGGTGCGGCCATGCTCGTCCCGCCAAGCGCGACGTAATCGTTGGTAGCATCGGTCTCACCCGACATCGTGAGTTCGAAGTACCCGTAATACTTCTGCAGGAAGGAGTTCGAGCCGAGTGTGGAGACGATCCCCTCGCCGGGCGCGACGACGTCGGGCTTGAAGATCGCGCCCAGGCTTGGCCCCCAGCTGCTGAACCCGGTGACTTCCCGGAGCTGGTCTACCGCGCCGACCGAGACGGCGCCGACGGCAGCGGCGGGGGAGGTGACGGTGAAGTAACCGGGACCGCTGTTCCCGTTCGCGATGACCGCGACAACGCCTTGCTCAGTCGCGTTCTTTATCGCCATGCTTTGCGGGTCGAGCGGATCCGGGTTCCCGCCACCGAGACTCAAGTTGATGATGTCCAGGCTTTCATTGACGGCGTATTCGATGCCCAGGATGATGTCCTCCTCCAACCCCGCCCCGCTACCGTTCAATACCTTTATGTTGTAGACCTTGACGCCAGGAGCCACTCCTGGAAACGACTGGCTCGAAGCGGCGATGATTCCCGCGACATGAGTGCCGTGGCCGTACCAGTCGTATACGTCGTTTGGAGACGTGCCGGATGCGAAGTTCACGCTCGTCACGATGCTGCCGGCGAGATCCGAATGCACCGCATACGACCCGCTCCGCTCGAAACCGATCCCCGTGTCGATGACGCCGACCTTGACCGCACTGAGGTCGAGGCCCTGCACGAGCGTCTGGTTCCTGCCGATGGCATCGTGCCACCAGTTCGTCGTCTGGCTCGGGCCGATGCCCGCGGGGGCGTCGCCCCCTACCTGCACGCGGGGAGCGAGCTGGACTGACACATTCTCGTTCTCGCACACGCGGAACGATATCGAGTCCGCGATCGATGCGAGGGCGTCCAGATCCCCCGCGCGCACCCTGCCCGAGATACCGGGGATGATCGAGAACCGGTGTGTCAGTACGAAGCTGGAACCGGCCATGGCCCGCAAGAACGCGCTGCTATCGCCCGCGCAGGTGTCCGCATCGAAAATGACGATCACCGGCACGACCTCGTCGGGGCCCGCCTCTTCCATAGCGCTGAGCAAGGCGGGGTCGATGCAGAGGGTTCTTGGCGCGTTGTTTCCAAGTTCAAGACTCGGGTGGCTCGGCAGCGCCGTGACGTAGAGGCTCGTCGCGCACACGCAGAGCAAGAGCACGATGGCCTTGATCCTTCGGTTGGTATGGGTCATTTCCGTCCTTCTCGTTGGGTGAGCTTGCAGCGGGATCGAGGATTCCTTTACCAGACAATATAGCAGTCCGACCGCATTTATGATCATTCGGCGCGCCGCATAAGCCAGGTTCTAGCTGATCGAGCGAGCGAACGTCATATATCATTTTAACCGATGGCTGCGACTACCTCATATGAGCGACGAGCGCCTGGTGTTGGATGAATCTGTTCCGCGGAAGGTGAAACTGAGCCTGGGGCTCGGTTCCTTCGCGAACGGTTTCCTCAACGGCTTTCCCTTCGCAAACATGACCTTCTTCTACGAGCAGAAGGTCGGCCTCGAGGGAGAGCTCGTCGGCTATGCGTGGCTCATTTTCGCCATCTGGAACACGCTGAACGACCCGTTGATATCCTATGTCATCGACAACACGCGCACGCGCATCGGCCGGCGCATCCCGTACATCCGGTACGGGTCGGTGCTGTACGTGGCGGCATTCCTGTTCTGCTGGTTCCCCATCGCCACCCGGGACAACCAGATCGGGCTTTTCTTCAACTTCCTCGGGGCACTCTTCCTCCTCGACACGATTTTCACCTTCGTGGGCTGTTGCTTCTTCTCCCTACCCAACGAGATCGCCGTGACCGCCAAGCAGCGCGCCAGCCTGACCATCTATTCCTCTGTGTTCGGCTTCGTCAACCTCGCGCTCGGGCTGCTGCTGCCCATCGTCTTGCTGACAGATCGGGTCGGCGTCGATCCCCTCTTCCTGCCGACGATGGTCATCCTCGGCGCGACGAGCGGGGTAATCCTGTTCGCCTCGTCCTTTGGGTTGAAGGAGAACATGTTCGCGCAAGAGCAGCCCCACGAGGGCTTCGTGGAGGGCCTCCGCGAGACCTTGAAGAACAAGCCCTTCTGGCTCATCATGATCCCCGCGTTCTTGCTTTCGATCCTCGTCCCGCTCATCCAGACCGGCCTCTTGTACTACATCGATTACGTGGCCGCCGGTCGCAGCATCTTGCCCGCCTTGGCATGCTTCGTGATCCTCGTCGTCGTCGGCGTGGTCGTGTTCACCCGCTTGCTCGAGAAATGGCAGGTCAAGAAGACGGCCATCGCTTGCTACTACGTGTTCTCCGCCGGGTTCGCTGGCATCTTCCTCCTCGGTATGGACGTGACGCTCGTCTCCATCCCAATGGCGGTGATGGGTTTCGCCTTCGCGGGCGGGTTGATCTGCAACGGGGTCGTTATGGGGGACGTGATCGACAACGACGAGCTGATCACAGGCAAGCGGCGGGAGGCGATATACGGCGGCGTCAACGCGATCGTGACGAAGCCCGGTATCTCGATCGCGAACTGGGGGTTCCTCTCTATCATATCCGCGTTCGGGTTTGTCCCTCCCAAGGTGGTTGGCGAGGATTTGGTCAAGCAACCGCAGCCACCGTCCGTCGCCGTCGGCATACTCGTCGCCCTGGCGTTGCTGCCGCTGGCTGGCACGCTCGTTAGCGCCGTCGCCCTGCGGTGGTACCCCCTCGACGGCCCAGACTGGCTGCGCAAGAAGAAGTACCTCATGGATCTCCACGTGCAGAAGGAGCGGGAATACCTGGAGGGGCGCCGCCAGGCCGGCAACGGCGGCCGCTGGTCTCCGCGCGGGTGAAGGATCACTCCTGCGAGACCGTCGGGGCTTGCCTGACGTGCAGCCCCTTCTCGGCGCAGTCCAGCATGAAGCGGGCGAGGTTCCTCCGCGAGACGCTCCCCTTCGGCTTCGGCACGCCGTCGATGCTCGCGATGACCGCCCTTGTCTCCTGCCCGCCCTTGAGGAACGTGGGGCGGAGCGCCGTCCAGTCGAGATCCGACGCTGCCAGCAGCCGCTCCTGCCGCTCGTGGTCGAGGTACGCGTACTTGATGTTCGTGCCGTACAAGAACAAGCGGCCGAGCGCGCCGATCTTCTCCTTCGTTTCCCCGACTCCGTACGCGCTCACCACGACGATGCGCTTGACGTGCTCCTCGTGCATGGCCTCAAGCGCGTTCTTGATGCTCGTGGACATGAGATCCTTCGGCGAGGTCACCCTGGCCCACGGGAGGTCGGATGACCGGTTCACGTTGAGCGCGCTCAGCACGGCGTCGGCCCCCTTCACTGCCCTCCGGACATCATCGAGGCTCGTGGGGGATCCGTCTACAAGTTGCAGCCGCGGAGACCCTTCAAGCACCTTTTCCGGGGAGCGCACCAGCGCGACGATCTCGTGGCCCCGTTCTAGTCCCTCCTTGAGGATCCACCGCCCGGTTCGACCGGTGCCCCCGAATACGGATAGTTTCATGCGAGTCACCACCGATGCCCTGGAGAACAACCCCGCTTTCTTAGGCGTTTTGGAATCCAGCCATAAGTTTAACGAGCAAGTGCCTTATGTGGGTGGCTGGACGTCCGAAAGTGCCAGCGCCAGGGTCACGATTTGCGCCGGACGGGCCGAGAGCGTGACCGTGCCGCCGTCGAGCCGCAAGCGCTGTTGGTCCGGAAGGGGCGTGCCGTTCATGTCCACGAGCGTCACGGCACGCAGCGGCCGGCCGAGTCGCACGTCGAGCCTCGCCTCGCATGGTACGTGGGCAGCGTTGTAGAACCGCAAGTACATAACGTCCTTGCCCTCGTCCTTCGAGAAGGAAGTGAGTGCGAGTTGGGGCGGCGAGAGCTCGGCAAACGAGTGCTGGCCGGCTGGAAGGCTCTTGCCGCACCTCCCTCGGAGGTACAGGTGCTCGAGCGGTTCGATTGCGCGCGGCGGGTTGCAGAACTCGCCTCCGAGCCGGTGCAGGCAGCCAGAGACCGCATCGCCGGCATGGCTGGCCAGCGCGAGTTCCACGGTCGTGACGCCTTGCACTTGCGCTTCGGGTGTCGAGTTGGCCGGCCATCGGTTGCCGATGTGATGCCCGGCCAACACGCCAACGCAGCGGAGTAGCGTGACGTCGACGACCACGCAGTCGTTCTCGTCCTTGGCCAGATTGTACTCGTATAGTCCCCTCGAGAGCACGCCCAGCCCGGCCTGGCCGTCGTTCACGTCTACGAACCGGTGCATCGCCGCGGTCTGGTGGAAATGGGCGGCACGGGTCGCCGTGCAGAACGCCCCGTCAACCTGGACGCTGCCTGCCACGATGCCCGTGGGGATGCGCGCCTCTAGCCTGTGGTTCCGCGCTCGATTGTCGATCGTGATGACCACGTCGACCCGGGCAGCGTGCTCGCAGAGGCGGGTGCTGACGGTGACGGGCACGCGGTCGAGGACGGAATGGTCGGTTCGATCCTCCTCGACGAGACGGCGCGGGAGGGCGAACGAGTGCACCACGTCCACGCGGCCCCTGGGTGACGAGTCTTCGACCCACGTGATGTTCGGTTCGGCGTCGAGCGAGGAGACGACAGACCAGCCGCCCGGCTGGGACGCATCCTTGACCGGAGCCTGGTCGTACTCGTCGCCCCGGTCGCCGTAGTCCACGACCTCGAGCAGCCTGGGGTACGCCCGGTCGGTTCGTTTGTCCGTGATCGTGATCGTGCCGTCGGCAGAGACGTTGACCCGGAGGAACTCGTTCTCCATCGTACCCCTTGCCGGGTCGACCCGCAAGTCCGAGCCCCCGGTTTCGATCGATGCCTCGGCAGCGTGGAGCGTGAACACCTTGTATCCGAATGCGGGCAAGGCTGCGACGAACGTGAGGTGCTTGTTGGTCACGCCCTGGTTGAACTTGTAGCCCGCATCGTTGAGAACCGGTTCTGCGGCCACGGCGTATCGATCACCCGCCCCGTCCGTGATAAAGAACGCTGGCGGGGCGACCTGCGTCATCGCGTAGCAGAGAGGGACGAGCCGGGTCGATGGCTCCGCGCAGTAGAGCCAGTTGTCCATGAGGTTGAAGGTTACGGGACCATAGTACGGCCACGGGTGCGGGTTGAAGGCGACGATGCACGCGTCCTCCTGGTCGCTGTCTTCGGCCAGCCCGGGGGGAACGCCGGTGACGTGATTGGCGAGCTCGTTCAGTTTCTTGACAGCGATGCCCGTTCCCATCTCCTCGGCCCACGTGTACCGGCTCATGCATTCACGATGGACGGCGTCCGTGCTCGTGCCCGGGATCGAGTCGTGGTGGTGGTTTCGCACGATCCACGTCCACGCCTCGCGGAGCTGCGTGGCCGGGTACTCGTGGCCGCCGACGACCCAGGCCAGCGCCGAGAACGGTTCAGCGTGCCCGGCCAGGAGCTGCTCGCAGCGCGCGTTGGCTTGCTTCATGTACACCCGCGTGGAGAGGTACCCGTTTACCTTCCGCAACTTACCGCCGGCCTCGTGGGATCCACCCTCCATGAACTCGCCAACGTAAGTGGACATCTCTGCTCGGCCTGCCCTGACCGTTGCTTCC
>JAFGBX010000450.1 GCA_016932935.1 Promethearchaeota archaeon | reverse complement strand
GGCGAAGACGAGCGAGCCGGCGGCCCGCATCGGGATCGGTTCGAAGATCGGCGGGGACTTCCCGGCCGAGCTGCTCGGGCCATTCAAGCAGAAGGGCGTCGACCTGTCTTGCTTGCTGGTCGACGAGAACTCGCCATCTACCCGGTTCGAGCTCGTATACAACGCGGGCAAGCGCACCGTCTCGTGCCCGTCGAGATGTTCCCCGCTGCTGTTCGATGGTTTCCCCCCGGAGTTGTGGGCGGGGAAGCGGTTCCACATCGGCTCGATCTGCGGGGAGATCGGCCCCCGCTTCGTAGCGGGGATGAGCGGGGCCGTCTCGCCCCAGGCCCCTGTCGGCATCGACCTGCAAGGCGTCCTGCGGGACATCCGCCCCGACGGGAGCGTCGGGCTCATCCCGCAACCGGAGGCGTTCGCCGCTACGCGGAAGATATACGATGCCTTTGGCGAGCGCCTCGTCATCAAGGGTGACGACTTCGAGTGCGCCGCGGTGAGTGGGATCGCCGACCCAGTCGAATGCATAGAATACTTCCTCGAGCAGTTCGAGGGAATAACCGTCCTCCTCACGCTCGGCCGGAGGGGCTCGTACCTGGGGAAGAACGCGGCCCGCAAGGCGACGATCGAGCGCATCCCGGCGTTCAAGCCCGACCGGATCGTCGACGAGACGGGCGCGGGCGACACGTTCCTCGTGAGTTATTTGTCGCGGCTGGACGGGACGAGCTGCGCGATCGGCGCTTGCAAGGAAGCCGCGCTTTTCGCGAGCGCCGCATCGTCGTTCCTCGTCGAGAACACGCGCTGCATGGGCTTGAAGCCGTCGGAGGCCATCCTGGCGCGCGTGGAAAAGGGGGTCTACCTGTGACCAAAACGGGGGCATCGTGATGCACCTCACCGCGCACCTCGCGTTCAGCACCGCCGTGGCGCTGCTGCTCGTCACCTTCTTTCAGATCCAGTTGCCGCCCCTGGAGGTGGCCGCGTGCATCGTGGCGGGCTTCGTAGTGGACGCCGACTTCGTCTTGCTCCGCTTCGCGAGGTACAAGAACCACCGGCTGCTGCCCACGCACAGCGTCTTCCTCCCCTTCTCGTTCATCGTGCTCTCGGCATGCTTGCTCCTCCTGGTGCCAGGCTCGTCGCTCGTTTTGACTTCTTGGATGTGCGCCGTCAACATCCTTGTGCACGATGCCTTCGATTCCATCGACTGGGGTCTGAACTTCTTCGCGAACGGCAAGATCGTGGGCAAGAAGATCCTGCTCGCGGGGAAGACGTCCGAGGAGTTCTACGCCGAGGCAAAGAAGTCCACCCCCGCGTACGCCGCGTTCTACAAGGCGTACTACGGGAACGCGACCATGCGGGCACTGGAGGCGGCCGCGATCGCGTCGATGTGCATCGCCCTCGCCGTCTCATGGCCCGGAGCGGGCCACGTGCAATGGTGGACGATCCTGGCCTACGCCGTGTTCCTTGGCTTCCACGCGGTGGAATACCGAAGGGCGTCCCGCTCTAGAACCGCATCGTGATCCTGATACAGATCCCGCCCTCCCTTCGTGGCTGCTCGTCAGCCCGAGCATCCGGCGCATGTACTTCCGGGGTTAACGTTTTATTTCTTGGCCGCCGTATGTCAACCCAAGCGAAGCACCAGAAGTAGGAGGCACGCTGTTGAACAAGCTCGGCATGGTCACCGGATTCGTTCTCGCGCCCTTCTTGCTCTTGATGTTCATGCCGTGGGGCCGGTCGACCCTCCCGCTCTACCTCTTCGACACGGGGACGCAATACGTGGGGATCTGGGGGATGTCACCGGCCGGGGCGATGTACTGGCTCAACATCAACTTCTGGTGGTTCTCCACGACGAACTTGAACCGTATCCTCTGCGGCGCCGTGTTCTGGTTCTTCACGCTCTTCGCCATGTTCTTGTGCTTCATCGGTGCGAACCAGCCCGAGGAGCGCGGCAAGAAGATGTACATCGCCGCGTTCTTCCTCTTGATGGTCGTGATCGTCCTGCTTTTCGTTGACGGCCTCTCGCTGGGGCCGATAATCCTTGACGAGGACTACCTCTTCATGGACTTCGTGGCGAGGTTGCAACCCGGGTTCTACATCTTTGCAGCCGCGACCGTGCTGGTCCTCGTGGCGGGGATCACCTACAAGGAGGCGTGAAGCGACATGGCGAGCCACGGGGTGCGGAAGCTCGGTGTCATCACCGGCGTCTTCATGCTGCTGTTCTTGTTCATCGAGACGTTCCTGCCCGTCGACCTGTACATCGCCATGATGCCCTCGGGCGCGGGGACGCTGGTCAAGTTCTACTCGTGGGGCTTTGTCGACGGCACGGGGGCCGTGAACATGCTCACGCTCCCGGTCGCGAGCGGCCCGATAGCGTGGGTCACGACGGTCTTCTTCTTCGCCGCCGCCATCATGACCATCGCCGCTTCGACGCCGGAGTCGATCTCGGCCAACTCGAAGCGGTTGTTCGCGCTCTCGACGACCTTCTGCAGTGCCCACTTGCTGCTCTACATCCTCATGCTGGCCCTGTCCCCCTATTCAGAGATGTTCTTCCTTCTGGTGGGGCCCGGGTTCTACAGCCTGCTGGCGTTCGTGGCCTCGAACGTCGTCTCGTGGATCAAGGTGCAATGAACGGGCACGGTCGCGGCTAATCGCAAAAACTCTCGTCGAACTTGGACATCGTGGTTTCCTCTAGCGACCCGCAGGACAAGATCCTGGCTTCTTGCCGGGTTCCAATAATGCTTGTTTATGTGGAGCGGACGCGGGGCCCGGCCAGCACCACGGGGCTCATTCTTGAACGGGGCCCGGCTGCGAGCGCGCGGCCCTCTGCAGCTGGACGCGGTCGAGCGCGTTGCTGAGCTGGTTGCGGTGCTGCTCGGGCGAGACCGGGCCGTCCATCTCCGTGACCACCGCGCGCAGGATGCCCATGTACTCGTCCCTCACGCGCCAGGCCGAATCGATGGGGTCGCCGTCCAGGTTGGCCTGCGTCGCGCCCGTCTCGAAGATGGGGCGACCGACGCTCGCTTGCAACGCGTTGAGCGCCATGCCGACCCCGACGAGGCCGATCGGGCGCTGCCGCTTGGCGACCCGCCAGAGCGACGTGAGGTCGTGCCAGCCACCGTCGACCAGCACCTTCAAGAGGTTGAAGCGGGCCCTGTCGGTCTGGATGGCGCCCTTGATCTGCTCGAAGGCCTGCACTGTCCACGGCCTCCCAGACGCGTCGTCCCCTGGCCCGCGCGCCGGGCTCTGGGGAACCAAGAGGTCGTCTTCAGCCACGTGCCATCAACCATCGATCCGCCCGGGAAGATCCTCGCGGATCGATGTCACCAGCTCGACCCGCCTTCTTGTGAACGGCTATCATCGAGATGACACGGCGCAGCGGCCACGGGGAGGGCGGCCGGATCGACACTCGCACGGCTTGCCGCGTGCTGCCTTCGGGGAAATGCTCGGCAGTGAAATAAATGTATAGATGAAAAGGAAGGAAGAGGGCGCCTATTTCGAGCGCAGCTCGAAGATGATCGTCCCGTTGGGGATCAAGAACGACTCCTTCTTCTTGATAACGACCGTGTGGAAGTATTCCGCAAGCCCCAGGAAGCCCCGGATGACCGACTCGTCCTCGTCGAACTCGAACGTGAGCACGACGCTGCAGCGGGACTCGTTCACTTCGATGCTCTTATATACGCGCTCGTCTATCAGCGGGATTTTGAGTTCATTGACGATTTCATATGTTCTTTTGAGAAAAAGTTCTTTCTTTGCCATTTCTCTCGCCTTGCCATGTAGACTCGGTTCAAATGGTGCTTTGATACTTAATATTCCCATCACTGCTATTTAATATTTTTATCCACCGCCCGTGGATGCCCGAATCCCACGACGTCCCGCCTCATGGCTTGGCCGCGAGGATGAAGAGGCGGGGCATGACGAGGTCGAGCGGGCGGGCCCCGTTGCGCGCCAGCAAGTGCCGGGCGAAGCATTCGAGGAACACGGGCCTCCTCGGCTCGGGCAAGTGCGAGAGGAACGGTATCAAGGCCGCGGCGCGGCAATACCCGATGAGGGCAGCCTCCGTGGGGAACGACGTGAGTTTATCGTGCGCCTCGACGGAGATCGCCGAGAAGCCGGCCTCCTCCAGGATGCGCTCGGCCTCTGCCGGCGTGCAGAACTGCCACGGCCACGTGAAGCCCGCGAAGAGCGTCGCGAGCAGCGGCTCGGCCATGGCGTCGTGCAGCGCGTCCACGAGCGCGTTCCCGCCGGCCGCGCCCGTCTGCACCACGACGCGCCCGCCCGGCACGAGCGCGGCGTGCACCCGCCGGTAGAGGTCGTCGAGGCGGCTGACCCAGTGAACCGACGAGTTGGAGAACACGGCGTCGAACCCCCCCACGATGGCAAGCGTGGCCATGTCCTGGTGGACGAGCCGCACGTTCGACAGCCCAGCCTCGTCGATGTTCGCCCGGGCTTGGGCGAGCATCTCGCTGGAGACGTCCATCCCGACCACCTCGCCGCCAGGGAGCACGCGCCTGGCGAGCTCGGCGGTGGTCGCCCCGTTCCCGCAGCCGATGTCGAGCACGCGCTCGCCGGGCCGCGGGGCGAGCCTCGCGATGGCGTCGAGGCCGAGCGAGAACTGGAAGGACGAGTTCTCCTGGTACAGCGACGCGTCCCACACGAGTTTGTGGTCGTGGTCGTCCATGGTCGATCAGGCTTCGGGAATTGTGCACGAGGCCCGAGAGAACGCCTGGTGGAGTACAGGGCCCGCAGCTGGGCATTAGTCGCGGGGCTATTAAAAACCTGGCCGCAAAGGATGACCAGTGATTCCACGCATGCTCGAGCCGGCGGACATCGACCTCGTAGAGATGCTGGGCGGTAAGGAGCCATTGTGCTTTCTCGTCGGGGCGGGGATCTCCATGGATCCCCCCGCGGGCCTCGGCTCCGCCCGCCAGCTCATGGAGGCCATCATCAACTTTGGTGCCCCGGAACGCTTCATCTCGCGCCTCGCCGCCATTCCCGACCTCCGCTACGAGTTGCTCATCCAGCAATTCCGCACGTTCATCGACAAGGATCTGACCATCACGCGCTATTTCGACGAGGTCTCACTCGGCAAGGATAGTGCTCCGAACCAGGTGCATGGATACCTCGCCAGCATGTTGCTCGCTGGCCACCCCGTCATGACGACCAACTTCGACCACTTCATCGAGCGTGCCGCGGGCTTGCAAGAACCCAGGCTCCGCGTCGTGATCACCGCTGCTGATTTCGACCGCTTCGGGGATCCCAGGAAGAACGCGCGGGAAGGATTGGCCGTGCTATACAAGCTGCACGGCTCGCCGCGAAACGCGATCACCGGGGAAGACACGTCGTCAACGGTCATCACGACGATCGACGCACTCGGTAAGAAGAAGGAAGGCGACTTCTTCTCCGTGGAGGTGTTCAAACGGCCGCTGTTCGACCACATATGCGAAGGGCGGGTGCTCGTCGTCATGGGCTATTCTGGCGGGGACGATTTCGACGTCGTGCCCATGCTGAACCGGCTCAAGGGGGCGCGTGCCGTGGTGTGGGTCGTCCACACCAGCGAGCCCGGCGGCCAGCCGGGCCGGTTGCCGGCCGCAACCAGCGGCGCCGCATACCGCGCGTTTAAGATCATCGCCGGCGGCAGGGGGACGCCGGTGGCGAGCATCGCGGGTAGAGGCCCGTCCCCCCTCGACGAGACGCTGGTCGCCATCGCCCGCCGCCTCTCGATCGACGTGTTCAAGGTCGAGGCGCACACGGGGAAGCTCATCTCGGCGGTACCGCACGTCCCCCCGGCCGAGGGCATCCTGGCGGACAGCCCGCCGCCTCGCATCGCGGATTGGTTGGCGAGCAACCTCCACCCGCCACCCCCGGAAGTCCGTGCGTCCTTCGCGTCGGGGCTGTTCCAGGTGATGGAGCTCCCCCTCGATGCCATCGAAGCCAGCGAGGAGGCCTTGGAGGCGTGCACGGCGAAAGGGGATGAGCGCGG
>JAFGBX010000449.1 GCA_016932935.1 Promethearchaeota archaeon | reverse complement strand
GGGGTAGAGCGCGAAAATCACGGCCACGCCGACGCCGAACCCGATCGAGAGCAGGATCAAGTCCGCGGTGAGGACGGGCGTGATGGCCAGGCTGAACCCGCCCCCGCCGCCCACTAGCGAACCCCCGCCTCCGTTGAACCCGCTGATCAGCCCACCGAGGCCCAGCGCTCCGAGGTACCCGAGGCCGATGCCGATCAAGGAGCCGATGAGCCCGACGAGCAGCGCCTCGAACAGGAAAACGCCAAGGATGTCGTGATCCTTCGCGCCGACTGCCTTGAGGATGCCGATCTCCCGCGTCCGCTCTATGATGGATACGGTCATGATGTTCATGATGCCGATGCCTGCAACGACGAGCGAGATGGCAGCGATCGCCGTGAGGAAGATCGATAGCGTGTCGAAGACCTGGCTGAGGGTACCGAGGATCGCGGTCGATGATAGCACCGAGACGGCGCCGCTGCCGTAATAGGCCTTGATGTCGGCCGTCACCTGGTCGATGACGGCCTGGTCGCTGCTGTCGATGACGATCGTGAACGAGGAGAGCTCCTCGGTGCCGAAGAGCTGGACGCCGCGCTCGATGGGGATGTAGATGCCCCTGTCTGATGGGCCGCCGCTCAAGCTGAAGCCACCGATCTCGCCGAGCACCCCGGCGACCTCGATGCTATAGTTGTAATACTCAGTCACGAACGCGCTCACGATCGTGTCCCAGCGCAGCGTCGTGTTCGCGCCAACGGTCACCCAATAGGTACCATTCCCGTATGGATCGTACACGCTGTGGCCGACCACGATCGAATCGTTCGCCGTGGGGATGGATCCCAGCCCACCATCGGTTGAGAACGTCGCGTAGGCCTGCTTGAAGCTCGTGAAATTGACACACGTGAACGAGACCGAGTGGTTCTCGCCGTCGGCCCCCTCGAACTTGAACGCCGTGTTCGACGGGAGCTTCAAGGTGCCGATCGCCAAATCGATATGGGGGATGGCCTCCAGGCCGGTCGTGTCGTTCAAGTATAGCCTCGCGGGTGGCAGCGTTGACCCTCCCCCGAACCCGAAGCCGCTGCCGGGCGACACGACGAGCGTCTTCGCGGACAGGCCCTCCTCGAGCTGGCCGGTGAGCGTCGCCTCGAAGCCGTTCCCGAGCGAGTTCAAGGCGACGATCGCCGTTATCCCGATGACCACGCCGAGGATCGTGAGGACCGCCCTGCCCTTCTGGGTCTTGATCGAGCTCGCGCTGTACTTGAAAACGTCGGTGAGCTTCATTTAAACGCGCACCTCCGAACTGCCATCGCCGTTGTCCTTGATCTCCAAGGCCTGGTGGGTCTCCTCGGCAATAATGGCTTCCTCTTGCGTGTTGTAGAGCAGCCCGTCGACTATGTAGAGGGTTCGCCTCGCGATGCGGGCGACGGAAGCGTCGTGGGTGATCATGACGGTCGTGACCCGCTTTTCCGCATTCAACCGCTTGATCAGCTCCAATATCGCGTCCCGCGTCTTCGTGTCGATGTTCCCGGTCGGCTCGTCCATGAGCATGAACCGCGGATCCTGGGCGAGGGCCCGGGCGATGGCCACGCGCTGCTGCTGGCCGCCCGAGAGCTCGGACGGCTTGTGCTTGACCCGATCGCCCAGGCCGACCAGATCGAGCAGATCTGTCGCTTTCTGCCGCCGCTGCGCGCCGCCCATCCCCTTGATCGTCATGGGGAGCTCGACATTCTGCAACGCCGTCAGCCTGCCGATGAGGTTGAAGTACTGGAACACGAAACCCACGTTCCGCCTGACCTCCGCGAGCTGGTTCTTGTTCAACTTCGATATGTCTTGCTGCTCAATGATGATGGTGCCCGCGCTCGGGCGGTCGAGGGCACCGATCATGTTGAGCAGCGTCGACTTGCCGCTTCCCGACGGCCCGAGGATGGCGATGAGCTCGCCCTCCTTGACCGCCAGATCCACGCCCCGCAGCGCGTGCACGGGAACCTTCCCCTGCATGTAGGTCTTCTTCAAGCCCCTCGTCTCCAGCACGGTGCTACCATCGGCCAGAAGGGGCGTTACACGTTCGTCAGCCGTCATGAGTTTGCTCACTATTCCTTTTCGATGCTCGTTCGCATCTCCTTCTCGATCAACTCGACCAGGAGATCCGGATCGTATTCGTCCATCTGCTCCACGCTCTTCTTGAACTGCAATAACTTGTCGTAGTAATTCTTCATCATGTCGCGGGCCTTCTGCATCATCGCCTCCTGATGCATGTGCATTTCCTGGAACGTCTCGAGTATCGCGAGCGCTTCCTCTTTGCTGCCTGCTACCTTCATCCGGCTTTTGAAAAAGGCGACGAAGTGATCCACGAGGTGCCCTTTCCCTAGTGTTGCCATTTCGGGAGCGAGCATCTCGAACAGGAAGGTTATCTTCCCTGCGACTGTTTTCTTGAGGTCATCAAGGGCATCCTTGCCCTCGCTCGTGAGGGTGTACCGTTTCTGTGCGCGGCCGTCCACGACCGACTCTTCCGCTCGCACGAGGCCCTTGCTTTCGAGATCGCCCAGGGCCCGGTACACGGTCGTTTGCGGCACGTTGAACAAGTTCTTCAGTTCGTAGCCGGTGATTCCCCTCCCATCGCCGATTGATGCTTGTTCAACCGACCAGAGC
Organism: Promethearchaeota archaeon; assembly: GCA_016932935.1. Taxonomy (GTDB): domain Archaea; phylum Asgardarchaeota; class Lokiarchaeia; order Sigyniarchaeales; family Sigyniarchaeaceae; genus Sigyniarchaeum. Next base: position 11,571 of record JAFGBX010000449.1, on the reverse strand, counting down.
AGCACCAACTGCCTGAACTTCTCGAATTCCGAGAAGGGTGGCCCGCCCGGTAGTGAACCGGGGGAGCCCATCCTAAAGAAGCCAAACATGGTCTGTCATCGCCATCGTTTTCATCGTGGAAACGTTGCCAGATCGGGAATATGTCCTGGGAATATGACCATGGCGGGACTATTTATATCTTTGCCTCTCGTGGTTGCAAAAGCACATGAGAGGGATCATCCACAAAACCCACGCGGGCTTCCTGACCTACGACGTCGAGGAGGCGGAGGCCGACCTGGTCTTCCCCGTCGTGTCGGTCATACAGAAGCAGTTCGGTTTCGACGTGCTAAAGCTCCCCGTGTTCTCCCTTACAGGCCCCGTGGTCGAGATGACGCGCGGGGACGTCAAGATCGTCGTCTCGTGGGACAACTGGAGCGGTCTCTTTGTCATGGCCATCGATGAGAGGGGGGATCCCGAGGTTGCCAAGATCGGCGCGCATCTTGACTCCGTGATAAATGATCTGTCCCCCGGGAAGGATAAGGGGTAGATCCTGTTTTTAGAAGATGAAGGGCGGGTAGGAGAGGCTGTAGTATAGGATCGGAACCAACACGAACATGGCAAAAGCGATCACCATCCAAAACCGCCTTTTATCACCCCATATGATCTTGAACGCCGTGCCAATGCGCTTTATCCTATCCCGAGCATGCCACTTCATCCTATCGAGGGATCCAAGTGGTGCTGTCGGCACCAGGGCGCTGGCGACCGAGAAGCGAATCGAGAACGAGCCAAAATCGACCTTGTGCTGATCGACAAGGCCGAACCACTTGAAGAACACCACGGAAACCACGAAAATGCCCAAAATGAAATAGCCCGGGTTGAAGCCAAGGTAGGGCCAGATGACGAAACGGAACCCATGCTTCACTGCCTGGGCCATCAAGTAGAAATAAACGAGTATCTCCAGGGGATGGATGGTGCTGGCACCGATCACCCGTTCATCGGTTCCATTCCCTCCCAAGATCCGCTTTGTCACGAAGGCGACACCGTATCCCCTGAACTGCCCCGTTCCATCGACCTTGACAAGCGTCTTGTCCCCCACGAGAACGTCCTTCAGCCATTTAGCGCCGAGCATCATGAACGCGGGAACTGCAACGTCCCCGAAGAACCATGCGGCGTTCGACATGAGCACCAGCCCGATCGCGATGAACGCGATGCTGGTGATGAGGGCAAAGGCGTCGTTCTTGAGGACGGAACGCGTGATCCCCTCGTCGCGGGGCTTTGAGACGGCCTCGCCGTGGAACCCGGCGAGCCTCGCGACGGCGGCTACGACGTCTCGGTGCTGCGTGATGCCTGGCAACGGGACAAAAACGGCCTTGTGGCCGGTACCGAACTCGAGGAACTGCCGCGGGGTTGCGATGAAGATGGCAAGCGCGGCGCACACCACGACGAAGCACAGCAGCAAGAACGGTGCCACGCCAGCGTAGCCGAGCAGGTCCATGCCGTTCTTGAAGTGGATCTCGTAGGACAAGAGGAACAGGCCGAACGCCGCGAGCCAACGCATCACCTTCGATTCAAGGTGGCGGATGTCGACATACCTTGCGTCCTCCATCGAGATGCTCTCGCAACGGGTTATCAATCCCCTCGCAGCCACGCGGAGCACGTCGTTAAACCGGGAGATCGACACGCGCTCGATCAAGAGAAGTGCCCTTATAACGAGAACCGATCCCACGAACAGGGGGGCGACGCTCGTCCATACATACGAAGGGAGTGGTAGGACGAAGTAGAAGAGCCCACCGGGGTATATATAGAGGGCCGGGATTCCCACGAGCAATAGCAAGAGCCCAGCGGCGAGCTGGCCTTGGTGAACCGCCAGATAAGCCACACTGCCATCGATCGCGGGAGCGGCTTTCTCCCCCCCTCGGGACGCCGGTCTCGGGGACTCGTGGTAGCTCATCCGTAATGCACCTCTATGGTAGCCTGATAATCGGTCGGCGGGGCGATGATGTCGTAGTAACGGCAGAGCCAGTAGACGACGGTGAAGTCGTTACCTGGCCCTTCAAAATAGCCATTGCCACCTGCACCCAATGAGAAGGGCGACCGAGACCAGAGAAAATCGGTCTGCTCGCGCCTGTCCGGCGTGAGTGGCGTGTCCGAAACGACTGGGAACTTGAATAAAAGCTCCCAGAACGGGTACAGCGTGCCGCCGATGTCGTCCGTGAAGAAATCACGCCATTTAACAGCAACTGGGCTCTCCTGGCCCGGGTTCGCTACTTTGTAATCCCGCCCAGGGAAACGCTGTGGCGCCGAGTAGAAGCGCATCAGGCAGTCGCCAACGTCTTCGATGACGGTCATGCCAGCGGGTTGGTTCGTCCGGTCGATATCCTCCAAGGCGAGCCACATCGCGTTGAAGATCGCCGTCCGGTCGTTCTTGGTCAGGTGGTACATCTGATCCATATGGTGGAGGTACAAAGCCTTGAGGTTCGGCTCGGTTTCTAGGGTAGCAAGGGCGAACATCAGCTCCCAGTCGAGGAGGAGGCCATAATACGACTGGACGGTGTTCGCGCGTGAAAACGCGGCGAATGACGAGCGGTGGGCATAATCACGGTCGATCGCGTACTCGCGATAAAGGAGGCTGTACCTCGTCGAGTTCACGAGCTCGCCCACCTTCAAGTAGGCGAGCGTCCACAGCCCGTTCGTTCCGCCGAGCCAGAAGCCGTCGTCGAGGTCGGTGCCGTTCGGGTCGCCCTCCGGGTTCACGTATAGCCAGCCCCTGTCCAGGAAGTAATCTAGCATGTCACTGACGAGCCTGGCCACCGTGGCGCGGACAGCAGCATCATCGACGAGCAGGTAGGCGAACCCGAGCCCCATTATGATACCGTTGTGCATGTCTCTGCTCGTGTCGTCCTCGTAGATGTAGTACTGCCCGTTCCACGAGCCGAGGTACCGGTTGTCCCGCACCGTGCCGGGGTACTGCGCCAGCGGCCAGGCGTACCTGGCCATGCCCCCGTTCGGCGAAACGTGTAGTATCTTATCGATCCCCTGCAGGGTCTTTGTGATGTTCGCGAGAGCCTGGCTGGCGTGCGTCGTGTTCCCGTCCCGCTGGCACGTAGCATACCGGAACGCCTCAGCCATCAGATAATGCCCCGTCCACTCCGCGGAGTCCGTGAACCCCCCGTAGCTCGTGGGGGTGCCGACGGTCGTGTTCGCGTTGAACCGAGTTTCCACGATCATGTCGTGTGGCATGTGGTACTTGGCGATGTTGTCCTCGTACCAGTTCGCCATCGCGTAGAGCCGGCTCGAGTTGATATCGACGAACGTGGATGGATCCGGTGCGGGAGACTCGTATGAGATCCTATTATAATCTTCCATAGCATAGACGAAGAAGCCGATGTAAGGGATCAAGAAACCACTGATTGCGATGAGGGCAGCCAGGGTGATGGATGTCGGCCTCGGAGGTTCGAGCCGGTTCGCCGTACGTTTGCGAGTATGCAAGGGAATCACCAAATACTGCTCGATTGACTGAAAACCTATCGGTATAGAGCATCATAATCCCATCGGATCCAGCGATCGATCCCGCAAGAAGCCGCGGACGCGATTGACGAAACGTCCAGCGAAGATTCGTCGCGTGATGGCGAGTGACGGGATGAGCCTCGCGAGTTGCACCAGCGCGGGCGACCCGAAGACGCCGAGCCCAGAGATGCCGACACAATCCTTCCATTTTATTGCATTGCATACGGCGTCGCATATGTCGGTCATCAAGGGGGCTTTTTCTTCCACGAAAACCACCGTGCGACAGGAAGATCCGAAGCAGCCGTCGTCGGCGTCCGTGGATTCGGTCCAGGCCGGTTCGATGTTTTCCTTTCGGTATCTATCCAGATGTGCGAGGTGCTCGCTGCGGCAGACGAAGGAATCGAAGCCACTCTTGCTCCCGAGCTGTATGAGGCTCTCGTTCCACGGGTGTGGCTGCCTCGCGTGTGCGAAGATCTTGAGCCTCGCACCCGATTTGTCGTATTCGGCCAAGATGCCTTCCGGCTCCACAAGCTCGAAGATAGACTGCCGCGCGCAGACGGCGATGTGGTGCGCGTTCAATTGCGTCACCTCCTGACAGCCCGGTATGATCGCCACGCCCCACCCTCGTTCCTTGGAGGCTCGGAGTAAATAATCGGAACCTGCGATGGTGTGGTGATCCGTCAGCCCGAAGAAGTCCATGAAGCAGTTGAACGCCGCGATGCCCACGTCCTCGGGGTTGAACATCCCGTCAGATAATGTGGAGTGCGAGTGCAAATCCCCCACGTAATAGGCCAGTTCGTGCGAGGAATACTTACCAAGCAAGTGCAGGAACTTGAGGGCCTCTCGGACGCTGATGCCGAGCCCCTTCCCGAACTGCAGGTGGAGGGCGTTCCGTTCTCCATCATTCTTGAGAACAGCGCGACATTCCACCCCCTCGTCGACGTGTAACACCGTCGCTTTCTCCGGTGCCGTGGTGGATGCATCCCCTTCCCCTCGGACGTCGACGAACTCCAGGGCCTTGACGATCGCGTCGGCTCTCCCTACTTCCATTGCTTCTCCTCTTGGTAAGATCAAGGTCGATCCCTTGACGTGGGTGAGGAGTGTCCCCACGTCGAGACCCGAATCTAGCTTCATGATGCCCCAGGTGTCCGCCGCAATGGCAGCAACCTCATCATGCGAGATGGGTGTCCCATCCACCACATGCTCTGCGATGGTTAAGATCCCCTTGCGGGAGAAGGAGCTTGCTCGGAGCACGAAGTCGTCCTTCCGCATGATACCATGCCAGACGGCATTCTGGTGGTTGAACGACCCGCACACGAGGAGGCCGAGGTGGCCGATCTCCTCGCATTCCGGGTGTTGTTCCTTGAATGCTCCCATGTACTTCTGCAGTTTTACCTCCTTCCCCTCGACGACGCACGATGCACTCGCCACGCAGAAGCCGTTGTGGAAGATCGCCATGGATTCCTGCGGGGTCTTGTTCCCGAAGCCCTGGATGAAGGCGCTCGCCCCGCTCACCGGCTTGCATTCCCACACGCAGCCACTGCCGGCGCGGGATGTCAGGGCCTGGAGGAGGCGGTATCGGGCGTTTATAGCGACCTTTGCCGTGAAACCGGGAACACAGGCCATCCGGGCGAGGCACTCATCGTAGACCCGCCGGAGTTCCGCGATGGCTCCGATATTGACGTGGACGGGCGCGGTGATCTTCCCTTTCACTTTGAACGGCGTGCCAGGATCCACCGCCTCCCCCAAGACGTTTTCGAGGATCTCGTAGCAGATGCCGATGCGGCTCAGCAGGTAGACGAGCCCCATCCCCCGCGATGCGTTCGCGATGACCGCCTCTTGGTGCTCCGGGTCGCCGTTAGCGTCTTGCCCCTCGAAGGCCCCCCTCAATTGACCCAGTTCCTGAGCCGTCGCCAGCCTCATGCGGTGGAGCTCCCCCCAGATCTCGGAGATCTCCCGGGTATTGACGGAAAACTCTATCTCTTCTGAAAGCTGTATGTGCTTGCCGCTTTCATCTGATAGGCTTACCATAGCTTTTAGGGAATAGTCCCCGTCTTCGATGGGATGATCGTTGATCGAGGACAGGTCGATCGTGAGGTTATCGACAAGGGTTGTGCCGTTGATCAGCTCCTTGGGTGGATACTCCTTCCGATAGCAGGTCTCTGCCCCTCGGGTTACTTGTATCTCGATGTCCAGGTGCCCGCCAATGCGACGGTTCCCGATGGAGCCGATGTTAACCGAGCATATGAGGGGTAGGAAGCTCACGTGGATCTTCCGGTTGAGTGTAACGGAACAGTGAAGCCCGGATTTCATATCATACATGGACGCGGCGGTCTCGCGGAACCACGTCTCCGACGCGCTGGCGATGAGCATTCGGACGGGGATTATCTTGATCAAGTTGTCCTTGGCGAGTAGCCCGGTGAACAAGATGATCTTCGACATTCCAAAGGACTGCGCGAGCCCGAGCGCCCCGCCGCTCTCCGATTCTGCAAGGACTTCCCAGCTAGGATCCCATCCGGCGTATTCCCCGATCCACGGGCCGAGGTTTTCGATCCCCTCCGCGCAACCCTGGTTCGCTAGTAATCTGCTCTCGAGCCGGATCCCACGGGGTTTGATCGCCGCGATACTCGCCCTGTCCATCGCGCGCGGGGCAACAGCGAACCGCTGGCCCAGCTTCCCCAGCCAGGTAGTCTCGGCGTCGAAGAGCATCAAGAAGCCACCCTGGTTCAAGTAATCGACCCACAAACCAGCATGCTCTCCAAGATCGGCACCTTGCTGCGCCGATGCCCCCGGGGAGACGATGCAGAGAAGGAATTGGCTGCGCTTGTCTAGGAAGGCCTCCTTCACCCGCGAGGCGTGGACATCGGCGAACATCGTCGTGGGGATCTCGAACGACCTCTTGATGGGCTCCTTCCAGCTGGCATACTCGCCATCGCCGTAGATCAGCGCGATCCGGGGGAGTTTTAAGAGTTCCTTCTTGTCGAGGGTGAACATAGTTGATCATCAGGTAACTTCGTTTATGTAGGCGAGACGGGAATGTCCAGGAACGAACACATCGTGCCGGATCGGCGCACCTCGATCCGCGGCGTGCCTTCGGCTGGATACCGGGGAAAGCTGTCCTTGTCAGCACCCGCTATTGCGAGGCGGATCCTGTCCCCCTTCCTTGCCCGTGCGGACACCGCGAGCATCCCGAAACTGACCTCCTCGACGGCACCCGGCTTCATGGGCATCGCGTCCTCGCGATTGAATGAATGGTAGGGCATCGATTGAACGTACGGTGGCGGGCTCTTGCTGACCTTCCGGTGCATGAGGCGCAAGTTACCCTCCGTGAGATAGACCACATAGCCGTTCGGCTGGACGATCTCGAGGTACGCGATGACCGCGCCGTCCTCGTGCGTGGACGACATGGAGAGCTTGACCACGGGGTTCCCCGTGATCACGCAATCCGACACCAGTCGAGGCGAGTCATACACGAGCAGTCGCCTGTCTTGTTCCTTCCGCGATCGGTAGTCGATGGCCACGCCGATGGGCGACCACCAGCGGTTGTTCCTCCCCGACGTGGCCGAGAAGTCCACCTCGTACACGTCCCTCGCGCCGTCCTCGGCCTCGTCCGGATTGGTCAGCAGGCCATGGTTCGCACAGGGGAACCAGCGCTGCATGGCCGTGCCCTCGGGCGGCCACGTCGCCGTCCGCTTCCACCTCTCCTCGCCCATCGTGTAGTACCAGAGCACCTTCTCCCGGGGCACCTCCCCGCGGATCGCCCTGTCGAAGAAGTTAATCCACTCGACCGCCTGCTCCGACTGCGGGATCCTCACTTTCCTGTCCTTCGGAAAGAAAGGGTTCGCCCGCAAGAGCGCGCCGTGGTTCCAGTCCCCGATGACGGCCCGCTGCGGGTTGGAGAACGTGAGGAACCGGTCGATGGCGGCCTGGCCGTACCCGGCGTCGAACCACGAGCTCCAGCAGTAGAACGGCACGCCCGACCCCTCGATCCGATCCTTGTAGGCGAACACGCTGATCCGGTCGACCGTCATGCCCACGTCATCGAGGGGATCGTCGCGGAACGTGATGCCCTCGCTCGTCTCGATGACGTAATGGTTCTGCTCGTGCTCCTTCACGGCCTGCTTCAGCAACGCTCCGCGCAAGTCTTCATCGACCGGCTTTACCCCCTGGAGGAAAATGGCCGGGAGGAGGTGCCGCAGCTTCACGTAACCGAGGACGGAGTTCTTGTCGAGGTACCGCGTCAGGATCGACCAGGGCCGCTGGAACCCCGTGTTCCAGAGCCCGCCGGGGAAGCCGATGCTCGCGTACAGGTCCCACGAGCAATGCATTGCGAAGACGCCCTTCAGCGCGGGATGCCCCCGCGACGCCGAGAGCTCGGCCATGGTGCCCGTGTAGCTGCTACCGAACGCCGCGACGTCACCGTCGCACCACGGCTGCCGCACGATCCAGTCGATGACGTCGGCCGTGTCCTCCACCTCCGCCGGTGCGAATGGGTAGTCCTTCGTGCCGAACGATGCGCCCGTCCCGCGGTCGTCGAGGAACACGACGGCGATCCCGCGGTCGCACACGAGGTGCACGAGCTTGTCGACCATCGGGATGCGCCGGAAGAACCACCTGAAGGGGATCCGGAGCCGCATGGCGCGCCAGTACCGCTCCTGGATGAGCACGGCCGGGAACTTCTCGCCTGCCGCGCCGTCGGGCACCAGCACCTCCACGGCGAGCCTGGTTCCGTCCCGGACGGGGACGTACACGGCCCGGGTCGTGTAGTCCGCGTACATCGCCTCGAGGCGCCCGCCGGGGTCGAACGCGAAGGGCATGCGCCGCGCGGACGTGGCCTCCATGGTCACCGACTAGGCGGTAGCCATTTTATAGCTACTTCCGGTGTCCAATGAAGTGCAAGCCCCGGCCCCGGACACGGCACGACGTGTAGACATGTAGGAATTATGGCCGCAGATTTTTCTTTCTCCCTTCTTGAGTGGTTGTACGGCTCCTCTGGGAGTCGAGAAGCAGTGCGGGTAAAAGGTGCCGCGGCTGGCCGGCTTCTCGTTCGATGGGATCGTGGTCGAGATGACGCGAATGGACGTTAGATTCATTTCCCTTCCCTCACCTTTTTTCCACTTTCGATGGCTTCATGGATTTCACTGATGATTTCGTCCCTTGCTTGCACCGGGGGCCTGATCCTTTCTTTCTCGACGAGGTCTATCATATCGTACAAGGATACCTCCGCAGACGTCGCAGCTTCTTGGAGGCTCATGATGCCTTTCCGGTAGTATTCAGCTGCTTTCTTCATCTCGTGCTGCTTCATCTGGTCAAGGAGGAACTTCCGGATAAGTCCGGATCTGTCGACGTGCTCTTCCTTCGAGATTTCGTTCAACTTCTTGATCTCATCTTCATCCAGCCTCGTGCTTACTGTCCTGCTCATGGCGTGGCGCCTCAATTTATGGTTTCTTGATAGCTGTTAGAATTTCAAGCTTGCGCTCAGGCGTTGTTGCGTATACTTGCATGAGCGCGTCCAACGCGCGTTCCAGGTCGATTTCACTAATTTTTTTCTCCAAGTACTTGGTTAGGAAGAAAATGTCAGGTTGCATGCACGATACGCCCTGGTTTCTGTACTTCTTCAAGGCTCGTGTATCGGACGTTAAGCAGATGCCTTCCTGGCGGGCTAATAGAAAACAGCTTGTTTCCCCAGCGTCCTTGAAACGCTCGATATCGTTGGAAACATCTACGGGTATCGACGGGATTTGATACCGCTCCAAGAACTTTTTGACGTCCATGGCATCGATATGGTGCTGGGCTATTCCATCATCAACGGCTTCTTTGTACACGCTTGTATCGATAACAACGTCTTTATTCGTCAGTTCGATGAATGCATCCGACAATTTCGCTTTTACCATGTAAACCAAAGCATTTGCGTCAAGTATCCATCGCATGTGTTGATCTACAAACGACCATTATTATCTTTATCGATCGTAGACAGAGAAGAAACGGGGCCACCACGGAAATTGATATAATCATAACGACGAGAAAAACCACAAACTACACGATATGACGCCAACGAAGCAATCCATGGTCTCCGACTAAGCGGTAGCCATTTTATAGCTAGTACCGATGTCCTATCCATGGAACCCAAGCTGAACCTAGTCTTCATCTCGATAGACACGACCCGGCGCGACCACGTGAGCTGCCACGGGTACGGCAAGAAGACGACGCCTTGCATCGACGAGCGCATCGCGAGGCAAGGCACGCTGTTCGAGGAGTGCTTCTCGGTCTCGAACTGCACGCTGCCCGGATACACGAGCATGTTCACCGGCCTCTATCCCACGTCGCACGATATCGTCGCACACGGCAACAGGTGGCCGGCGCGCGAGGGCGTGGTTATGCTCGCTGAACTGCTCAAGGCGGCCGGGTACTTCAACGCACAGGTCACGACGCTCGCCGACTTCCCGCAAGGGAGTTGCTCGCACCTGAACCGGGCCTTCGACCGCCACGCGTTCAAGCAGCTGGACGGGAAGTACAAGGCCGCCGTCCCGAACTTCGAGCAGCTGCAAGGTGGCCACGTGGTTCCGGCCCCGCGGATCAGCGCGCAAGCGACGGACCTGCTCGACGAGATCGAGAGGGAACGCGGGGGCCGCCCCTTCTTCTTGTTCGTGCACTTCTGGGATCCGCACACGCCCTACGTGCCCCCCGAGCCATTCTGCAAGTTCTACCCCGGCGGCCGCGATCCCCGCGACCCGGAGAATCACGCCCTCGACCAGCTCTACGGCTGCAACATCGGCGGGTGGTTGAAGGACTGGGCGCGGAAGCTGGACGGCCGGTACAAGGACGTCACCGACCCGAACTACGTCGTGTCGCTCTACGATGGCGGCATCGCCTACGCCGACTACCACGTTGGCATCGTGCTCGACAAGCTCGACGAGCTCGGCTTGACCGACCAGACCGCCGTGGTGCTCACGAGCGACCACGGGGAGACCATGGCCGAGACCAACGCCCTGATCTGCGGGCAGCGCGCCATGTTCAGCCACGTTGGGCTCACGGATCCCAACTGCTCCGTCCCGTTCATCCTCAAGGTGCCGGGCATCGTGGGCGGGAAGCGGGTCGAGGGCTTCGCCTCGCAAGTCGACATGGTGCCGACGCTGCTCGATGTACTCGGCGTTGCTGGTAGGCCGCCGTACGCGTTCGACGGGGTTAGCCTCCTCCCGAACATGCTCGACGAGCGCGATGTCATTCCCCCGTCAGCGTGTGAACTCGGGGCGGCCCCGGCGGATCCCGCCAAGAACCCGGGCGGGGCCGAGCGGAAGGCGGTGCTTATCCTAGAGAGTACTTACCAGAAGCAGCGCGCCGTCCGCACGAACCGATGGAAATACATCAAGAAGGTCGACGGGTACCCGTCAATGCCAGCAGAGCAGCTGTACGACCTGATGTTCGATCCAGGCGAGGCGAGGAACATCGTTGACGAGGTGCCCAACATCACGAAGCCCCTCGACCACGCGATGGAAGCATGGATAGGTGCCCTGTGCAAGAAGCACGGGACGACCGACCCCCAGCCCCGATTGCCGCTCACGCTCAGGGAAGGCTTCACATTTGCCATCAGGCAAATGTATAGTAAGTTTGACAAGGATCAAGTGTTCTTCTAAAAAGCATTGAAATAGATACTCGACCGAGGATCGATTCATGGAGCCAGATGTAAAGATCGACGCGTTCCTCGCCGCCAAGCGCGGGATACGCGCGCCGCTCGACGTAGCGCACAGCGCGTTGCTCGTGATCGATATGCAAGGGTACCAGGTGAGCGGCGACGGTGCCATTGCCAAGTTTTTCGGGACGTTCGCGCCCGGCGTGCTCGATTATTTCGCGAAGCGGGTGACGGATGTCGTCGTACCGTGGATCACGTCGTTGATCGCCGCGTTCCGCGAGGCACGCCTGCCGGTGCTCTTCACGCGATACGCTTCTAACCGGCCAGACCTCAAGGATTACCCGCCGAACATCCAGATGTTTAATAATTTCTTGAGTTTCTAAGTTATGAACTTTTCTTGAAATAGGCTTTCATTTACTTATTTTTCATAGGAAACTCGTTATGAATTCACTCTC
>JAFGBX010000448.1 GCA_016932935.1 Promethearchaeota archaeon | reverse complement strand
TGGCCGTCTCGTCGGGCGGCGGGCCCGCGGGCACGACGTGGAGCGCCCCTGGCCCCTTGCGAGGCCCCCCCTCGGCGTCGCCCACCTCCTCCTCGTCGCCAGCGTCGCCATCGGGGCGGCTGCCTCGCGGATGCGTGCCACCGGCCAACCCGCTCACCTCGATTTCATGTCGTCTGCATAGATGCGCGGTGCCCGGTACCGGTGGATCGAGACCGCCGCAGCGGGATTTCCCTTGCCCGCGGCCTTCGCGCGCTTCGCGGTGGCGGGGGGCACCTTGCCGATGTAGTAGGTCATGGAGGCGTCGCCCCGCTCCGCGCGGGTCATGGCCTTCTGGACGCCCCAGATGACCAGGCCGGCCGTCACGAGGAACACGACCACGGCGATGAGGATGATGATGACGAGGGCGCCGCTGTCGTCCCCGGAATCCCCGCTGAAGAGGTCACCGATTTCCGCCCCGATGGATCCACCCGGCCGCCCCGCGCCCGTGATGCTCACGCTTTCGAAGCGCAAGGAGCCGCCAGCCGCGCGGACCGAGGAGCCGAACGAGTCGAGCCCCTGGATGGCGATGTACATGAACATGGGATCCACCTCGCTCATAATATAGCCGGTCTGGAACGCCATCGCCGTCGCCGTGTCTTGCACAGCGTAGCGCTGGTTGGCTTGCTCGATGAGCCGCTCTTGCTTGAGCTGGGCGATCTTCTCGGCCAGGTCGAGATCCACGCTCTCGATGGCCTTGGCCGCCTTGCACAGCGCGTTCACGTGGGATCGCTTGAGGAACTGGGTTCCGACCTTGCCGTCCGCGGCGTTGTAGTAGAGGATGATCTCCGGGTCCTTGTGGTGGGCCCTCCGCCACGCCGTGCTCGCGGTCACGCAGTACAGGTCATCCTTCACGTGCACGAGGCCCACGACCGCGCCCCGGCGGGCGGAGAGCGCCTGCGACAGGATGAGCATGGAGGTCGGCACCGCGCCATTGGCCAGCGAGGGCGGCTGCGCGGCGATCGAGACGAGCGAGTCGTGCAAGTCCCCCAGGCGGCGAGAGTCCTCCGGCCCCCAGTACGACTCGTCCCACGTCCCCTCGACCAGCACGTCGACGCGGAACCGCTCCCCGTCGTTGAAGAGCCGCGCGGCGACCACGGTACGCAACACCAACCGGTCCAGGCCGAACCGCCTGTCTTTCTTGATCATGAGGCGTGCCTCGGCGACGATCGCACCGCCACTTCCCCGCGAGAAGATCGGGATGAAGAGCGGCTTCCCGACCATGCCCGGTATCGAGGCGAGGCTCACTCGCACCCTCTCCAGGCCCGAGCACGCGCGGCCGAGGTGCTCGTAGGCGGACTGGAACGTGTCGAAGCGCGCCGACTGGTTCTTCGAGTACATCGTCCCGGCATCCATCAGCGCTCACCAATGAGGTGATGCAATGCGAACGTATTAAAACTCACGGGGTCGACGAGGTGCCAGAAGTGCCTCGGTCGGCGGGCTCCCAACGAGCGTGGCATACCCCGCATCCCTTGCGGTTTCCGAGCTCGCAGCCGTTCGTGTCATGGCAGCCCTGTTCGCGCATGCGGGGCATTCTTGAACGATGCAGAAGACATGTCATGTAAAACAAAAACCAAATAGGGAAATAAGGCAAGAATCAGAGGCAGTCGCAGTTTTTTTGGCCAGTGCGTATGCGAACGACCTCCTCGATGGGGAGCACGAAGATTTTACCATCTCCTGGCCCCCGCTCGGTTCTAGCAGACCTTACTACAGCCTCGATGACCGCCGGAACCACTTCGTCGTTCACTGCCATCTCGATCTTGACCTTCTGGATAAATTCCACCTCGTAAGAGCCGCCACGGGACTGGAGCTTGATACCCTTCTGGTCACCGCGTCCTTTAACTTCGATGACGGTCATGCCCTTGGCGCCAGCCTCGGTAGCCGCGACCTTGACATCGTGCAATCTCTCGGGGCGTATGATGACGATGATGAGCTTCACTTCGTTTCACCTCTATTGTTCAAACATAGGCGATTTCGTTGTGCACGCTCACGTCGCAACCCACGTACTCCTCATCTGGCTTGACACGCAGCTTGATGGTCTTTTTGAGCAAGAACGCCAACACGAGGGTGACGCCGAAGGCGAAGCCCGCAGCGCACACCACGCCGAAAGCCTGGATTGCGACTTGCGTCGCGTCGCCCGCGACCAGGCCCGTGGCGCCGTTGACCGACGCGAACACGCCGGTGAGGATGGCGCCGGTAACGCCGCCGATGCCGTGGCACGCGAACGCGTCGAGCGATTCATCAAGGTTCGACCTGGTTCGCCACTTGAGAACCGGGTAGACCGCAAAGTCCACGAGGAGGCCGATCATGAAGGCGCCCCACGGCTGCACGTAGCCCGCCGCGGGGGTGATGGCCACGAGGCCCGCGAGCACGCCGGTGGAGATGCCGATCATGCTCGGCTTCTTCTTGCCCTTGTCCACGTATTCAAGCACGATCCACACGAGCGCCGCGGTGCACGCCGCGAGGTTCGTGTTGATGATCGCGAGGCCAGCGAACTCGTTGGCGGCTAACGCGCTGCCGCCGTTGAAGCCTAACCAGCCGAACCAGAGCAGACCAAGGCCCATGGCGACCATCGGGATGTTGTGCGGTTCCATCGGATCCTTCTTGAATCCCTGGCGCTTGCCGATCACGAGTGCCACGGCCGCCGCGGAGAAACCGACGTTGACATGGACGACGGTGCCGCCGGCGAAATCTAACACTCCGGCCTGGGACAAGAAGCCGCCCGTTGCCCACACCCAGTGCGCGATCGGATTGTACACGATAAGCGACCAGATGCTAATGAAGACGAGGAAGCTGCCGAACTTCGACCGCTCGGCGAACGGGCTGGCGAGGATCGCTGCCGTGATCATGGCGAACATACACTGGAACACGACGAACACTGTCGCAGGAACGCCAGTCGCAGTTTCGTGCATCAAGAACACGTCGTTGAGGCCGGCATAGGACAAGTCGCCAACGAAGCCACCGATTGAATTCCCGAAGGCCATCGAGTAACCGACGAGGAACCACTGGATGCTGACCGCGATCATCGCTGCCACGCAAAGGCCGAACATGGCCAGCACGTTCTTCTTTCGAATCAGCCCGCCATAGAACATGGCGAGGCCAGGCGTCATGATCAAGACGAGGCACGTGGCGGTCAAGATCCACGACGCGTTTCCTGTATCTACCTGGAGAAGCATGGTTTTTTCACCTGCAACTTGATAGTCTATCTCTTCAAAGGCTTGCGCGTCGAGTCCAACAAAGGCGGATCGCGTAGATCGTGTTGTTTATCGTCCTCTCGAAGCTCCGCGAACGATGCCTTGACTTTTCGCTGGCTCTCGGCACTCCATGACTCGAAATGCTTGCAAATATCGAATCGTAGCTGCATGCGCGGCTGGATCCTTGGATCTTTATATCTGTACTTGTCATCGAACGCTTTCACGATAGTTCACGCTATGGTCTCTCACGCAGCTGGTGCTAATCCACGTACTACGAGCCACGAGAACCGCGAATGGGCAAGCACGTGTTATTTCAACAAGAAGGTAGCTCCCACATAAAGTTGTTCCCCCCGATTTTCAACGAGCTTTAAAAAGCCCTTGAAAGAAGGGAGTTGTTTCTCGAAAAAAGATAATCAATGTTTAGAAGAGATAAACTTCGCGGTCATTTTGTTCAACATGAAACAATAGACGGCTCTCCCCGGCAATGATGGCATCATTGCTGCTTCTGGAGTTACACGAGGTAAGACAAGGCGTGGTGCCACGTTCACGCCTCGGTGAAGCACCTATTGAATGGAGGAAAAGGAAAAATGGTAACAAGCGTTCGATCATTCCAAGATGGGAATGGCCTTCTTGGTGACTTGCTCATCGGGGACGGTCATGGCGATCTTGGATGGCCTTGCCATCACGGCCTCGTTTTTCTCGGCCTTGGTCGGGGTGCTGAGATCCATGATGAGCTTCTGAATAGGCTTGATGTTTTTCATGAATCCACCGAGCATCTTGAAGAACCACCAGTTGCGGCGGTTCGTCACGTACCGGGGTAGCTTGTCAAAGAAGTACGATCCCCAATACGATCCGACGTAAAAGCTGTGGTAGGCCTTACGAACAAGCTCGGCGACTTGTAAGCGGGTGAGATCCGGCGTGCGCATGACAACCCTGGTGAAGTCGTAGTGCGTCCAGTCGTAGTCCTCTATCCAGGCTCGCCTATTCGCCTCGTCCCAGAGCCCAGTCTTCGGCAGGGGCGTGAGGGCGGTGAACTGGGCGATGTCGATCTCGAGCTCCTTCGCGTACTCGATGGTCCTCAAGACGTCCTTGTAGGTCTCGCCGAGGTTCCCGATGATGATGGCACCGAGGACAGCCACGCCGTAGTCGTGGCACATCTTCACGGCTTGCTTGATCGTGTCTACGCTGATTTTCTTACCGATGCGGTCGAGGCTGCGCTGGTGCGCGGTCTCGATGCCGATGAAGAGCATCTTGAACCCGGAGTCGACCATCCTGCCGAACGTCTTCTTGTCCCGGATCAGGTCGTCGGCGCGGACCTGGGCCGAGTACCACTGCTTGTCGAGGCCGTACTCGATCACGAGGTCGCAGATCTCGCGCACGCGGTTCATGTTGATCGTGAACTCCGAGTCTTGGTACCCGATCCACTTCGTCTTCCGGGAAAGTTCCTGGATCTCGTTGATAACGCGCATCGGGGACTTCCTGCGCCAGGTGGGGGTGTGTTCCTTCACGCAGCAGAAATTGCATTGGCCGACGCAGCCACGGGAGCTTTCGAGTGCATCTATCGACGCGCCGAAATACTCGTACTTCGTGTTCCCGATGAGCGTGCGGTCGGGCATCGGGAGCGTGTCGAGATCCTTGATGAGCGGGCGTGGCTCGTTGATGACCAACTTGCCCTCGTTCTTGTAGGAGATGCCCTTCACGGACTTCAGGTTGTGGGGCGTCCATTGGCCGTCGCGGTCGAGGATCTTGACGACCTCGGGGTAAGTCAGCTCGCCCTCGTTCTGCACGGCCACGTCGAACATGGGCTCGCTGGCGACCTCGGGCACGAGCGACGCGTGGTACCCGCCGAGGATGACGGGCTTGCCGTATTCCTTCGCCATTGACGCGACCCACATGGCGTTCTTGATCGACGGCGTGTATGACGAGATCGCGACGAGGTCGTACCTCTGGATGAGGTGCCTGAGAGTGCTCTCGGGGATGTTCGGGTTCGCCTTCAAGTCGACGAGTAACTTCTTGTGTTCGGGTACCGTCGGCGTCAGATACATCAAGGCGAGGGGCGGGGCGCAGAGGAACGTGTCCAGCCCGAGCGAGCCGGCGTTGCCGGCGTTCACGTATAATATTCGCACGGTTTTTCAATCCTCAACAGTAATGTCTGTGAAATCCAAGAAAGAATCGAGAGCGGACTCCTTTCTACAAACGGGGTTCAAGAGATGACTCTTTTTTGAAGATCGCATTCGGCGCGGGTATGTAGAAAACTACCTAGTAGTATGTAGATATCCACTTAGTTATATAAAAATTTTTCGGCGATAAAAAACCGGATCGCATGCCCCTCGTTTCTGCAGACACTCTGCCGATCATCTCCAAGTGTCGGGTGCATATATTGGTGAGCATGGCCGAGGGGCTGTCATCCGCGGTCGCTCGCCAAGCCTCGTTATCGTTTCTAGCGCGATGATGGCAAACAAAAAAAATGGCGGAATAATGCCCGTGATCGGCCGATAAATCGAGGATCGGCCCCGCCCCGTCCCGCCGGTTCGCGTCGGGGCCGCGCGGGCGAGTGAACGAGCGTTCGCGGGCGCATCGCGGCGGGATACCGGCCGCCTTGCCCGTCCGATGCTTGCGATCGCCGCCCGCGCCGGCCGCAAAAAAAACCGGAGGTATCCGCACGCTGATGAAGCATTTTGCTTCGACGAATGGAGATACGTTCACTTCGATGTCGTGGCAGAGATATTCGAGAAAGAAACCAGCGCAATACATCATGAGAGAGAATTATGATGCCAAAGAAGGGCGATGGTTCCTTGGTGGACAAACCCAGCAGAATGACTTGAGAAGGTATTCACATGTTGGAACACTAAGCGCTCGGTTCACCCTTAAAGGAGCCACGGCATTAGAAGAAAGACTTGCCAGGATCTACGGTTTGGATCCGAATTTGGTACAAAATGATCTTGTGGAGATTGAGATGAATAGTTTTTGCGAGCTCGCCAGTTTGATCCTTGGTGATGATTTGACAGACATGTTCAGGCATGCACATCGATATATTGCGGGAGGCGGCCTTCGTCTGCCTGTTGGCGGCGATGATTTCACCTCGTTGGTGAGAGCCTGTCGATTGATCACCCCCACGCAGACCGTGGCGGCGGCGCAACCGGTTATAAGCGCTGATTGGGTGAAGATGATAATGGCCTATCTCATCGACGAGGATCGCGGCATGGTACCCTTTATCAAGCGCTCTTTCCCCGTCGACGAGGTTGCGTGGAGCCAGATCACTTCAACAGAGGGAAAGATAGACCAGTTGAGCACCTGGTTGAACTCGCTCCTCGGCCAGCCTGCTGTGAATCGGTATTTGACAGAAAGCGTTAACTCTGAAGAGTTGACTCCACTTGCCCAGGAGATTTCTCGGAGGATCCGGGAGATCTCGCGCCTGGTGCTCTCAGCCATGAAAGGGATGGAATGCCGGGGTGCTGCATTAGACGTGGAGACCTTGGCCTTGATGTCCGAATCGTCACGCCACTGGGTTCTCGGGAAGCACTTATTGGAGGTGTTCTATCGGGCGGAGAGTCTGGGCATCGTGGGCGAGACCGTCCTCGCCGGGCTGGATGAAATCGCCCAACGGGACTTCATGTTCAACCAGATAGATGATTTCGCGTCCACGAATCACCTGGTATTCATAGACCCGAGGAGCCAGATGCGAATAGTCAACAACTATGTCTATGTCGAACTATTCTACGAGGGATGGCCTTCGCATCGGGTGCTCGTCAGGTTCCCCTACAACGCCAAGCAGTTGATGGTGACCGGCGTGCAAGCATTCTACCAGGCGACGTACACGGGCGGCGTGCTCGACGAAAACAGCGTAAAAGGCCCCATCGCTTTCCTAGAGGACATTCTAGCCCACCAAGCTGATATTGATGCGTGGATCATCCAAATGATTTTAGATGAGGGATTAATTATGGATGATGGTTCCGGACGAGGAGTTACCAAACCTGGCAAATTAATCCAGTATGCCCTTAACCCCACGACAAACTTGGTTCCGACTCCCGCCGTCAATCCCCTTCGGCCGGCCTGATGGCACGCGCGGTCGCGTCGATCGAGCCCTCCATGAGCAGCCTGGCGAGCCGGGGGTACACGAAGATCTGGCCGTCCTCCTCGAACTTCGCGAGGCATTCCACGAGGCCGGCCACCTTCCGCAGGGGTTCGTACCGCTCGCCGCCGAACTTCAAGTAGCCGCCGAGCCCGCCGAGGACCGGCCATTTCTTCAAGGTCTCGTCCATCCCGCGCTTCTTGATGTGCTGGTTTATCTCGGTGACCCTGCCGTAATCGAGCCCGTTGTAGAGCGTGGCGATCGAGTGCTCGACCGTGTCGGCGTGGCCGCCCTTCACGCCCAGGTACGACTGCCGCTCGGCCTCGGAGAAGGGCTCGAGCAGCCGCAGGAGCCGCCCCAGGTCGACCTTGATCGTGCCGTGGAAGCCGATGCCCTCGATGCCCAGCTCGTCCCGCAGCTCCCCCCACTCCCCGTAGGCCTCGATCCCGTTGTTCCCCCCGTGGCCGACGATGACGGCCACGCGGTCGAACGCGATGCCACGGGAGAGCAGCGCCTCGCAGTGCTGCTTGACGAACGCCACGCTCCTCTCGACGCACTCGTCCATCGGCATGTAGCCCGGGCTCCAGTCGCGGGCGATCTCGCCCACCCGGTCGGTCGTGAACGGGATGTGCGCGACGAACCTCGCCCCGGTGCGCTCGCACACGTTGTACGCGACGTAGTTCGCGCACCGGCTGTCGTTGTCGCGGGGCAGCGCCGGCCCGTGCCCCTCGTTCGGGTTCCCTATCGAGAAGACGATGGTGCGGCCTTCTTGCCGGCCGTAAGGCCCCCAATCGTCCATCCGTCCCTTCAGGTTCAGATCGTTCTCCATCGGCTCGCCCACCTGGTGAATCCGTGCAAGTAAGGTCTTCGGGCCCCCGGCATAAATGCTAGCTGTTCCGGCGGGTCGATCCGTTCCAACGAGAAGTGGGCTGGGCCGTGCTAGCAACGCCAGCATATGATGGCCTGGAGTTCCTGGTACTTCCGGGCGAGCTCCTCGTTGGACGGGTCCTCAAGCAAGGCGCCCGTGATCGCCCGGAGCGCCTCGACATACTCGCCGCGCTGCTCCAGGTACTCGGCCCTGCCCAAGGCACTCGATGCCGTGCCGCCGTCGCCAGCCATCAGTCGTGTCACCATGTCAGAGCTACAAGCATGTGGATTGCCTCGGGGCACAAGATGCTGTCGGTTATGCCGGAAAACCGCGTCGGGCCCGAGCCGCCCTGGACACGATGGTGGACCTCCTACATGAAAAAACACGGAAAACCGAAGAGAACTTCCGACCTCGCGTGATGTTCGATCTCCCGGCCGCGGGCCGACGCCCCGAAACGTTCAAAAGCGTCTCACGTTTTTTCACTAGCATGGTGTTGGAACCGCGCCACTACGTCGCGATAGCCATCCTCCTAGTGATCTTCGTCGTGATGCTTTATTCCATCGCGAAGGACGTCATGGAGAGGGCGGCCATCGTGCTCGTGTGCGCGGTGGCAGCGTTCTTCGTCGTGGTATGGGTGCTTGGCTTGGAACCGGGGGTGGTCGTCGGGTACTTGATGGGAACCGGCGCTGCCGATGACAACTACACGAACTTCCACGCGATCGTGCTGATCTTCGGCATCATGGTCATCTCCACGGTCTGCTACAGGACGGGGTTCTTCCAATTCATCGCCTTCCAGCTCATCAAGGCCACGAAGGGGAGGCCCGTGAAGGTGCTCTGGGTCGTGTCGCTCCTCACCTTCGCGGTGAGCTCGGTTTTGGCCGACAGCATCACGGCCATCATCATGATCCCGCTGACGGTCACGGTCTCCAAGACCCTGCGCCTGAACCCCGTCCCCTACATCATCTTGCAGTCGTTCTGCATCAAGCTGGGAGCGACCGTGCTCCCGATCTCCTCCATACCAAGCCTCCTCATCGCGGCGTCTCAGAAGATCTCGTTCGGTGAATACTTCCTCACTGCCGGGCTCATTTCCATCGGTTCGGTGTTTCTTGCCATCTTCCTCTTCCAAACCGTGTTTCATTACCGGTTGGCCGACGTGGAGTTCAACGAGGTCGACGTGCTCATGCAGTTCGACCCGTGGACGTTCGTCAAGGACCGGAAGATGATGAAGATCGCCGCCGGGACGTTCTTCGTCGCAATTGCATGTTTCGTGGTGATCCCCCCCGATGTCCTCAAGCCCGACGCCATCGCGATATCGGGCGCCGCGTTCCTCTTCCTCGTGAACCACCACAACACGCGTCAGATCCTCAAGGAGATCGACTATTCCCTCCTGCTCTACTTGCTCGGCGTGTTCATCGTCACCGGCGCCCTCCAGGATGCCGGGCTCATAGAAATCATCGGCACGGGGTTGACCAGCGTCGGCGTCTCGAGCGTCGGCCTCGCCTTCCTCATCTTGTTCTGGATCGGGGCGGCCGCCAGCGCGTTCATCGACAACATCCCGATCGCCCAGATCATGATCCCCCTCATCAACGTTATGTTCGGCGCCCCTGGCACGGCGGCCGCCAAGCTCGGCGGCACGGGGCTCGCACTGGGCACGATCTGGGGTGATAACTTGAGCCCGTTCGGCGACACGATCCTCCCGCTCGCCATCGCCCGCAACAACAAGGTCGACATCCTGCCGAAGGACTTCGCCAGGGTCGGCTTCAGCTTGACCATCATGCTCTATGCCGTCGTCTCGATCGGCGTGCTATTGGTCTTCGACCCTGCCACGGGCCTGATCGTTCTCGTTTGCGTGGCATCGTGTGCCGTGGTGCTGCTCGTCGTGGTGAGGCGGTACAAGCGGGTAAAAAGGATGGCCGGCGACCGGAAGGGCCCCGTGGGCTTCTAGAGGAAGGTGCTCACCGGCCGCTCCTCCCCGTCGATCAAGCTGGTCACCTTGTCCCCGGAGAAGAACGAAGGCCCGAATTGGACGATCTCGTCGTAGAGCCCCTTGATCATCTCGTGGTACTGCACCTGCCGGGGGAGCTCCTCATCGTTCTTGAACGCCGCGACTTTCGAGACGAACTCCTTGTAGAAGGCGTCCGGCAGCACCTGAGGTGCTCGCTCGTCGATAAGCCGTCGCGATACGAGGCCCCGTGGTCGTCCATCTCGCCGCCCCGCGCTTGCATCGTGTGAGCCGAGCCTTTATGAGATGATGAAGGTTAAGGGGCGGCTGGCACGCACCGGGGCGGGCCTCGTGAATATAACAGGCGGTGCACGTGCTTCTGCTGAGCTGCCTCACCACATCGCCCCCAACTGCCCCTTGCCGCGTTTTCCATAAACATTCGAAAGTTTTTTAAGAATTCTCGGGGATGTTCGGTTGGCCTCATTACTGCGAGAAAATAGAGGAAAGGTTGTGGAATCTTCAATGAAACGGTCAAAATCACCGGATAGCGCACGTGTTCCGGGGCTCTCACTTGCCTTGTTGTGCCTCGCTTTCGCGTGCTTGGGGGCGCTCTTGGCGGGGAGTGCCGGGCGCCACGTCGTGGAGCGGGCCATGGGTCTTCCCAGGGTTCCAAATACCAGCAGCTTCGGTATGGTCGGTTCGTATAACACACCGGGTCTTGCGCGCGGCGTGTTCGTGAGCGGGGACGTCGCCTACGTCGCGGATGATGGATCGGGTTTGCAGTGCATCGACATCTCCGATCCAGCTTTACCAGCATCGCTCGGCTCGTATAACACGTCGGGCCTTGCTTATGGCGTGTTCCTGAGCGGGGACGTCGCCTACGTCGCAGATTTTGGCTCGGGCCTGCAGTGCATCGACATCACCAACCCGGCGTCGCCGGCATTTCTCGGCTCGTACGATACACCGGGCAACGCATGGGACGTGTTCGTGAGCGGGGACGTCGCCTACGTCGCGGATGAATCGTCGGGCCTGCAATGCATCAACATCACCGACCCGACGTCGCCAGCGTTGCTCGGTGCGTACGATACACCGGGCAACGCATGGGGCGTGTTCGTGAGCGGGGACGTCGCCTACGTCGCGGATGAATCGTCGGGCCTGCAATGCATC
>JAFGBX010000447.1 GCA_016932935.1 Promethearchaeota archaeon | reverse complement strand
GGTACGTGGAGGCCGCTTCGTCGACCGCGCGCTCGGCAGCACCGACCCGCGCCCGTGCCCGCTCGATCCGCTCCTTCGCGAGCCGCTCCGCGGCCGCCCCCCCGTCCGACACGAAGTCCCACAGCGTCGTGGCCCTCCCTCGCTTCCGCGTGGCGCCCCCGCCGGGCGCGGGTTCGAGCTCCCCGTCCCTCGGCCGGAGCACCCTGCCCGCCTCGATGCCCTCCAGCACGGCCCTCGCATCGGCCAGCCGGGCTGCCAAACGAGTCACGTGGTCGCTCGTCGTGAACCCGGGGAAGCAGTCAGCCAGCCCGCACACGTGCTTGGCAAGTGCGGGTGCATCCGGCTCCTTGGCGCCACGCGCCCCATCGAGGCGGTACAAGAGTTCGAGGCAAGACTTGATGCACGCGTCGATCGAGGCGAGATCCACGGCCGGTCCCCGCGACGCCTGCAACGTGATCGCATCGCGGGCCGCCCGTTGCCGCGACTTTCGCAAGTCTAGGGGATCGGCACGTTCCCCCTTCCCGGAGCCGATGGCGGTAAGGATGCGGGCCAGCTTGGCCACGACGGCGGCGATTCGTTCCACGCCAGGAGTACTCGTTGGGTCTTGAAAAAAGCTCCTGGCTTAGCAAGGACGAGAGATTGCTACATATGACCTTCTTATTGGCAAAAACCTTCCTTATTGCGACTCTAAATAGAAGGTCAACGCGATCGATGCAAAGAGGGCTTGCCATTGGGCTTGCAATTGTTTCGGCGATAGGGAAACCAGTCTTTAATGCAATCGCGGGAATCCCGGAGAAAAAACAGAGTCATTGCTTCCGGCGTTCTTGCTTCGCGCCGATCTCGCGCTCTTTTTTCAAGAACCGTTTCTTGTCCCGGGATCTGAGCGTTTCGACGATGGTCTGTTCCAACCGATCCATGTGCTCGTGAACGCCGTCGAACCGGTTGACGAGGCGTTGTTCGTTATCCTTGATGTCGTTTTTCAATTCATTTCTCGTATCCGCTAACTCTTTCGCGGTCTTGTCAATCGCGGTCGCGACGACGCGGAAGCCGCAATCCATCTTGTCTTCGCCTTGCCGATCGCCGCAATCCTCATCAAGGGTCTGCACGGTCGTCCGATGTTTCATCGGTATCGAGATACTTGACGCGATCCACCCATAAAAACCCCCTCCCGGATCGCCTTCTCTTAGAACCCCGGGCAGTGCCCGGCGTTCTTTGTTTTTAATACGCGTTTTATAACGGCGACTTGGATCAAATCATCATGCTCGGGAAGAAATTTCTCCCGAGATACGAGGATGACTTAACCAGTTGGATCGACATGCGCCAGATGGACATGAAGCGCGTGGCCGTGCATGTCGAGGACATCATTGGCGGGTCGAAAACCAGCGCCAACGAGCACGACGTGGGTTGGACTCCGGCTTGCGGGGCATTCGATCAACGGTACGAAAGGGCATTCAATTTCGTAAAGAAGTACATGGAAGAACGAGGGCACGTGCTCCCAGACGAATACCACGTCGGCACCTTTCAATCCTTCCAGGACGAATCCGGCGGGTTTAAATGCACGCTTCTAATTCCGTGAGAATTAAGCGATGCAGGAACAACTCGACGAGTTCGACTCGTCTCCTTCTCCTCGGTGATGACGGTCAAGGCGGGGGCAGCGCGACGCGCCCCCGCACAGCGCGGTCGCCATGGCTATGAATCCTACGGAGCGCACGCGTTTTTTCCCGATAGTTTCGGCCGGATCGGGGAGTAAATCGATTAACAAGGATCTTTATGCCTTGGTGCCTCCGGGGATTTTAAAAAAGCCTCCACGGGGTTGGGTTTCTTCAAGAACCGTCTGTAACGTCTCCAGCGGTTGTCAGTCGAATCGGTCTTGGTTCCGTCCATGATTGATTGCCTTTCAGATTCAGGCAAGTTAGCGAATTCATATATATATCGAATGAATGGTTCGAGTTTGGCAATCCAAAAAAACAGACTATCCCGTTCATCATTAATCTTATTATATAGCAAGAAAAGCTCACCCATACCGAAATGCTTCATAGCTTGCTCAGCCGCGTCGTATGAATCGTACATGCCGATGAAAATGTGGTGCCATACGGCAGCGTATACACATTGGTCGGGGAGTGGATACGCAATAACTCTTTCGCTAGCGTGATAGCATAGGACAATTCCCTCGATAACACCCGTGTTGGTACGGTTATCCAAGATATCCCCAACGGTGTATTCGCGCATCACTTGGTTGCTATCTTTGATTTGGATGGATTCTACGGGTTTTCCGCAAAATTTGCACAGAATAGGCTGGTTATATAGGTCAAAATCGATCAATGCCATGGATTCCATCTCGATTCCATTCTAAGCAGGAACGCCTTCGAATGGCAAACGGGAATATAAACTCCGATTTGTTGATCCGAGGGGAGATCCGCCGGGAGACGAGCGTTCCGAGCATTCCAGTCCGTGAATTAGAGAGCGCTCACCCGAGTAGAACACGACTATATCACCGGCGTCTCGACCAGTTCGTAGATGCTGCCGCCGTACGCGCAGATGTAGAGCTCGCCGGCGGCGTCCACGCCGAACGACGGGATCAGCAAGTCGGAGTCGACGAGCAGCGCGTTGGAGGCGGCGATCCCCGCCTGGTACTCCAGTGCCCAGACCTTTCCCGAGCCGTAGTCCGCGAAGACGTAGCGGCCGGCCAGGCCGGGTGCCCGAGACCCCCGGTAGACGAACCCGCCCGTGACGGCGATGTCGGGCCCCGCGTTCGCGTACTCGTGCACGGGGGGCACGACCGCCGTCACGTTCGGCCCGCCGCCCGGGTACGGGTGGGCGCCCTCCATGGCGTTCCAGCCGTAGTTCCCGCCCTTCTCGATGACGTCGATCTCCTCCCACGCGCCCTGGCCGACGTCGCCTGCCCAGAGGGTTCCCGTGGCATCGTCAAAGCTGAACCGCCACGGGTTGCGCAGCCCGAACGCGTAGATCTCCTCCTTGTAGCCGTTGACGTTGCCGGCGAACGGGTTGTCCGCCGGGATCCCGTACGGGAACCCATCGTCAACGTCGATGCGGAGTATCGAGCCGAGTAGCGTCGACCGGTTCTGCGCGTGCCCGAGCGGGTCTCCCCCGCTACCCCCGTCGCCTAGCCCGACGTACAGGTAGCCGTCCGGCCCGAAGGCGATCTGGCCCCCGTTGTGGTTCGGGTACGGCTGAGTCACGTCCAGTATCGTGACCCTGCTCGACTCGTTCGCGATGGTGGGATCGGTCTCGTTGACCGTGAAACGCGACAGGCGCGCGTCGTTGACGCCGATCATCGTGTAGTAGACATAGATGAAACCGTTGGCCGCGTAGTTCGGATGGAATGCCAGGCCCAGGAGCCCCTTTTCCCCGCCCGTCGATATCAAGTCACTCGCGTCGAGGAAGAGATCCTTGCTCGCGGTGCCCGGGTCGTTATCAAACTGCCACACGAGCCCACCCTGCTCCACCACGAACAAGCGACCGCTGCCGTCCCCCGCGTCGTATATGCCGACCGGCTGGGTGAATGCGAGGTTAGGAAAGGCGTTCCGGACGCCGTAGGTGTATTCGGGCGGGGCGGCGGGTGGCGGGCCACCCAGCAGCCACCACGCTCCCGCGAGGATCCCGACGGTGGCCACCGCCAGCAGCAGGACCAGGCTCGCAGCTCGCTTCCTCCTCGTTGGCCTCGCCTCACCATTGCGTACCCACCGGCAACCGTCGGCCGGCCCCCGACCGCCAGCTGCGGGCACATATAAGATGCATCCCGCGCCGGCCGCATCTGAACGTGCGTGTTTTCGGACGAAAACGGATCGCCCGTCCGGCGCATTTTTCAAAACCTGCCGTGCCGTTACGTTCCGGATTTACTGGGAGGTGCAGGCAACGTTGGATAGAAGTTCCGTAGGTCAGGCTAGGAAGTTCCGGCTCGCGTCGTGGAGGCCGAGGTACTCGCGGAACTGCTCGATGTCATCGATGACCCGCACGCCGAGCACGCCCTTCATGAAGTCGATGCCGATCTTGTGGTGCTCGATCGTGTCGGCCGCGCAGAGCGACGGGCACACGGCGATCTTGGTGAAGTTGAACCTGGTCGCGAGCTCGTAGGAGAGGAAGAGCACCTTGACGTTCGTCCAGACCCCGATGATGCCCACGGAGATGCTATCGGGGTTGCTCTCCCCGACGACGCTCTTGATCACGTTCTCGAGGGTGGTCCCGTGGACGTCGTTGAGTGCGTTCGAATCGACGATCGTGTTCGTCGAGACGTTCTTCTGGGCGAACTCCTCGAGCCTGCCGTACAGCTTCGAGCCGACCGTGTTCTTGATGCAATGCGGCTTGAACGTCATCATCTCGACTTGCTCCCGCGGGTCGCGCGACGTGGGGTCGTGCCAGTCGCGGAGGTGGATGAAGTGCACGTTCCGCTCCGGGTTCTTGAGCATGCCCAGGAACCGGTCCAGGTTGCCGCACAGGCGCTTGGATTCCGCCTCGCCGATGTGGATGCCGTTCTTGCCGATCTGCTCCTCGCTGATGAAATCGTTCTGCAGGCATTGGGTGAACAGGATCGACTTGGTCGTTTGGTTTTCGGTCATGTGGCTTTCCCTATTTCTGCGATCTGTTGTAGAGGAACTGGAATATCAAGATCAAGATGATGACGCCGATGGCACCGTAGGTCACGACGGGCCAGAAGAAGCCCGGCGCTAAGGCCGCGACGGTGGCGACGACCGTCTGGATCGTGTTGATGACGACCAGTTTCGGCATGAGCACCTCGATGAGCTTGGAGAGCTCCGCGGTCTTCTTGCCGACCTGGAGCTTGATGGCGGGCAGGACGGGCTCCTTGAAGTTCAACTTGATCGCGTGGATGTAATCCCCGACCACGGAGGCGCCAGCGTCCTCGAAGTTCTTGATGAGGGAGTCCTCGTAGACGAGCTCGAAGTTCTTCAGCGTGAGCATCGCGTACGGGCGGATCCGGTACCCCGTGTCGATCTTCACGGTCGTCCAGTCCTCGATCTTGCGCGTCGACGGGTTGTAGCTGAAGTCCGCGAAGACGAGGTGTTCGAGGTCGCCCCGGTCGGTCTCCATCTGGCACGAGATCGCCTTGATCAGGGGCAGGAACATGAGGGGGATGTCGATCTCGAGCTTGAACGACAGCGAGTTCCGCGTCCGGTCCTTCAGGACGAGCTTGAACTCCTCGTCCCGCATCTCGATCCGCTCGAAGTCTGGGCCGCCCTCGTACCGGGCGTAGAACACGTCCAGCGTCCATGGGAAGCTCGGGACGCCCGTGTAGAGCGCCCGGAGCCCCTTCCAGTACGCGACCGGGTAGGTCTTGACGCCTTGCACGTACTTCTGCAGCTGCTCGAGCGCGTTGTAGTACGCCGTAGGGGCCTTCGCCCTCCCCTTCGGCCTGGAGCGGTCGATGATCTCGGAGAACTTGCGGACGATCTCCGGCGAGTACAAGTGCCCCATCTTGTAACAATGGTCGTCGGGTAATTTTTTCTCTGGAAACAAGCGTTTGAAGACCTGGTCTATGGAATCCTTGTTCTCGGCCAGGAGGTTGATCTGGCCCTTCAGGTTCTCCCCCAGGATCCGCGTGTAGAACTCGTTGTCTAGGTCCTTCAAGTTCTCGAGTTGCTTGTACAAGTGCTGGCAATATCCCGGGAACCGCGTGGAATATAGGCCCGGAAGGTCTCCATCGCATTCCCTTATGCCGTTTGTCGCGATCAAGATGAACCGGCCGTCGCTCGTGATGCAGATGTCGTTGATGTAGTCCACCTTGTTCGCCTCGGCGGGGCTGGAGAACTTGACGTTGCCGTCCTCGTCCTCCCGTCCGTAGGTGTTGAGCGGCGTCGTGTCGACGTCGCCCATGATCGTCATGGTGTGCATGTCCCAGATCTGCACCGTGTTCTTTCCCGACAAGGTGATGAAGAAGTTCTCGTTCTCAGGCTCGACGAGTATCTTGCGTATCGGGGCTCTGGCGTACCGCCTGCTCACCAGGTCAGTGCCCTCCTCCGTGCCGATCCACAAGGGTGCATCGGCCCTCTTCCTCCCGCGCGGGCTGGCCTCCGTGTTCTTCAGGGCGTGCTTGTGGACGGAGCCGTCCGACATGCCCACGAGCAGGTAGTTGGAAGACGCCGTGAACTTGGCGGTCAGGACGTCACCGGGCAGCTCCACGGCCCTGTCGAGGACCACCCCCGTGTGCGCGTCCCACAAGTGAACGCTGTTGTCGTTGGAACCCGACACGAGGAAGCGGCCGTCGTGGGACAGGTCGATGCAGTAGACGCTGTTGACGTGGCCGGTCTCCCCCCTCGGCACGCCCTTTCCCGCCGGTTCGTCCTCCTCCCTCTTGAAGTCGCCTGGCTTCACTCGCCCGGGCTCTCGGCGCGTGCCGAATACCTTCAAGGGCTCGCCCGTGTTCAGGTTCCACTTGATGATGGACGTGTCGCTAGAGCACGAGTAGAGGGCGTTAGACTCCTGCGCCTTCATGTGCCGCGAGAACAAGAGCGCGTTGACGTACCCGAGGTGCCCGCGGAGCTCCGAGGGCGCGCCCGCGCCCACCTCATCCGGCCTCTCGTAGGTGAGGTGGATGACCCCGTCCGTCCCCGTCGACGCGATGATCTTCTCGTCAGGGCTCGTCGCGACCGCGAGGATCCATCCCTCGTGGACGACGCCCGGGGTGCTGACCTTCTTTCGCAGCTCGACGTCCCAGACGGTGAAGATGTTGTCCTCGCCACCAGTGACCGCCCATTTGCCGCTTTCCCCGGCCGCGATGGCCCTGACCTCGCTGCCGGTGCCGGGATTGAACGGGAGTAGTGCCATGCCTTTTCACTCTGAATCGGGTCTTCCTGTCCCCTTATCGATCATCTCTTGTACGCTACCAGCTTGCAGCCCTTCGCCTGGAGATCCTTCCTGGCGCTTGCGGCCCGGCCGGCGGGCGAGTCCACCGCCCGCGTCAGGTCCTCGAACACCCAGGTCTTGAAGCCGGCCGCGACGCCATCGAGCGCGGAGTAGTACACGCAGTAGTCGAACGCCAGGCCGCACAAGAACACCTTGGAGATCCCGTGCTCCTTGAGGAACCCGGCCAGCCCCGTGCTCGTCTTCTTGTCGTTCTCCATGAACGCCGAATAGCTGTCGATCTCTTGGTGGTACCCCTTCCGCATGATCAGGTGCGCCAGGTCCACCTTCAGCTTCCGGTGCAGCCGGGCGCCGTGCGTCCCGGCCATGCAGTGGTCGGGCCAGAGCACGGGGCCCGCACCTGGGACGCCCGATATCTCGTCGTAGGGCTTCTTCTTCGGATGGGAGGACGCGAACGACACGTGCCCCCTCGGGTGCCAGTCTTGCGTGAACACGATCGTGGCATCCTTTTTCGAAAAGGTCTTCACGCAATCGTTGATGCCGCCAACGATCGCATCGCCACCATTCACAGCGAGCGCCCCCCCGGCGATGAAGTCGTACTGCATGTCGATGATGACCACCGCGGAGGCGGCGTCGATGTCGAAAGCGGACATGATCCCTCGTTACGTAGCAACACGCTGGCCCTATTTAATCGATTTAACTAGCCTTCCTCCGGGCGCGCGGCTTGAAAAGCCAAGAGCGCGTTACTGGAAATGGTACCGTCTGACGTGACCGGTGCACCCCAAATGGAGCCGAACGAGTTCGTGCGCGTGTTTCGCGACCCCGCCAGCCAGAACCCGCCCGTCACGGGCTTGTGTGGCCGGATCCTCCGCGGCCGGCAACCGGAGGACTTCGAGACCATGACCGACGACCCGGAGCGGAAGCTCGTCATGTTGATGGCGAGCGACGGCCTGGCGCGGCTCGTCGGGAAGAGCGACTACGACGCGCTCCTCCTCATCGGGTACGAGAAGGACTACATCAAGCACAAGATGGAGGACGGGTACGAGTTCAAGCTCGTCGTGTTCAAGGAGGGCGGCGCCATCAAGCTCGCCACGTGGGACAACGTGGCAGAGGCCGTCGCGGCGGTGTACCCCGACGCCCGCAAGAAGCTCTACCGCCGGTTGAAGGACCTCAAGCGGAAACCGTTCCGCGAGATCCAGGCCAAGGCGGGCGAGGGGTACGACCTCGACGCGGCCTTCCGGCGCGGCCCCTCCGACCCCGGGTTCATGACCTACGAGCGGCTGAAGGCGGCCAAGGGGAGCCTGGTCGACGTCCGGGCGTTCCTGTTCCACGCGGTCCAGCTGCGGGCGCTCTTCTCGGGCGACGGGTACACGTACGACGAGGACGGGACGCGCGGCTTGAAGGAATACATCGCCCCCAACAAGCGGCTGGACGACCTGGGCGAGCACGCGGTCGTCGACCTCCACCCCGTCATCCCGTTGGGCTAAGTGATTGGCCTCCGTTCAAGGTCGAACGATGCCTTGCCTCTAGTAGCGCCTCGCTCTCCGGTCAAGGCTGGCCGTCGATTCGCGGACGTCTGGGGACGGGGCGGTCATCAACTTCTGCGCGAATTCCTCTGGTGGGAGCCGCTTGCGGTAGATGTGCTGGAACCGGCCCAGCTTATAGTTGATCTCCGCAGTGGTTTCGACGTCGTCGAGGTTCACCGGGATCTTCTGGGTGTTCAATCCGTCATCGCGCTGCTGGGTGGCGAGATGGATCTCGTTGAGCACGTTCTCCCTGTTGATCGAGATTTCCGTCAAGAAAACCATAAAGGAACGGCATTGCGGGTTCTTCAGTTTATGCGCGATCACGCCCGTCCAATCCTCGCCTGGATGGATCCCGTCGTCGTACCAGATGCGAACTCCGCTCTCATTCAATCTTTTAAGGAGAGGGAACACCTCTTCCTTGTCGTGATGGGCATAGCTGACGAACATGTATGGCTCGTTCCCGTCGTAGGCCTTGAACGGCGGGGTGCTTCCCCGCTTGGCCGCCCTCCTCACATCCACGGGGGTCGCTGAAGGGACGCGCGAGAAGAAGATCATGTCTCCCTCGATCCGGAAATCGATTTCATCGAGGAGGGAAAGTTCTTGCAAGTATTTCATAAGCCGATCCCTTCTCACTCCGATCGATGAGGCAACGTCGGTAAGTTTGCAAGATGTGATTTTCTTGCATATGGACATCAGTTTTTCGAGCGCCTCGTCATCCGCAGCCGCGTTCCGAGCTCTCGTGGCGCTATCTGGGACGCGGGTACTGGCCGGCCTTCTTGGCGTAGGTACTGCCTGGCGTTCGTCGCCGGCGGGGGTGCGTTGCTGTGGTTGGCGGACGGTCCGGAGGGGGATGGCCCCAACGCTTCCCTTGACCTTGGCAACCTTCCCAAGGTCGAGGGGGGAGAAGCTCACGTTGAGCACCGGTTGCCTCCTAATGCGGTTCCCATCCTTCGTGAACAGGACCAGCTGCTGGTGCCCGAACGCCGGGCCTATCGGGGCGATTAGTTTCCCGCCGTCGCTCAATTGATCGAACAGATCTGCCGGGTCGCTCACGATCGCGGCGGTGACGATGATGGCGTTGTATGGCATCTCGTCCGGGTAGCCGAGAAGGGGCCGCTCTTGCGTGTGGAAAGCCAGGCCCCACACGTTCAACTGCAGTGCGTCTTTAACTTTCTTCGTGCCAATCCCGACGTTCCTCTCGGTGATGGCGATCACGTTGCTGTTGGCATCGATGACGTGCACATCGCCCGAGAGCATCGCGACGAGGAACTCAAGAAACCCACCCTTGGCCCCGATGATGAGTACATTATCGTCCCTGTTGAGTTTCAAGTTCTCCAAGAATAAATAGACGATCCTCAGGCTAGCTGATTCCCGCGTAGTGTTGCCGTCGCTAAAAAACCGGATCGACTCGCCATCGTCGCGCGCGGGGATTTCCTTGTAAAAAAAGGATCTCGGGACGCGTCGGATCGCTTGATAAATCCTCTTGGAGGCCAGATCCCCGCTTGTTTCCAAGGGGCTGCTTCTGGCCTTTCTTTTGAAAAAAGACTCGAAGATGTCATCGAAATCCGTGTCTTCGGGGATTTTCCTGAACATGGGCTCTTCCCTCATCCACGAGGAATATGATCCCTCTTACGAGGAATCTTGATTTAAGGATGCCCTTGATGGGATGCGTCGCCCGATCCCCGGTCGTGGTACACTGCGTTACTCAAAAACAAGAAGGGGGTCAGCCTTGGGATCCAAGGCCCGGGGAGCCCGTGTCAGACGTCGACACGCGTGCTGTCTGGTGGAGCCGGCTGACCGGGGCGATGGCAGCCGCCAGCACCCCTTTGTTGATGTCGATGTCCAGATAGCGTCCTGTCTTGGAATGGCGGACTACTTCAACGCTTTTTTCGCCTGCTCGAGCGCGTCGGCGAGTCCGTCCACGCTGTCCGCGAACACCACGATCTGGTGCCGCTCCCCGCCCTTCCCGCTCGATTCCGTGATGGTCATGTACTTCTGGCCCGCGCCGTCCCTCTTCACGTCGACGAAGTACGTCCGCGAGCCACCCTTGACCGTCCAGCTGCCATCGCTTGGCTGGCCCGCCCCCTTCGGCGACAAGGTAGCTGCTGCAGGGGCTGGGGTTGCCGGGCTCACCTCGGGGAACGGCGTCACGGCCGCGGCCTTCGCGTCCACGACCCGCAAGTTCTTCCCGTTCCAGAAATTGCGCACTTGCTTTAAGTCGCACGTGATAGCGTCCCCCGCCTTCACCGGCACTTTCACGTCGGGCGAATCGAAGAACGAGACGGTCTTGTCCCCGATCTTCAGCGCCAGGTAGTCGGCACCCGCTTTCGTCTTGCGTGTTTCGACCCCGCCCACGATGAATGTCATGCTCATTATCGCTCGATCCCGCTTAAATCGTGTCCTGAGGTATTATGCCGGCTTCGGGGTAATAAACGTGGAGAAATTAACAACTTATTACGGGTCTTGGCCACTTGCTTAAGGGCTCGCGAGGGACGACAGGTCATCGCACGGGATGATGCCGAGGCCGCTCAACCGGCTGTCGAACGTGATGAACGTTCCCGCGCCCGAGGCAATCGCCGTGGCGAGGTGGATGGCGTTCCGGGGCTTCACGCCGTGCTGTTCCAAGATATCTTGCGCCTTCGAGATGACCGGCAAAGTCATGCCGACGATGTGCAAGTGCGGGAACGCAAGGAACTCGCGGCCCTTGATCCAAGACTCTGAAGAGTCTTGGACTCTTCAGCGAGTCATCCCGTCCAGTCCAAGACGATGGGCACGATGGTGATCAGCGCGACGATGGCCTGCAGGATCGTGAGCAGGAACAGGAGCCAGTTCATGGTCTTTTGCTGCTTGGCCGAGATGATGTCGTTCACGTCCTTGTAGGAGGCCTTGAGCGACTCGAGCAAGTTCTTCAAGTTCGTGATCTTGGTCTCGATCTTCAGCGTGTTCATGAACATGCCGATCATCTTCTCGAAGGCCGCGCGCACGTCCTCGTAG
>JAFGBX010000446.1 GCA_016932935.1 Promethearchaeota archaeon | reverse complement strand
CTGTAATTTATCTTCTAAATAAAGGAGTTCATGCAAATGGTAGACAGGATAGACGAGACAAACAAGACAGACAAGAGTAAACCTAAAAAGGCCGTTGTCCGGCGTGGGGACCTCTTCGACCACGACCTCGGCCGCTACGACTTCATCTTCACGTACACCTTGCCCGGCGTGCAGCGGTTCCTCAAGCACGTGTTCGCGACGGCGCGGCCTGGTGCCGTCGTCTTCTCCTACAAGTACCCCCTCGACCAGCTGGGTGCCTTGCTGCAGTTGCGGCACGAGGAGGGCGTGGAGGTCGACGGCAAGGGGCGGTCGCTCTTCTTCTACGTGAGGGGATGAGCCCAGCCCCGGCGCCGCGTCGTACCTCGTGGAACAATGATAAGCGCGGGCGAGGTTTCGGTTTCACCGCATAAGCGAGCTACGTATCTATTCCAGGCGGGTTCCAATCTATCGAGACTCATAAACTGACCGAGGCCATGAGAATGATGGACATCAAGGCAAGGGCTTGCTTCAACTGCCACGAGTACATGGCAATAAACGCGGGCTCCACGCAGAGCCAGGCGGCGATGGGCAAGTTTGATAAGGATCACTCGCGGCACATGGTGCAGACCGTCGCGTTCGGCGAGATCGGGCACGGGTACAGGTCCAAGACCCGGCAGTACCTCGAGGCTGTCTGAACGCCGCCCGCCGCGTCGCCGCGGAAAGACTCATTAGGGCACGCCGCGTCAAGTTGCCACATGGATCCAGATGAGCTGCTGGTGCTCATGAAGGCGCGCCGTTCGATACGCGCATTCAAACCTGACCCCGTGCCGGAAGGGGCCATCACGAAGATACTGGAGGCCGCCAGGTGGTGCCAGTCGGCGAGCAACAAGCAGCCATGGCGATTCATCGTGGTCGAGGGCAAGGAGGTCATCAAGGCGCTGGGGAAGTGTGCGACCTACGGCAACTTCATCGACCAGGCCCCCGTCGTGATTGCGTTCGTCGCAGACTCCGGGGTGGCCCCGAAATGGCACGTGCACGACAGCAGCATGTGCTCGCACCAGGCCTGCCTCATGGCGTGGGCGCTCGGCCTGGGCACGTGTTGGATAGGCTCGATGGATCGGGACAAGGCGGCGGCGTTGCTCGGCCTCGGAAGGGACGAGGTCGTCGCGACTATCTTGCCGATTGGTTTCCCCGCGAGCGTCCCCAAGCCGACGTCCAGGAAGGCGCTCGACGACCTCGTGTCCTACAAGTAACCGGACGCTTCAGATCGGGAGCAGCGCAGCGCCGCACCCGGGGCACCTTCCCGTGTTTGAGGGCAGCTCGGCGAGGCAGTACTTGCACCTGCCAGGCAAGCCAGGGGCGGTTCCGGGTGCCGTGGGCGCGATGCGCGGCGGCGGTGGCGCCATCGTCAAGCGCGCGGGCACTTGCGCGGCAGGGGGGGACGGGGCTTGCGTTATCTGTTGCCGCTGGCGCTGTTGCGACGTAGAATCGCTATCCAGTATCTCCAGGAAGGCCTGGTTCCGCTGGATGATCTGCCGCTCGATGCCCGTCGCACTGGCCAGCGGGTCGGGCGGGGCAGGTCGCTGGACGGGCGCGCCCTGGTTGTAGATCGACTGGCTTGGCTGGTACCTGAAGTAGGCTGGTTGTGGCGTCGTTGACGGCTGGCCAGCCTGCCCGTACGCGCCTGAGGGTGCCGCCTGGGCCTGCACCTGGTACAAGGGGACGAGCTGGGGCGGCGAGACCCGCGAGAAGGCCGTGCCGACGCGGTAGAGGCCCTGGATGTGCTTCACGCCCGCGATCAGCGCGCACACGGCGATCGTCGGTATGAAGAGCGCGAATGCCGGGATGTGGTAACCGATAGCGCCGAACACGATGAAGGTGGTTCCGAAGGCAACCTTGTGGCCGTCCAGGATCTTCTTGGTTCCGAGCAAACCGATCTCGCGGGCCCACGGGTCGTGGAGTATGAGGAAATAGTCATCGACCAGCTTCCATGCCTTGTAGGAATGAGGGACGTAAAAAAGGCCCATGACGACCCCCACGATGCAGAGCGTGATTTCGCCGGCCATCGATGCCAACACGGTCGTCGAGAAAGTTGCCGTGTTGAAATCGTAAACAACTTCACTCGTATGGAAGAAAAACGGCGTGAGCATGACGAGAATGCATACGACCGCCCAGAAGAAACCGATGAGCCCGACGACGATCGAGTTGAACAAGAAGCGGGTGAACATCTTGAACTGCACGATGTTCCTGGCGTCGCCAAGCGCCTGGACAGAGTTCATCAAGTCCCGCGTGAGCACGAGCGTTCGGAAGAAGGCGACCAGGGAGATAGTGGCGATGACGGCGAGGCACCCGGCGGCCACGTGCGGGCCGGCGAAGGCGGATAACAGCGCCGCGATGCCGACGATGATCGAGAGGCCGAGCGCATAGGCAGCGTAGTTGGCGATGGTTCTGACGATCTTGCCGACCTGGAAGAAACTCGGTTGTTGCTGGCTCATGGCTGGCACTCGCCTAGGTCAATGAGTGAAATTCCCCTTTAATAAACCTACATAAACCAAGACCGGGCGATCGAACCGGGCGCGAGCCGGCCTGGAATCGTCCTCCCGATCCATCAGGATCCCTCGATGCCATGCGATGTGGGCGGGGCATCGACGTCAAGATGGCCACACCGATCTGCGCCAGCCATCGCAAATCTCTGAAAACGATCACGTTCAAGTGGCCGAGGGCCGATTCGTAGCATGGATCATTGAGGAACGTGAACGCTTTTGAAGGAACACGGCGAGACTGACGGACCCGGTTTGGAAAACCGGCGCGTGAAAGGGCGGCATAACTACCCGTCGAAGCACGTCGACCCCGAGAACTTCCTCGAAAACGACGACGTGACCCGGTTGCTCGGTGCCGGCGAGAAGATCTTGCAAGACGATGCGCGGAAGATCTTCAACTGCGTGCACTGCAACGAGTGTGGGACATCGCACGACCGCGCGTTGCTCGCAAGAAAGTTCATCGAAAGCGGTTGCACGTTCGAGGGCAGGGACGAGATGGAACAGAACTTCAAAAGTAACGACACGCCCTATCAAGACAACAAGATGCGCATCCGGCCCCCGCCGGGCATCCCCGAGCGGAGCGACCGGCTGTTCTTCATGGGCTGCTTGAGCACGATCAAGCTTCCGCGGTTCACCGAGCACGCACTGGGCTACCTCATGGCCCGCGGCGTCGACTTCACGATCCTGGGGACGGAGGCCTGCTGCGGGTACCCGGCCTACGCGGCCGGCCTGTTCGGCGAGTACGAGCGGGTGAAGGCCAAGAACGCGGCCATCTTCGGCCGGTACAAGGAGGTCGTCTGCTTGTGCCCCGCGTGCTACTTCCTGTTCACGTCGGACTACCCCAAGCTGCCCACGCGGTTCACCTATGTCTCCGAGTACCTGGCCCCGCCTGCGCGCAAGCGCGACGGATCTGTCAGCGTCCAGCACATGTGCCAGCTGCAGAACCGGGGCCACCCGGAGGTCTCCGACCAGACGAACCAGCTGCTCGCGGCGGCCGGGTACGAGGTCGAGGACGTGCCCCACTGGTGCTGCGGCGGAGGGAAGGGGTACATGTACCGAACGGACGTGATAGACAAAATCGCCGAGACCAGGATGGCGGACTTCACGGGCGACTACATGACGACCATGTGCCCCGGCTGCTTCTGGATCATGAAGGTCTACGGCATGAAATGCAAGGCCCAGCCCCGGCTGAAGGACATCTTCGAGTTGCTGTTGTGACTCGGACCTGGGGCTGCCTTGTTCCCATCACGGTTAGGTTCTTAAGGATGGCTGGCGAGGTTTTAATATCGAGGAACGCGGACTCGTGAGGATCTCGTGAAAAAAGTGATATTTATCGGCCCGCCAGCGGCCGGCAAAACCACGCTGCGCCGCTTCTTCTTCGAGGGCATCCCGGCAGACCTGCTCATGAAGCGCCAGGAGCCCCCGTCGATCGGCCTCAAGCATGAGGTGTTCGAGTACCTCTTCATGTACCCGGTGGAGAAAAAGAAGCACTCCCCGGAGAAGGTGCCGTTCAAGCTCGCCCTCGTGGACACGTCAGGGCAGGAGATGGAAAAGTGGGTCACGACGCAGCGCAAGGAGGTCTTCTCCGGCACGGACATCGTGTTCTTCATCTTCGACCTCGGCGAGTGGGGCGACCCCGCCCGCCGGCAGTTCATCTGCGACTACATCTGGTTCGTGCTGAAGACCCGGAACGAGATCGCGCCGTCCGCGCTGCTCTTCATCCTGGCCCACAAGTATGACAAAGTCGCCGGGAAGAAGGGTGATGTCAACGCTACCCGGCGGGACGTCACAGAGGGCATAAAGGAATACCTGTTCAAGAAAAAGGAGTTGGTGATCGAGCTCAACGTTTCCGTCACGAGCCTCCACAAGAGCTTCCGGAACCACACGTTCTCCACGATGCTCGACCTCATAACCGACTCGATGCAGGACCTCATGGGATGAACCACTCCTGCCCGACCGCGACCAGAGGATGGCGCCATGACCGCCCGGACAGACATCATCGTCGGCATCGTGTTCTCGAGGTATGACGAGATCGCCGGGCCGGACGCGATCTACTGGCTGCCAGGCGAGCTGACGCGCGAGACGCTCACGGTGGTGAGCAACAGGTCGCTCAACATGCTGTCCGGGGACGAGCACTCGATCCCGAAGGAACTGGAGATCGTGACGTTCCCTCCCATCGAATTGAAGGGCATGATCAAGTTCGTCCAGATCGACGACCGATCCAAGCGCGGCGGTTTCATCAACGCTTCGATCACGTTGCTCTTCAACGACAAGGACGCGCCCGTTTTCTACAAGTACCGGGCCGAGTTCGACCAGCCGTTCGAGGACTTCTCCCGGGTGGTCGTCGCCCTCGAACAGCACAGCGCCTTCCCAAGGGACTACCTCGAGGCGTTCACCCGGTTCAGCTCTCGTACCAACTCGATCATCAAGAACCTATACGAGAAGGAGGTCGGCTTGAAGGACATGGTCGAGTTCCCCGATCCCGACGAGGGTGCCATCAAGTACCGGACCTACAAGTTCAAGGTCGTCGTCGTCGGCGACCCCGAGGTCGGCAAGACGTCGCTGATCCTGCGGTACACGGACAACGCATTTCGCCGGACCTACATCACAACCATCGGGGTCAACGTGACGGCGAAGAACCTCATTTACAGCGACCGGAAGGTCAAGTTCGCGATATGGGATGTCGCTGGCCAGACCAAGTTCCAGAAGAGCCGCCGCCACTTCTACGAGGGTGCGCACGGGGTCATCATCGTGTTCGACCTCACGCGGCCGGCCTCGTTCGAGGACGTCGGGAAGTGGTACGACGACGTCAAGCAAGCCGTGAGGTGCGAGATCCCAGGCATCATCCTGGGCAACAAGGCCGACCTCGCGAGCGACATCAAGGTCTCGAGCGAGAGGATCGAGGCCACGGCGCAGCAGCTGCGGCTCGGGTACATCGAGACGTCCGCGTCGGAGGGCAAGAACGTCAACGAGGCCTTCCTGTACCTGGCGGCGATGCTCGTGAACAAGGGGAAGGAAGAACCGGAAGACTCTTGCGACGCGTGAGCCCCTGGCTCACACGTGCTTCTCGCCCAGCTTCTTCTCCACGACCTGGACCAGCTCTTGCAGCCAGTGCGCGTTCGACGGCTTGCATCCCTCGGGCGGGTCGACGATCTTGCGGAGGTGGATGGGGATGCCGTCCATCCGGTAGCAGGATGCCTCGCACTCGATGCCGTCGTGCGTGCCCGGGATGATCAAGTTGGCCAACTCGGTGGTCGGGGTCGGGTGGATGTCGCACGCGATGAGCGGGATCTCGGCCATGTGCTGGACGGACTTCTGTGGCATATGCGCGCCGGGATCGGCGGCGATGTTGAGCATCGCGTCGACCTCCTTGCGCCGGAGCATGTCCACGCCGGTGAACTCGCCGATGTTGTACCGCGGGAAGCCACGCGCGAAGTTGACGCCGTAGGGGTAGCCGGTCAGCCACGACAGGACCTGGTTGAGCCCCGCGACGTTGTAATGGCCTCGCAAGGGCATGATTTGAAATTTCGTGATGTTGCAGAGGTCTTGCGTG
Organism: Promethearchaeota archaeon; assembly: GCA_016932935.1. Taxonomy (GTDB): domain Archaea; phylum Asgardarchaeota; class Lokiarchaeia; order Sigyniarchaeales; family Sigyniarchaeaceae; genus Sigyniarchaeum. The sequence continues at coordinate 24,600 of JAFGBX010000446.1, read as the reverse complement.
AGCCCGATGGCTGCCGCGACGCTGTTCTTCTTCGAGGCGCTGTGCGTGAGGCCGAGCCCGAAGAAGATGGCGCCGTACGAGGCGGCCTTCATGTCCTCGGCGAGCTGCTTCCAGACCGCGATGGGGATGCCGCCGACCTTCTCCTTCGTGACCGCGGCCCCGCGGATGAGCGCGCGGAGGGTCTGGAAGGCCTCGTAGTCGCTGCCAAGCTCGATCTGGATGTGCACGTCTGCCAATTTTGCAGTGTCGGTGTGTCGGGGATCCACGACGACGAGTTTGCGCTCCTGGCGGCCGTGGCGCCGGAAGAAGCCCGAAACGTAGGTGGAATAGCGGGACATGTGCCTGGCGTGCGCGTTCATCGGGTTACAGCCCCAGTATATAATGAGGTCTGCCCGGTTCTTTACCTCGCCAAGCGTGGCCCCTGCATAGCCAACCTCCTGAATTGCTTGCACGCTCGGCCCGTGACAGTGCGTCACCTGCCCGTCGATCGTACCGCCGACCAGCTCCGTCAGCCTGACGCCTTCCCTGATGGCCTCGACGCTCGTTTCGCTCCAGCCGAACAACATCGGGTGTTTCGCCTTGATCAGGATGTCCGCGGCCTTGTCTAGCGCCTCGTCCCACGAGATGGGCTTGAACGCCTCCTTCTTGCTCGCCCGCCAGAGGGGGGTCGTGAACCGCTCGGCGCCCCGGCAAGGCAAGAAGTTAGCCGTGCCGACCTTGCAAGCGTTGTAGACCGTGACGATCTCGTTGTTGACGACCTCGCAAGCGATGTCGTCGCAAGCGCACCCGTCAAAAACACAAGTACAATCCGTCACGAGCTTCTTGCCGTCCTTTTCCACGATCTTCGCGTTCTCCGTGATGAACATTGTGAAGTTTTCGCCTCCTTGGTCGCTACTTGAGCGGGTCGATGTACTGCTGCCGCATCAGGTCGGCCATCTGCAGCGGGGCCTTCTCGGGCACCGGCTCGACCTCGACGACGGTGTCCTTGTATTGGGGGCAGCCACTGCACTTCGTCTCGGGCCCGATGATCACGTTCGCCCACGGCCCCCGCGGCATGAAGGCGATGCCCGGGTGGGGGCCGTCGGGCGTGAGTTGCGAGCTCACGACCACCTTGCCGCACTCGTTCCGGACCTCGACCGCGGTGCCGGGGAAGGTGCCCATCCTCTTGAAGTCGGCCATGTCAAGGTAAATCACGGCCGCAACGTTGCGGTAATCGGGCAGTTTCTTCCCCCCGCCCTTGATTATCACGCCTTGCGGCACCGTCGCCCCGGATGTGACGTGGATCTTGATCGCTGGCATGTTCCATCAAGTCTGCTTCGTGTTCGGCACGACGCTCGCCACAGCGGCTCGCCCGTGCCAGCAGCAAGGTCTTTCCTCGATGCTCACACGTTGTATGGGTGTATCTATCAGCCTAAAATTAATAAGATTTCACCTTTGCAGAATGCGTCTTTTTTCCATCAGAGCATCCCTCGCAGCCGACCGATCACATGCACCGCGCGGCCGAAGAGCGTCACCCACAGCTCCATCGCGCCCGAAGGGGATCGGAAGCAGTCTCTGGCAAGGATCGCCGGCATCTGTCATCGGCCCTTCTCGCACAAAGCGGGGGCCTGTCCAGCCTTCGGTTGGCATGTCCTTGCCGCGAACGGGTGCCCGGCCCCCGCCGTCATGGCCGCGACAGCCGTGCGAGCTCGCGCCCGAACTCCACGTATTGCGCCAACGAGAACGGCAGCGTGCCGGCCTCCAGGTAGAGGTGCCGACCCGGCTCGTGGGGCGTTTCCTGGCACACCCTGATCCATTGCCTAACTAGCTCGAAGTTCGCCCTCAGCTTGTCTAGGTCCATGCGCGTGCGGGTGGGGTGGTCGAAGAACGCGGTGGAGAACGGCGTGACGTGCCCGTCGATGACCCCGTCGTTCGCTTGGAAGTGGAAAGCGATCGTGTTCGCGGCGAACGCTGGCAGGCAGCGGTCGATCTCCCGCAGCGCCCCGGCGGACGAGCCAGAGGTGCCCAGCCAGACGAGCAAGTGCCCCGTGTCGAAGCAAAACTTGTGCCGGCCGATCAAACCCCCCCGGCCCGCCTCGAGGAGCCTGTCGACCAGCGCTTCCCTGAAACCAAGCATCCGATCGAGCGAGCCGAAGAACCGGCGCTTTTCTGCATAGTCTGCCTTGTTTTCCCATGCGATCGTGACGGACGGGTGCTGGTCCATGAGGTCGCAGAACCAGTCGGACGCGAGGACGTCGACCGCCCCACGGGTGCTGTCCGCCTCGCCGACGGGGGGGTGCTCGACCAGGATGGATGCGCCGAGCAGCGTCGCATGGTGCAGGTCATCACGTACTGCCTGGGCGAACCCCGGGGTGGTGACCAGCTCGTGATCAGCGTGCCGGGCATGGTTGCCCAGGCCCACCGGCCCGGCCTCCTCGCGCCTCGCGCGCGCCGCTCTGAACTCCCCCACGAGGTTCAGGTTCGCGAGCAGCGGCGCGATGTCTGGCGCGAGGTGCAAGCACGGGTGGAACGCGTTTTCGAGGCCGGACTCCCGTATCGTGCTGTCCACTTTACCGAAGACCCGTGCCCATCCCTCCTCGTCGGGCTCGAACTCGCCGCGCCCATCGGGCCCCGGCACGTCCAGGCTCAAAGCCCGCAGCCAGCCTCGGTCGCCCGTGAGCAGCCGGGCGCTCAGCGTCCATCCGAAGAAGTCCAGGGTGCCATCGCGCTCCGCGCGCGCAGCGCTCGGCCGCGCTCGGTTTGGGCCGGCCTGGCGCGAGCAAACATGCGCACTTGTGGATCCGGCGTGATGGGTGAAAAACCTATCACTTATAAGACGGCCAGCACCTCTCCCTGGCTAGACGATCGCGCGGTGGCTGGCATGAACAACGGGGCGGTGAACGGGGAGATGATCATGATGCGGCTATACAACGTGGGCCGCCACATCGATCTCAGCAGCGTACTCGGCCAGCTCGCCGGGACGCGAGTGGCCGCCCCGCTGACACGTGATTCCCCCGAGAACATATCGCTGCCCAAGCCCGTCGTGATCGACGTCGATTCGGCGTCCGGGGCGCCCTCCCCGTCGTTCAAATCCGCAACGCTGAGGGCCAAGGTGTACGAGGAGGGCGTGGTGGCCTTCATCGCCAGGCTCGCGTTCGAGGGAGTGCCCCCGGAGAAGCTACACGAGCTCAAGAATCTCGAGTTCAAGGCAGGCGATGGCACGACCGTGGTGGGCTCGTGGATCGAGCGCCACTACCAGGAGATCCTGCCGCGGCTCGAGCCGTTCGTCGACAAGGAGTACTACAAGTTCGTCTCGATCGAATCCGAGGCCTACGCGGCGTACTGCATCACTGACGAGCTCGGCGACCCGTTTGGGTTCGTCCAGGGGCGCGCCAACTACTTCGCGGCATTCCTGCAAGGGGACAATCCCGCGCTGCGGTACCACCCCCGCCAGATAAGATCGACCCTGGACAACCAGTTCTCTTACATGGAGAACGACCTGGCGATATTCGACATGGATCGCTGCTTGATCTTCGACCCGAGCAGGGATTACGAGGACATCCTGCTCGTCGCGGAATTGGCAAATTCCCAGGTGCTGCAGCTCAGTGCACTCGACAAGGTGCTCGACCACGAGCTCGATGTCGCCGAAGACGACCTGCGCCGCATCTTCTCGCGCCGCCGGAAGCCGTTCCGGGCACTCGGGCGCAAGGCGGCAGAGCTGAAGAAACTCCGCGTCGACATGGTCTTCTTGCTCGAGAACATCGAGAACACGTCGAAGATCATCGGAGACTTCTTTCTCGCCCAGATCCACGCCCACCTATCCTCCCTTTTCAAGCTTGCAGATTGGAGCACGAGCATACGCAACCGCCTGGAAGCCCTCGAGGACATCTACAACACGGCACGCAGCGACATCAGCGATTCGCTGTTCCTGTACATGGAGATCTTCTTGACGGCGATCTTCGCCATGGAGTTCGTCTTGTTCCTCGCCGGGCTCGGGGGCTGAGGGGAACGGAGCGTCGCGATCGAATCCACGCGTCCTAGTTGTGCCGGGGGCGGGTCTTCCACGCCTCTATGATCTTCTTGAAGGCGCCGACCTTCTGGAAGTAATCCTTCAAGTTGAGCGCGATGCGGCGGCACGGGCAAGCCTCCTTTCTTAGAAGGCGCGTTAAAACTATTTAAGCTGCGAGAGATGCAAGAGTTACTGGAAGCAATAGCATGGCCGCCATTCATCCACGCACCAAAGGACGTGGCTTTCTGGCGGGCAACGGATGAAACGAATTGATCGTCGTGGAACGGCTCGAATAAAACCGGTGTGCATGGTGGAAGGTGGGCGGCGCTTAATCACTGGCTTGATTCTGTTCATTGGGGGTATTGTGGTCATTGGTTTGTCGATATTCTTGATTGCATCGTTTTCAATTTATCTATCAAGGGTAGTGGAGCGTGCATTCCCGTGGGTGAGCGACGGGAGCTCATTTTTGTACGGGATTGCATTTACCCTGCAACTCTGTGGAATGGGCTTGGCAATCGGTGGCTTCTTGTACATCGCATCGACGGACGCCAGGACGCGCGATTGGCTAGGGCGTGCACTAGCTGGGCACACCGGGAGGCGGGATCCAAGCGTGAAACGCGCGTTGCTCGTCGTTTTATGGGCGTTACCCTTTATGGCCACCTTCACGGTGCTCAGCGTCCAGATCGCCGTCATCGGGGATAATTACTCGCGACTGGTGGGGCTCATGGGCGTGGGGTTCCTCTTGCTAACCATTAGTGGGCTAACCATCTTGTTCCGCGGTTTGATGCAGTCCATATCTGTCCGGATAGGCTTTTTCATCGCGAACGTCGCCCTGCTCGGGCTTATGACAAGTTTATTGTGGATCTCGGCAGGCACCGGGTACCGCATCGTCTGGCACTTCGCAGCGTGGGGTGTCGGTTTCGGCGCGTACATCATGCGGCAAGATTGGCTGGGGCGGTTGCAGCAGAACCGGCGGGACCGGTTCATGATCTGGGTCTCGGAGCATTTCTCCCGACGGCAGTACAAGACTGCGGCCTCGTATATGGCGATTCTGGTGCTCTTCGCAGGCCCTGGTACCTTACTGATGACCGCTCCCTGTTGGAACTGCCAGAGCTTTGAGTTCACGGTCACGCCCGAGCAAGCCCAGCGAGTCGACCTTGTTATGTACTACACGAGCGGCTTCGCGACGCACCACTACGTGGTCGACATCGCTAGGGACTTCAACGTGACGTTGACGCTCGCGTGGGATCCAACCTATTATTATAACTCGTCGGCTGGCACGCCGGGGTACGACATGGTCGAGTTCATCGAGTACGCCAACAACCAGTCCGTCCCGATCGAGATGTATAGTACGTACAACGGCTTCCACTGGGAGGATCTCCGCGCCGGCGTGCTCAACGAGGAGGTTTGGTCACACTTCAAATCCTGGCTCTCCACGAACAACATCACGGTGCAATACGTGCTCTGGGACATCGAGGATTCGTCCCGTCCATCGGAGATCGCATCGATGGAGTATCTCTTTCCTTTCCTGGAAGTTCGGGGACTAGCCCAGAGGATGCGCGAGCTCCCCGACGTGCGGGCGCAATTCGAGAAGCTTGTCGCTGATACAGCAGCGATGGGAGCCAAGACCCGCATCACGACCTACGGTCCAGGCGACGTCTTCGACGGCGATGCGGACATAACTCTGCTGGGCGGCTTCGCATCGTATGATCTGGTCGACCTTATCGAGAGCGGTTCGATCGAATACGTCTCCACGATGGCATACACGAACCACTGGGGGGACATCCCGCCCGAGCAGCTGAGTGGCTTCGAATCGGTTTACCGACACGCTCGCCAACTCCGGCACGTAATGCCGAATGCGGTTGGGATCGACATTGGCAACATCAACGGCGCCGGCATGAACTCGACCAGGCCGGTCGTCGAGCAAGTCAATTTAGCCATCGCTGGTGGGGCAACGAGCGTGCGCCTGTTCAACGGGGCAAGCTGGGTCAACGGATGGGATTACGTGTGGAATGGGCCGGAATGGGGCGAGAACGGCACCCGTGACTTGTTCACGGCCATCCGCCAGGGCGGTGTTGCCCGCTACACAGAGAACGCGGTTCTCAACCATGGCGACTTCCAAAACGTGTTCCTTGACTGCGTGCTGAACCTTATGAAACTATGACTCTCCTTTCTAACAAGTATTTCAATACCGGTTTAAGCGAATCGAGAACCGGCATACGAGGTTCGATCACGAGTTCCCAAGTGTGGTGTAGGCGATCTCGAATAATAAAAACGAAGGAGCGTTCGATACTCACTCGGTTCCTCGGCCGGCAGCACAACGAGCACGCGGGCGATGATCTCAGGATTCAAGTTCGTCTTCCAACGGGATCGACCAATAAAGTGCAAACTTCAAGATTTTCGGCGTTCCCAGGTATTTCGTTATCCTCAGCCGCACCAGTTTCGCAGTCTGGGGGTTAACCCAGGATAGAAACTTGTGCCCGATCGCGGATCCCGTTTTAAAAACCGCCCAATCCTTCCCGTCCGCAGAAATTTCGAGGGCAAATTCCCGGATTCGATGCCCCTCTGTAATATCTTCCATTAGCTCGATGGTGTTGAACTTAATGGGCCGGCTGGATTCGATGTTAACGATAGCCCCTTCGCCGCTCGTGGTTGCGAGTGGATTTTTAAAACGCATCTGGCGGAGTTTCCCGAATTGTGCCACGGTTTCCACGTCGAAGTCGGGAATTAACCCCTGGTCGTTGATTACTACCCCCAGGAGCAAGTTGCTGTTGCGCCCCACCGATTCGTAATACCACCTCATAATGTGTCCAGGGGGCGCGACGGCCCAATCCTGGCCAGGAAGCCAGAGCCATTGCATGAATCGCAAGGGCACGTCGGTCTCGGCGGGGATCCAATTAGATCCATCGGGGCTGCCCATATTCTTATCCCCGATCTCTTTGGTTCCATCATAGGCCTCGGTGGACTCGATGGTTCCCCAACACGGGTACGGGGCCAGTCCACGTTCATTGCCAACCCAGCGGATACGATGAGGATGCCCTTCAGGACCTTGAAACGCCACTGCATTTGGTTGATATTCGTGTAGGAGGCCGAGGTAGTCCGGGCCGTTCTCGAGCAAGCCCCCATCGAACCAGATTTCGCAGAGCGCTCCATATTGGCTCCACAAGCGCGTTAAATGGCGAGTAACGAGCCGCTTGAAATGATCCCATTCAAGCGACGGGTATTTGGGCATATTTCCTGAGGATTTGTGGATGTTGAGGTACGAGTTCGCTTCACAAGAATAATAGATGCCCGGTTTTATGCCAAATTTATGGCACGATCGGACGAATGCCTTAACAACGTCGCCCTGCCCATTCTGGAAAGGGGTTTTATCGATGGCATATGCATACTCGGGATCGGGGAACAAGGTGAACCCCGTCACGTGCTTGGCGGTCAACACGGCATACTTGGCCCCCGCCGCTTTCACGGTGCGAAGCCATTGGTCAGTGTCTAGCTGCTGAGGATTGAACAGGTGCACGTCTGGAGGTGGATTGAGTTTTCCATTCGAAACATGCACCCAGTTCGGAGTGAATACCTCGATATCAAAATGCAGCAGCACGCCGAATTCCATGTTCGCCCAATCGATTAACTGAGGGGTAGGTCGATTCATGGTAAAAATAGCGGCTTGTATCATAAAAGCAAATCGAGCTCGTCGTTCCCACGGGGATAGGTTGAGGAATGCTTTTATAGCCAAATGGACCATGATAGGGTGGTTGTTGGGAAACAGTGGCCGCGCGTCTCCCCGTCGTGCATATTAAGTACTAATCCGGGGCGCGAAGTCAAGTTTGTGGGCACAACGCGCTACGTTGGAATCAAAAGGTCGTGGTTAGTTGCCTCTAAAACGCGTGGTCAGGCCGTCCATTAATCCAAAAACACAAACTTTATATACACAGAAGTCAAGTTTGTACACAAATCTATTAACAAATCATCACAAAGCTGACAAAGTGGGTACTTTTGGAATAACCAATACCGAAACCGTCCATCGTGATAAAAAATGGGTCTCTTCGACATCTTCCGAAAATCCACGAAGCACAAGGCCGTGTTCTTGGGCCTGGACAACAGCGGGAAGTCAACCATCATCTCCTTCTTGCAAGAAGGGAGGTTCATCGAGCACACGCCCACCATGGGCAAGAAGAGCGTTGACATGGAGATCGGCGGCACGCGCATGTCCTTGTTCGATATGGGCGGGCAGCAAGATTTCCGGGGCCTCTGGTTGGGCGAGTTGAAGAGCGCCAGGGTCGTCACCTTCGTCATCGACGCGGCGGCGCCCCAGCGGTTCGCCGAGGCCAAGGGCGAGCTGGACTCGCTGCTCCCGGCGATCAAGGAGCACAAGATACACCTGCTCATCCTTGCGAACAAGCACGACATCCCGAGCGCGGTGAGCCTGACCAAGCTCATAAACGAGCTGAAGCTCTTCGAGGTCGATAACTTCGAGATCATGGAGATCAGCGCCAAGACGGGCTACGGGATGGCCGACGCGTTTGCGAAGTTCTACAGCCTGCTCACGGGCGAGAAGGTCAAGAAGAACGTTCTCGCGAAGGCGATCTCCGTGTTCGACAAGGGTGGCACGCCGATCGTCACGACCTATAACAAGAACGAGATCGAACGCGTCGCCATCGAGGGCGGGTTCCTCGTGGCCATCACGCAGTTCTCCAAGATGAAGATGAACGAGGACGAGGAGAGCATCATCACCTTCGAGTCCGAGAAAAACGGCACGTTCGTCGTCGCCAAGAGCAAGAACCTCATAGGTTCCGTGCTCTGGACAACCGACCTCGGGGTGCCGCTGGAGCAGTCGAAGTCGGCCCTGAAGGAGATGCTCGCGCACCTCGAGGCCAACGCGGCGTGCAGCGACACGAACTCGATCGCGTTCCACGTCGAGCACTACTGCACCAACATCATCTGATATGCAACAGCGAGGGTGCACTACCAGCATGGAATCCCAACCAGGTGAATATCCCATGGCGTTCAACATCATAGAGAACATTTCGCTGTGCCGCCTCGGCGGCTTTGCGGGCAGCAACCCCGAGGTGCTGGGCTCCGTCCTCCCGATAAGCAACACGGAGGAGCGCTTGTTGCTCGACAAGGCGCTCCCCCACGGGATCGAGCCCGGCAAGTTCGTCCTCGAGCGGCTCAACAACAAGCACATCATCTCGTACGTTTTCAGCATGAAGGCGAAGGAGGCGGGAACCCGCGACGACCTCGCGTCCATCGCGGTCGTCCTGCCTGCCGACAAGCGGGTCAACGTCGAGTCGTTCCAGATCCTGTTCAAGCTGGTCATCGAGTCGTTCGTGGCCGAGATCGACAAGGTTGACGTCACGAAGTTGAAGCACATGATCGAACGGATCTACAATGGCATCAACAAGGGTGAGAAGATCTCGATCGACGACGTCAACATCGACGTTCCATCGATCGTGAAGAGCAAGAAACTCCACCTCGTCACCGAGGTGGAGAGGATCGCGGGTAGGATACTCTAAACGGAGGCGAGCCGAGTGGAAGACCCGATACGCTTTTACACGTCCTTGATTACCAACATCGCCACGCTCCCCACACTCGTCGTGATGCTCTACCAGCTCGCGAAGAAGTACCGGGCCTCCAAGGATCCCGAGACGGGCAAGGCCGACACGGTCAGGCTGCTCGTGCTGCTGCAGATCGCCTTCTGGTTCGAGAGCATCATGTACCCCATCTTGAACAACATCATCTTCCAGCATGAGACCCGGAACATCTTCCAGTCGCTGAACGTCTCCTCGCTCTCGATCGCGTTCATGATCACGACCGGGATCACCTTACTCGCCTACGTGCACCACAAGGAATCGTGGATGTTCGCGGGCTGGTTCTTCTACGGGGGCATCTTGCTGTATTCCATCTTCACGGGCGTCGTCTTCACGTTCTTCACGTTTGAGAACCGGTTCATGCTCGGAGACCTCGATTACTCGGGGAACGCGGACACGTTCTTCGCCTTGCAGTTCGGCTTCACGCTCGTCGGCCAGACGTCGGTCGTCCTGTTCTTTTTCCTCACGGGGCGGAAGTACAAGGACGACAAGATCTTCGGCCTCGCCCTATTCTTCTTGATGCCCGTGATCGCCGGCATGATGGCGTCGAACTTGATCGTCTACGTGATCTGCTACGGCTTCGTCGCGGTCTACGGCATCCCGTATGCCATGGGGAAGATCCGGTTCTTCAAGCCGGCGCCAGTCAAACTGGTCGAAGTGGAGGCGTGTACATAGATGCTCGCACAGATCGCTGGTATGTGGATCGTCGGGATCTTCGCCCCCGTCATCTACCTGGTTCTCGCCATCGTTGCCAACGTCCCGATCTCTCGCAAGCGCAAGCAAGGCATCCAATCACTGAACCTCTCGTTCACGGTCTGGTTGACCTTCACGGTCACGATGACGATGCTCCGGTTCGTCGAGTACATCCAGGTTATCAACAACGGCGTCCTCCCCGGCTCGTATTACATTGGAGAGGCCCTGAGCACGTGGTACATCGTCCCTATGCTCTCCGTGATGGCACAGCTGCAGTTCGTCCTCTACATCATGCGGAAGTACAAGTTCTACTCTGTCCCGGCCATCTTGACCTTCTTCCTGTCCCTCGGGCTCTTCCAGTACGACAGCACGATCGCGTACAACGTGGTGATGATCCCGCTCTGCTACACAGCGTCGTTCCTGTTCTTGTGGAAGGGGGTCAAGAACCGTGACGGCCTCACGTTCTCACTGGGCATGTTCTCCCTGTTCGATTACGGCATCCCGTATTTCATCTACTCGCCGGTGAAGTACATGGGCAACATGGGCGGTGCGATGGTCTACGCCCCGTTCTTGATATGCGCCTTGATATCGGTCGCCTTCCTCAACCTCGGCACGTGGGGATGGCTCGACAAGCACGTGTTCTACGACAAGGAGCGGGAGCGGCGGATCAAGAACGCGTGGGTCTCGCGCCTTATCGAGATCGAGAAGAAGAAGCCCGAGGCCAGGAAGGCCGCGGGCCGCTGCATCGTCGTCGAGTGCCCCATCTGCCACCGCCAGGCCCGCAAGCAGTTCCCCCAGGAGGTCGTGCTGGAACGCGCGAGGAACGAGAAGGGCATCGTGAAGATGCTCCTCAACCAGGAGAAGGAGGTCTGCGAGCACCAGTTCGTCGCGTACGTCGACCGTTCGTTCTCGATCCGGGGTTACGAGCCCATCGACATGATGGTGTGATCCGAGAGGGACAAGTACTGATAGAGGCGATCAGGTATGTCTGGACTCCGTGGGATGCAACTGTCGAATGGGCCGGCCGGCGCGAAGGACGTCAGCAAACTGCCTTGCAGCCTGACGCGGGTTAGGCCCGGCTCCATGCATACCATCCCACAAGGCGACTCGCGTGCGTTCGTCTACTTTCCCACGCTTATGGGGAACGACGAGCCCGGTCGCGGTCTTTTCACAGGCGTTGAACTAGTTACACGAAGCGACGTCAACCTGGACGAGACGCAGGTCCTTATCAAGGCAACCATCGACTCCTACGACGCGATCCCGGATAACGCCACCCTCATCAGGATCAAGGAGCTCGTCGAGAACATCTACAACGAGATCCACGGGAACAAGGCCTTGAGGATCGATTCGGTCCGGATCGTGCAGAACGACCAAGTCACCGACGAGCTCCGGTACCACGTCTTGCTCCTCGACTGCCCCGCGTGCCACCGCCAGACGAGGGTCATCCTCACGCGAGATATAGTGGATGCACGTGCCGCCAACCCGAACCCCGTCGCGACCATACTCTTCAAGGGGGACAAGACCGAATGCGGGCATAGTTTCATCGCTTTCATCGACCGGTTCCTCAAGGTGAAGGGTTACGAAGCGGTGGACATGTGACCGGCGCCTTTTTTCCCTTCCAATACCATCCGGCTACCGATTGATGACGACGGTGGTTTAAGTTACTCGCTAGCTCGGCGGCAACACGCGCCCGCGAGATAGCGTTAAACGCCCGAGGGCACTCTGATCCCACACGCGATAGCTATGCGCCGCGCGGGCGGACTCGAGGTGACGGTCAGACGGTGGAACTGGAGCGATTCGGCAAGGTAGCGGTCATCGGCGCTGGCGACATGGGCCACGGCATCGCCGAGGTGTGCGCCCTGGCAGGCACGGAAGTGTTCCTTAAGGACGTCAAGCAGGACATGCTGGACACGGCGGCCACGCGTGTGAGGGGCAGCCTGGAAGCTCTGGCGCGCAAGGGGCGGATCCAGGCGGGCCAGCTGGAGACGATCATGTCGCGGATACGGCCCTGCCTCGACTACGCCGCGATCCCCCGGGACGTCCCGATCGCCATCGAGGCCGTGCCCGAGGTCATGGCGCTCAAGCAGCGCGTCTTCACCGACATCGACGAGCACCTGCTGCCGAACGCGATCATCGCCTCAAACACGTCGAACTTGAGCATCTCGGCGCTCGCGGGGGCGACACGGCGGCCGGAGCTGGTCGTCGGCCTTCACTTCTTCAACCCGGTGGTCATCATGGACGCGGTCGAGGTGGTGCGGGGCGAGAGGACGTCGCAAGGCACGTTCGAGGCGGCGAGGCGGTTCGTGGCGGGGCTGGGCAAGCTGGCCGTGCCGGTGCTCAAGGACCTCCCCGGCTTCCTCGTCAACCGCGTCCAGGTCGCCGCCCAGGTGCTGATCAACAAGGTGGTGGAACTCGGTATGGCGACGCACGCGGGCATCGACGCCATGGCCCGCAAGATGGCGCAGCCCATGGGGCCGTTCGAGATCTTCGACTTCGTCGGCCTGGACATCGTAAAACACGGCCATGATTACTTCGCGAGTATGCTCGGCCCCGAGTATGGTTCGCCGCGGTGGCTCGACGATCTCGTCGCGGCAGGGCACCTGGGGAAGAAGACCGGCCGGGGCATCTACGACTGGAGCGCGGGCCGCCCGGCGGTCGAGGGCGCCGTGCCGGCGGCCGGGGTGAGCATGCTCGACCTGATCGCCGTCCAGATCAACGAGGCAGTGAAACTCGTCGAAGCCGGCGCCGTCGAGGATCCCGGCGACATCGACGTCGCCATCGCCAACGGCACGGGCAACAAAGCCGGCATCTTCGGGATGCTCGCCGCGGACCGTTGCGGCATCATCAAGCGGCTCGGCGAGCTCGCGTCTAGCCTCGGCATCGGCGCCTTCAAGCCGCACCCCTTGCTGTCCACCATGCCCGCTCCCAACGCGCGGAAAGCGGCAAAGCGGCTGCAGAGATGGGCGCCCGAGACGCCGGCATAGGGCCCGAGGGCATCCCCCGTCGGTCACAGCGAGAAGACGAAGTAGGTATCCACGCCGGAGGCCACGAATATGCACCAGGCCAAGGCCATGCTCGCGACGAGTGCCGGCACGTATGCGGCGACATAGTGGAGCACCACCCTCCATTCCGGGAAGCTGCCCTTCCGGTAGTCCCGCAGGTACATGATGAAGAACGGGATGCCGAAGAAGAGGAGGAGCAGCGCGACGAGCCCGACGAGCACGGACAGCACCAACACGTACCACGAGAACGCCACCCCGACGTTGCTGAGCTCGATGCCGGCCGCCGTGACCGCCGCCCGCGAGAGGACAACCCACGGCCGCCGTGGCGCCGCCGGGCGGTTCCGCGCGATCCGGCCTCCAGCCCAGGTCACGAGCCAGGTCATTACCACGAAGAACAACACGTTCAACCCCGTCTGCAGTATCTCGAACGCGATGAGCTCGCCGGCAGTCAGGCCGGGGAAGAACAGGAACGGCACGGCCAATCCGATGCAACCTCGCTTGTCGCTAGTTTCTTATCCTATCCGGGAGCATATAAGAGAGACGAGCATGGGATCGAACCCACAGGGAGGCACCCCGCCAGGCGCCATCGACACCCCCGCGCGGCACCCGCCCCTCACTATGCGGGCGAAGGTCGCCTACGTGACCATCTTCTTCGCGGGAATATTTTTCACGAGCCCGCCATTCATTCCAATATCTATCGTATGTGCTGCCATTTTGCTACTCCAAAACCGGAACAAGAAGGTCGCGATCCTCGGCGTCTTGCTCGTGGGACTGGACGTGGTCGTCATCGCGGTGTTCCTGGAGCTTATGATCAGCGCCGGGAGGGCGTTCCCATGATCCGCCGGCCCCGGGCCGGCCCGGCGAGGCGTGGGCGGCCCCGGTCGCGGCGGGCAAGGGCCTTCACCGCGGGCAAGCTCCTCCTCCTCGGCTTCGTGGCCACCTTCTGGGTCGTGATGTTCCTCGACGCGGGGGTGATGTTCGACAACGGCCAGCGTTCCCTCTGGATCCACGCCCCGACCGTCGTCGCGGTCGGCGAGCCGTTCGTGATCACGGTCGAGGCGTGGGACGCCTACGAGCGCGTCGCTGGCTCGTACACGGGCGCCCTGTCCTTCTCGCTGGAATCCTACGCGGCCGGGTCGAACGCTACCCTCCTCCCGGTCGGGGGGATCCTCACGGTCGCAAGCAACGGGTCGCGGTTCAACTCCAACTTCAACGGCGCGGGTCTCGTCCCCGCCCACACCGTGCCGGGTGCGGACAACGGCCGCAAGGCCTACGCCGCGTCCATCGGCACCCCCGGCGTCCATTACATTCGCGCCACGGACGTGGACAAGGGCGAGACCTTCAGGAGTAACCCGGTCGTGGTCGTGCCGGCAACGCCGGCGTTCGACCGCGTGTTCTGGGGGGACATCCACTTCCACTCCGCGCTGTCGGACGGCTCCGGCACCCCCGACCAGCTGTACACTTACGCCAGGGACGTTGCATTGGTCGACTTCGCGGCGCTCACGGATCACGCGGAGATGTTCCCGCGGTTCGGCGACGCGGCGCTGGGGACTTCATTCCAGGACTACGTCGACACGACGAACCGGTTCAACGAGGCTGGCCGCTTCGCCACCCTCGTCGCGCTGGAATGGACCCCACTGCTCGCGACCGCCCGCGAGTACCTCTGCACGCAGCATATGAACTTCTACATGAGCGGCGACAGCATCCCTTACATATCCACCTTCGACCAGCCCACCCCTTACGAGGCCTACGAGGCGGTGCGGGCAGCGACGAGCGATCCTTTCGTGGCGTGGACGCACCACGTCACCAGGGCGGACTACCCGTCCGACTTCGGGTTCCACGACGCGTCGATCAACACCATGATCGAGATCTACTCGTGCCACGGCTCGGGCGAGTTCCAAGGGGCGCTCAACCTGTATCCGATGGTGCACGGCATCGACGAGTCTCACCAAGGTTACTCGGTCAACGACGCCCTTCGCATGGGCCGCCGGTTCGGCATCATGGCGTCGAGCGACTCGCACGACGGCAACCCAGGCCATGACCTCTTGCACACGAGCGCCCGCACGCTCACCCAGCAGCCGTACACGTTCTCGGCTTACCGGTACGGGGTCGTCCAGCCGGGCGGCCTCACGGGCGTGCTCGCGGCCAACCTCTCTCGCGCCTCGGTCTTCGGCGCGCTCCAGGCCCGCGCGGCCCTGGCGACCACGTGGATCAACCGGCCGTTCGTCAATTTCAGCATCAACGGGGTTCGCGTCGGCAGGCAGGACTCGACCGTGCCGCTCGCGGCCCCCTCCACGCCGCGCTTCGTGAACGTCGTCGTGGCCGTCGACGGGCTCGCGCGATCGGCAGGCACGACGAATAAGATCACGAACGTCACGATCTTCAAGAACTCGGCTCCCTGGCGGTCGATCGCGCCTGGCAGCCCCATGGTCAACTGGACTGTCGTGGACGACGCGCCCGCCACGGGCACGAGTTACGACCACTGCGTGCAAAAGGCAGACGGCCTCTGGTACGTGCACGAACACTCGCTCTCCCCGGTGGATCCCGCGGTGCTCAACACGGGCGGCGCCGACTACTACTACGTTCGCGCCACGGACACGCTCGGCGGCGCGGCGTGGATGGGGCCTATCTGGGCCTCGCCATGACCGGGAGTATTCAACTTTTCCACCGTTCACTTTTATGCCCAGGGATGGGAGGATCTTTTCATGACGTTCGAAGCAGCGGAGATATTCGAGCCTTACGGCTGCGCGGCGGTCGAGGGCCAGAAAGGGTCGAACCACGGGTCCAACGTCTGCGAAGGGCCGGGCGGCGAGCTCATCGCGGTCTGGTACGGCGGCACCGCCGAGAAGCACGAGGACGTCCAAATCTGGATGTCGAAGAAGCTCCCCGGGCAGGGCTGGGAGAAGCCATGGGTCTGCGAGAAGGAGGGGAAGACCTCCAAGATCCCGGAGGAGATGGAGGAGTTCGAGGGGAACTCGTCCGAGGGAAACCCGGTGATCTTCTACGAGAAGGAGCGGAACCGCCTGCACTTGTGGTGGGTCACGATCTGGGGGTTCGGCAAGAACCGGGGCTGGTCGACCGGCTTCATCAAGTACAAGCACAGCGACGACCTCGGCAAGACCTGGGCCCTCAAGAAGGACGGCAGGCCGAGGCTCCTCCACGACTTCTGGGGCATGATGATCAAGAACGTGCCGATCAAGCTTAGCAGCGGCGACGTGCTGCTCCCGTCCATGGCCGAGTGGACGAGCTACAGCCCGATCTTCTGGAAGTGCCCGGCCGCCGAGTTCGCGAAGGGCTGCCTGGAGAGCCAGTGGCGCAAGATAACCACGACCTCGACAGGGTGCTTCCAGCCGACCGTCGCCGAGATCGAGCCGGGGCACGTATTGGCGCTCATGCGCACGAGCACCGGCGGCCCGTTCTCCGGCGTGATGGCACGGATGGACAGCCACGACCTCGGCGAGACGTGGACGGCGGCACGACCGAACGACTACGGCTTCCCGAACCCGAACGCGAACAACGCCATGGTGAAGCTCGCCAGCGGCCACCTCGTGCTCGTCTTCAACGACTCTCCCGAGATCCGGAACCCTTTGACCGCGGCCCTCTCCGAGGACGGCGGGCGGACGTTCCCGTGGAAGCGGGACATCGAGCGCACGGCCGACGGGAAGGGGCGCTTCCACTACCCGTGCGCCATCCAGGCCGCGGACGGCCGCGTCCACGTGACCTACACGAACACGACCGAGCGCACCGACAACATCAAGTGGGCTAGTTTCACCGAGGACTGGATCAAGTCTTGAAGAACGCGAAAGCCACGAAACGCATCTGAAAACCAGACGAGTCACCAGAGGCAGGGCCGCCGCGTTACTTCAAACCCAGCGTCTCCGTGTAGTCGAACCCGTTCACGACTGGCATGCGACGGCCGATGCCAAAGCCTTTCCGGGTGACCTTGATGGTTTGCACGAGTTGGGCCCGCTTGAACTCGGCGACCTTGACCAGGCGTGCGACGCGCCGCACGAGGTTCTCGTCGAACCCCATGGCAATGATCTCGTCGATGGATCCCTGCTCCTCGATCATCGGCTCGATGATCCGGTCGAGCAGCGCGTACGGGGGGATCGAGTCGGCGGTCTTCTGGTTCTCGCGCAGCTCGGGGGACGGCGGCCTCTCGAGCACGTGCTTGGGGATGACCTCCTCGTCCTTGTTTATGTATTCCTTGCAGATCTTGTACAGCTCCGTCTTGAACAGGTCGCCGGGGACGTTCTTTCCACCGCAAGTGTCGCCGTAGAGCGTGCAGAACCCGACCGCGAGCTCTGACTTGTTGCCAGTCGACACGAGGAGGTAGCCGAACTTGTTGGAGTAGTACATCAAGATGATGCCACGCACGCGCGCCTGGACATTCTCGTCGGCGATGTCGAACGTGTTGCCGGGGATCGCCTCCGAGAGATCTGACTCGAACTGGGAGAATATCTTCTCGATCGGGAACACGACGAGTTCCACTCCAAGGTTCTCGCAGAGCTTCTTTGCCCCTTCGTAGCTCCGGTCGCTGTTGAAGCGCGTGGGCATGTACAAGCAAGTCACCTTGTCGGCCCCGATCGCCCGCGCCGCGACGACCGTCGTGAAGGAGGAGTCGACGCCGCCGCTGAGCCCGATGACGATCTTCTTGAAGGCGCCGACTTTCTCGAAGTAGTCCCTCAAGTTGAGCGCGAGCGCCTTGAAGACCTCCTCCGATCGCGGGAGCGCGGGGGCGACCGACTGGGACGGGATGGCGCCCCCCACGGGCACCTCGACCTCGAAAAGCCCTTCCTCGAATGGCGGCGCCCTGAAGGCGACCGAGCCGTCCGGGTTCACGGCGAAACTCGACCCGTCGAACGTGATCTCGTCTTGTCCCCCTACCATGTTCACGTAGACGATGGGCACGCCCGATTCCCTCGCTTTCTCGCGGGCCACGCGCTCGCGGAGCTCGATCTTGCCCTTGTAATAGGGCGAGGCGTTGATCGAGAGGATCAGCCTCGCCCCTTGCTTGGCGAGGGGGGCGACCACCTTCGTCTCGTAGTCCTCGTCCCACAGATCCTCGCAGATGACCACGCCTGCCTGGATGCCGTTGATGGCGACCGGCCCCGTGGACTCGCCCGGGCAGAAGAACCTCGACTCGTCGAACACGTCGTAGGTCGGCAAGAGCTGCTTGTGGATGGCCTTCGCGACTCGCTTGCCCTCAAGGATCGCCGCGGCGTTGTAGTACTTCCCCGGTAGGCTCTCGTGCTTGTCGATGAAGCCAACGATGACAGTGATGCCGGATGCCTCTTCCTTGATCAACTCTAGTGCCTGGAGGTTCTGCTCGACGAGGCCAGAGACGAACAACAAATCGAGTACCGGATAACCGGCGATCGCTTGCTCTGGGAACAGCAAGACGTCGACCTTTGATGCCTTCGCCTTTTCGATGTAGTCGAGGATCTTGCGCGTGTTTCCCTTGATGTCGCCGACCTTCGGGTCGATTTGCGCGAGGCCGAGCTTCATGTGTAGATGTATCCCTCGTGGAGTTATTTATCTGGCGATCTCCCTCGGGATTTTGAGGTTTGAACCCGCCCAGCAATGACGTCAGCCGTGGTTCGTGCGATCCTCTTTTTCCTTGGTATCGTTTTATTACCACCCGTGGGCTCGTGGATACGATGGAGCAGTGACTGCACCGACAACAAACAAGGCCCGCTCGTTCGTCACGGCGCTCCAGACCCGAGTGTTCCCCCCGGTCGCCCTCGCCTCCGTCGCCACGTTCGGTTGGGCCATCCGGGGACAGGCCGGGTTCGGGGCGATACCCGGCTGCGTGTTCGCGGGGACGCTGATCGCCTGCACGTGGTACTTCTGGTCGACGCGGGCGGCGCGCGACGGCCAGGCGAGGCCGTACAGCAGCGGGTGGACGCTGCTGGCGCTGATCCTCGGTATCGGCATCGAGGGTATGCACGGCTGGTCGCAATACGGGACGTGGATCCAGGGCAAGTTCTGGGTCGGCCAGGACGTGTACTGGGAGCTGAACCCGCTGGTCGGCTACGCGTGGCTGTTCGTGGCGGCGGTGCCGTGGGGCGCGACCGGGGCCGTCTTCCTGGCGTGGACCCGCCGCGGCGACCACCTCCCCGGGCGGCTCTGGGGCATCCGCATCGCGTTCGGCGGAACCGGATTCCTCGGCGCCTTCGTGCTCTTCTTCGCGCTCCGGCGCGTGATCCTCCCCTACTGGGGCGTGGCCCCCTACGACGACTTCGCGGCGTGGGAGGGCTGCATGGACACCTACTTCCAGGTACTGCAAGGAATGCTGTTCATGGGGCTGTTCCTCGGCTTCCTGGCCTTCGAAGTCTGGCGAAAGCACTGGCAGAACGTCAAGCTCATCGGTATCGTTGCCCTGATTACGGGTGTCGGCTGGCTCGTCGCGAAAACATGGATGTTCGCGGACGAGGCGTTCCCCGGCCTGGGATGGAACTGGTGGCGCTGCTGGGAGGCGTCCGCCGGGCTCGCGATAGGCCTCGGCTATGCCGTCGCGTTCGTCGCGTGCAACAGGCCACGGGGCACACGAAATGAGCAAGATCTCGCGGCGCCGGTCTCGACCTACCACCGGTGGCAGGACGTGTTCGAGCGATACGTCGGGCTGTATCTCGCCCTGATCATCGGCCTCGTCTATGCGCTTTCGAGCCTCATCAAGGGCATGTTCGCGATCTACGACGACGAGGATCTCGCTACCGCCTACCGCGCCATCGCGGGCGTCATGCTCGGCGGCGGCCTGGGCCTGCCCGTGCTCGCCAGCCTGGCACGCCAACTCCGAGGGGGCGGGGACGTCGACCCCGCGGGCGACCGCGCGGCGTTCGGCCGGCTCTATCCCGTGATCGTGTCCGCGTTGTTCATCGTCGGCCTGCTCGTGACCGGCCCCATCACCAGCCAGAGCGAGCGGGCGTTCATCTGCTTCTACGTCGTGCTCTGGGCGATCACCTTCGCGATGATCCCCGCGGCGATGGTGTTCCCACCACGCCCCACTAGCTCGAGGAACCTGGCCACGTTCACGCCTTGAAGTCCGTCGTGCGCCACGCGTCGAAGGCCTGCCGCATCAGCTCCTTCTCGGCCTCCTTCTTCTGCTTGAAGGCCACGCTCGTTGCCAGGCCGGGGAAATCGAGGATGACGCAGCCGTCCGCGGGGTGCAGCACGCGCAACCTTCTGGCGCCGAACCGCTTCGCGTGGTCGGGCCCGGATTCAACGTATTCCATCTCGATGGCCGGCGTGATGCCGAACAATCGCTGGACCGCCTCGAGGAACTGGTTCTTCTGCTGGTCGGGCGAGGCGTCGATGTGCGAGCCCGCCTTCGCCATGATCGGCCCGAGCAGCCCGTCCCGGACGGGCGCGATGTTCCTCCCCGCGTCCAGGTAGACCGCACCGCAGAGCGCCTCGAGCACGTCCGAGAGGACGCCCGCGTCCCCCGCGCCGATCGGGGCGAGAGAGATCACGTGGCCTTCGATGCCAAGCTCGATGGCCCTGGTCGCCATGACCTTGTTGCTCTCGAGGATATTCCTCTGCTTGGTCATGGCCTCTTGATCCTTTTTTTCAGGCTCGTCGTACAAGGCCTGGGCCATGATGAGCTTGGCGACCGCATCGCCGAGGAACTCGAGCCGCTCGTACGACGGTACGCCGTGCTGCTTGGCATACGCGGGGGTCGTGAGCGCCTCCACGAGCAGCGCCTCGTCCTTGAACGCGTAGCCGATCCGTGCCTGCAGCTCGCCGAGGCCGGGAGCCGCCACCACGGTCACCCCGCCCTCCGGCCGACGACCCCCACGTACGACAGCGACTCGTCGACGCCGTCGATGCCGAGCAAGCTGTTCCCCTCGTCGTCGTAGAGCGCGCCGATCGTGCATGCGGCGAGTCGCAAGGCCTCGGCGACCAGGTAGAAGTTCTGCCCGAGATGCCCGAGGTCCATGTAGATGTACCGGTAGCACCGCTGCAGGTACTTCCAACGGCTGCGCGGCACGACCGCCGTCCACGCGAGCACCGCCGCGGCCTGGCGGGCGATGGCCTGGTCGAGGCATATCGCTGCCGTCCGCGGGGCCAGGCTTCCCTCGGCCAGCAAGTCGAGGGCGTGCGAGGGGACGTCGTAGTGGTAAAGGCCCTCTGCCAGGCCGTCGACCCTGTTCGCGACGACGTAGGTCTCGTATGGGTACAGTCCCCCCGCGGACGGGACGTGCCGGAAGTTGAACCCGGAAGCGTCGAACTGGTCGGCGGATATCCCAGACGTGTATTTGAGTAGCGTGGAGAGCTCTTGCAGCGTCATGGGCTCCCTCGCGAACCGTCGTCGAGACCGGCGGTCTGCGAGGAGGGAACCGAAGCGATCTACTTCGAACACGTAGTCCCTTGGCAAGGGGATCCGATTGCCCGCTCCCTTGCACGCTTTGAACTCGTCCGGCTTGGTATTGAAGTCGAGGCGGTGCGCGGGGAGCATCCCCCGCACGTACCGCGATCTCTTGAAGAAAGTGTCGCCATAATCGTCGCCTTGCATGTTCGTCACCTTCCTGGGGAGTCCGGCCATTTGAATCGATGGAAATCAGCTATATATAGTTATAATCGCGAAAAAATAATGTTTGACCCCCTCCGGGGCGAAACACAAACCATCAACATGGGTGTCCATCCTTGCTCCTCAAGATCAAATCCCTCGACGAGTTCAACTCGCTCAGGACGTACCTTCTTGTCGCGTTCATCGTCGTGTTGCTTGCCGGGTTCGTGGCCTTCGCCATCCGGTCGCGTAAAGCCGAGAATCCCGCGACGAAGCGCATCAAGCTGGGTTACGGCTTGTTCGGGCTCACCTATGCGATGACGCGCACGTTGTTCCTGTTCTCGGACTACGAGAGCGCGGTCGCTTATCCTAATACCACCCAATTGCACCTGATCTGGGTCACCGCGGCGTATTGCGTCACGTTCGTCAGCTTGCTCGTGATCTATGCAACGGTCGAGCGGCTCATCCTGCAAAGGAAGCCGATCTTGACGGCCATCGCGGCGATCTCGTTCGCGATGTGCCTGGTCGCCATGGTCCTCACGGTGTTCGGCGTGGGCCTTGACCTGGTGGCCAACACCGGGCCGCACAAGATCGCCCAGTACACCCTCTACGTCACGGGCCCGATCCTGGCGGTCGGCCTCGCCCTGCTATACATCATCATCGTCCGCAACTCGACGGGATCCGTGCGGTCGAAGGCGGCGCTCTCACTCGTCGGCCTGATCTTGATCTTCGTGGGCCTGTTCCTGGACATGGACATCTACCCCCCGTCCTGGTTCGACCCCATCCGCTACATCGCCGCCCCGTTGGCATTCATCGCCGGCACGGTCGCCTTCTTCGTGGCGCAGAAGTGAACCCGGCTGGCCCTTCCCTTCCTTGTACTCCCTCCCTTCCGGGAGGGCATAGACCACCATCGCTGCAAAAAGCCATTCCCAAGCTTGAGAAGAGTCCCGGTTGGCGTTATTCGATCACAGCTTGCCATTGAAGCTGGTCACCTGCACAACCAGACGATTGGTGAAAGCAATGAAATCGCACATCAAGTGCTCTTTATTCCTCGGCATGTTCTTGCTCAGCGTCCTGTCGCTCGCGGCCACTAGCACGGCAATCGAGCCGGCTCAGGTCCAATGGAACACGACCCCCTCCCTCCCCGGCGAGGCGATCCTCGACGACTTCCTGGACAAGGCGGGCGGCGTGCTGGACGGCGTCGTCAAGGCCGACATCGCGGGCACGAACATCTACTACTACAACTACACCATCGGGCCCACCGACAGGGCCAGGGACACCTACGTGCCGCCGACGGCCAACTCGTCGACGTTCCCCCTCACCGGCACCGACCCGTCGACCTCCCTGCTCATGGTCTCTTACCTGGCCCGGCTGAACGGGAACTTGACGGCGCTCAACGCCAACATCGCCACCGCGATCACGATCCTGAGCGCGGAGACCGGCTTCGGCGCTGGCTGGACTAACCAGCCATGGAAGGAGACCATCGCGAAGGAGTGGTTCGCCATCAACGCGACCTACACGGTGGGTCTCACGATCAACGCGACGAACTTCTACACGTTCCTCGGTAAGATCGACGCCGTGCACCCGCTCGTCCCCGCGCCGTTCGGTGCCATGACACCTGAAGAGGTCATGGTCTCGACGCGGGCCATGGTCAAGCCGCGGGACAGCTTCGACAACCTGTGGCGGGCGTTCTACGTTGACAACGGCTGCGACGCCATCACCGACTTCACGATAGGCCCAGTGTTGGCGTGGGCGGCGCCCTACGTGGGCGCAGCGGACGCGGAGATCGCCTCGAAGACGAGCATCACGCTGAACTACACTCTCGCGCTCGACGTACACGAGACGAGGAACACGGAGGACATGGCCGTGATCGTGCTCTGGGATCACGACAACTCCCTGGCGAACTACGTGAAAGCGAAGCAAGAGCACCCGTTCCAGAACCCCGGGTTCAAGGCATTCACGGGCGACGAGGTGTTCTACATGATGCACTTCTACCGCATGACGACGACCGTCTGGGGCAGCGTCCAGAAGACCTCGACCTGGCGGTACGACGACGGTTCCTCCCCGGTCGCGCTGGGGGAGCTCGTCCGCAAGTTCACAGCGACGCTCCATCTCGCCTATTTGCTCGGCATCGCCACCGGCGACGCGAAGGCCGCGCTGCTGCGCTACTTGCTCTTCGGTAACGTGTCAGTCACCGTCCCGTCCGGCAGCCCGCGGACGTTCGTCGACGCGTCGTTCAGCTTCGCCCAGCTGAAGGTCAACGCGCTCGAGATGGACTTCTCGCTGTCCGAGGGCCTGCAGCTCGAGAAGCTCGACCTATGGTACGGCGAGCACAAGTTCGCCGGGCTCTTCGCCTACGAGGACGTGGACGGCAACGGCATCCAAGACATCTCGATACAAGGTAACGCGCCGTTCTTGTACCCGGTCTCCGCCGAGGCGCGATACAGGCTGCGCATCGACGGCGCGGCTGGCAGGACGCTGGTGGCGCCCTCGGTCACGTCGAGCGGGCTCGACTTCGGCATCAACTTCACGGGCATCACGGGCAAGCTCGTGCCGATCGACCAGAGCGACGATGCCATCCTGCTCAACACCACGGTGGCCGACTCGATCCCCGTGAACATAGACGCCATCGGATTCATGTTCCGGTTCACTGCCGACCCCTCCGCGATGGTGGGCAGCTTGAAGGTCGACTACAGCATCGGCGCGTTCGAGAACTCGACTGGTGGCATCGAACCGGCAACGGACGGCTTGAGCCTGAGCATGGTATCGCTCGGGTCGATGTTCCGCGTGGTCGCCGGCACTCGCCTCGTCTCTAACACG
>JAFGBX010000445.1 GCA_016932935.1 Promethearchaeota archaeon | reverse complement strand
TGATGAAGGCCGGCTAACGCGCGTGCATCTCGAGCTCACCTCTTTTTAAGAACGTTTTAAGACCATTCGCCTTGCTAGTCTCCTTAGTAAGTGACGAGCGATGGCACTCGAGTATCCCTACCAGGAATGGCCCCCGGAGATCCTCATGGCCTACATCGCCGTGCAAGTAATCACGATCGCCTTCCTCATCATGATCAGCTCCCTGTTCTGGCTCAAGTTCCGGGAGAAGCGTTCGTTCGAACTCAAGATGCTCGGCACGCTCACCGTGTGCATGGCCATTAGCTTCGTCATCGGCATCGTCCCGCAAGTGCTGGCGCTGACGGCGCACGACTTGCCCATCATCAACGGGATCCCCGTGTTTTTCGAGGGCCGGCGGCTGTGGTGGACGAACCTGGCCTACGTCTTCCTGAGCGTGAGCAATCTCTGCCTCTTCAAGTTCAACCAGTCCATCTTCCAGAAACCGCCAAGGATCGTCTTCTGGATCTATCTCGCCTTGATCGTGGTCTTCAACATCTGGAGCTTCTATCACGGCATCTTCGAGGTCGTGCCTGGCGTGCCGTCGCTGACTCTGCCCTTGTCGATCCTTTTTCTCGGGCTGCAATTCTACGTGTGGGGGTTCCTCTTCTTCAAGGCATTCCACGGCTACAGGCGCCTCAGCCCCTCCATGTACAAGGTCGGGTTGCAGATGATCGCGCTGTCCGCATTGTGCATGATCCTCTCGTTCATCACCTACGCGGTGAACGTGCTGCTCAAGACCCAGGTCATCACTATACTCAATTTCGCGTTTTACATCTTCACGAGCTTCTTGATCTATCTCGGCGACATCTTGCCCAAGTGGTTCCGGCGGTTGCTGGCCCAGAAATATCCGGACGAAGCCACGAAGTAGAAGGTTCGGTTGTCGCCGAACCTTGCATCTCGCCAATCGTGACTTCGATTAAATTCAGCACTTATAGCCGGATATCATCCATGCCGTGTCCAACTTTGTCTACTAAAAATCGAACTGTTGAGCAACCCTTTCAAGAGCCAGTTTATGAGAATAGAACTGGTTTACACTACACGCTTATGCCTCGACTCGGGTGAAGATTTCATGAAGAGCTTGGGAAAAAGTGGAGCCGGGGGTGGGAATTGAACCCACTTGGTTCAGATCTGCAGTCTGACGCTCGGCCACTAAGCGACCCCGACCATGTAGGCGTTCTGAGAAAGAAAATCCTCCTTTAAACTTAAATTTAGCCAGCGCGATGGATGCATGGAGGTCGCGGCTTGGAACGCGCCCGGTCGTGAAGGGTGTGAAAACGAAGATCGCCGAGTTGCTCGCCACGCTGGATCGGTGGCTCGCGGGGCTCGATAAGGTGCGGTTCAAGGGGGACGTGGACGCCACGAATCGAACGAAACGCGAGATGGTGCTACGCTTGATCATTGCAGGCGTCGCCGAAAACGCGGGTGCCATCGATCCCGGTAATTTAAAGGCATCGGACGGGCCCGATCCCCGAAGGAATGGTGGGCTCGCCGCCCTCACCTCGTGGTTCCTCCGGCTCGACGAGGCCCTCGACGGGGTCTACCCGTCCACGTGCTTGTTCCCGTTGACCGGGCGCGGGGGGATCGCGCGATGCTTGGATCCCGCCGGAAGCAACGTCGCTGCCCTCCACGGTTGGGCCAGCCGCGTCGCGTCGTCGATCGAGGAGGCCATCAACGGTGCCCCGGGGGTGAACCTGCCCGGCCTGTTCTACGAGCGGCACGTGGCGACAGGGAAGGACAAGAAGGGGATCGTCTACACGCCGTCGCAAGTCTGCAAGCTCGTCGTGGAAAGGGCGATGGGGCCGCAACTGGCCCGCCTGGTCGAGCTGGCGCGGGATGCCTCGGAACGACACGACGACGACGCCGTCGACGACGTGGTGGCCCGCCTGGCCGCCTTCTCGATGCTGGACCCCGCGTGCGGGACGGGGGCGTTCCTCGCCGAGGCCTTGCGGCTGCTGGACGCGACTTGGAGCGAGGTGGCGCGGGTCACGGGGAGGCGCGCCCACGGATCCCTCGCGGGCCAGGTGCACGGCATCGACGACGACCCGCTCGCGGTGGACGTCGCGCGCTTCAACGTCTGCATCGCGGCCGCCGGTTTTTCCGGCGGCCGCTGCACGGTTCCGTCGAGCTCGATCGCCGCGGATGCGTCGAAGAACATCGTCGTGGGGAACGCGATCACCGATCTCGGCTTCCAGGATCCCGCCAAGCGGTTCGACGCCGTCGTGGGGAACCCGCCATACGTGAACTACAAGAAGTACCTCGACCGCATCGACCGGCGGTTCCTCGAGGAGAACTACCGCGTGTTCGACGGCCAGGCCGACCTCTCCTATTACTTCTTCGAGCTTCACGCCCGGCTGCTCAAGGACGGGGGGACGAGCGGGCAGGTCTCGTCGCGGTATTTCATGCAGGCCTCGCACGCGGCCCGCCTCCGGGAGTTCCTCGCGGGGCACGAGATCACCGAGATCGTCGATATGAACGACTGCGACGTCTTCGGTGGGCTCGGGATCCACCCGCTCCTGTTCTTCTTCCGGCGCGGGCGAACCCCTCCCGGCCACGAGCTCGTGTACCGCGACGTGCCCGCCCTTGGAACCGGCGGCGGCGACCTTGACGGGGCGATCGCAGCGGCTCCCGCCAAGCGCGTCGTGCAGTCGACCCTCGTCGCTGGTGGCTGGTGCATGCTATCTCCCCAGGAACTTGCGGTCAAGGTTAAGTTCGAGGTACACCCGCCCTTGACCGACCTGGGAGAGGTGCTCGGCGGGGCAGAGACGGGGCACGACGAGGCGTTCGCCAGGCACGTCTTGGTGGATGGTGACGGGGCGTTCGGCGTCCACGGAGGCAAGAAGTATCCCATCGAGCGCGAGCTCGTCCACCCGTGGCTCAAAAACGGCGACATCGATGCCTACCACCACGTCCTGGGGCGATGGTGCGTCTACGTGCCGCCGGACATCGGCGAGGCCGAGTTCAGGGAGCGGTACCCGGGGGCATTGGCGTTCCTGTCGTGCTTCAAGGCCGGCCTCGAGGCGCGGGACAACGGCCGGATCCAGGTGCCCTGGTACGCGTGGCGCCGGCCGAGGAACGTGAAGAACCTCGACGCCGGCGCGAAGGTCGTCGTGCCGTACAAGGCGCCCCGGCTGCGCGCGTCCGTCGACACGTCCCACGCGTATTGCAGTTACGACGTGACCGTGTTCGTCCCCGGGGCCAGATCGCCTTGCCTGGCCTACGTCGTCGGCGTGCTCAACTCGGCGCCCGTAGCATGGTACTTCTCCACGCTGGGGAAGCGGATGGGCGCCATCTACGAGTTCTACTCGGGGCCCCTCGGCAAGGTGCGCGTGCCCATCCCGGACGGGGCGAGCGAGCACGAGATCGCCAGGCTCGTGGAGCAAGCCGAGTCGGCGGCGCGACGGCTGCACGGGGCCGACGATGAAGCGGCCGACAAGTCGCTCCTCCGCCGCGAGCTCGACGGCATCCAGGCGAGGATCGACGAGCTGGTGCTCCGGCTGGTCGGGGCGAGCCGCGGGGACGCGGCCCTCATGCTCGGATCCAACGGTTCCCACCGGAAATGAAAGCACCGCTCGCAAGATACCCACTAGTGAGGGATGCAAGGAACGATGAAAAAAAGAGGAGGAGCCAAGGCACCAGGTTCACGCGACCTTCTTCCCGCACTTGGAACAGAATTCCGCGCCGGGTTTCAGCGCATTGCCACAGGCCGCGCAGAACGCCGAGTCACTCGCCGGTGCTGGTGACCCAGCCGTTACTTTAGTCCCGCAGTTCGTGCAGAAGTCCCTCCCACGCACGTCGGCACCGCATGCAGGGCACGTCACCGCCCCGCCCGACGCTGCCAAGACATTAGCTACCGGGGGTTGAATGTTCGATGATGGCATCACGGTATTCGCCATTTGCATAGAACCCGTAGGAGAGATCGCTCCGATCATGCCGAGGGATGACGCGACGACGGCCTGGATCGACGGCGGGACGTCGGCATCGTCGATAACGAAGGGAAGCCTGATCGTCTGCAAATAGAAGTTCAACTGCCCTTGGAACTGCCCGTCGATGATGTGGGTTTGCACGGCCCGGCTGAGCTTAGTCTTTATCGTGCCCTTCGATCGCCCGTAGATCCGCACAAGATCCATGATGTCGATGGATCCCTTGGTTTCTTGCAGATGCTTCAAGACAAGCAGCATTGGGAAGATCCCGGCCTCCATCGTCCTCACTTGCAGCGCCTCCTTCCAGGAGACGGGTGCCCGGAGCCAAGGCCCAACGCGCACAAGATTTGCAAGGATCAGGGTTGCCACGCCGGTGGCTGCGATGAAGAAATCAGTGATGGGCACGCAAATCATAAAGCTTATCGCGGTGATCCATAGGAACGAGGAGAAACCTGCAATGATGAACGGGATGATCGCCCCCTTCTCGAGGAACATCTTATTCAATTTATGCCAGAGGACAATGATGAAACTCACCCCGGTCAACACCAGCATCGCGAGACCCCATATGAACCCTAAGACCCCTTGCACGCGGGTAAACCAAGGCTGAACCGGCGGTGAATAGCTCGGATCGACGTACCAGAACCGGAAATAAACACTGGAATCATAATTAATATCCACGCAAAAGGGAACGAAACATTCGACGGCCATACAAACGAGCATCATGATGAGGAGCACGAGAATGAACTTGTCTTGCTTCTCCCGGATCTCGAGCATCCCTCCCTCGTTTCCTTTATCCTCCGGCCCAATCCTATCTCTTTTATTTTGCGACATACCACTCACATAAGCTATATTGGAGGCCAGACTTCGCGCCTCCATCAAGACATCGAACAGCTCCAGGCTATAAAAAGGTATGATCCATTATCCATTCCTGTTGAGATCATGCAGCAATCATCGGGTGGCGAACAGATGGATGACCTATTCATACATTCCTGGTGGGGAATGATAACATGGAATCGAAGAATAGAAATACGCTGGTGACGCACCGGTACCAGCACAAGTCGCGTGTCTTCCTGGAATCCTTCGCCAAGGCCAGCGTGGCGGCTGGGCTCGCGTTCGTCATCGGACTGCACTTGTACGCTGCCGTCGTGCTGTACCTTAACGAGCTCCTTCCCGAGACGACCTATCCGACCCTCGTGTTCGACGGGCTCGTCGCCGGTGGCTGCTTTGGGCTGCTCGCCGCGTGCGGCCGCGGCAAGCGGGGGCCGCTCGTCGAGTGGCTGTCGTGGCTGGTCGTGGCCGTGGTCACGATCTACGCGTGGATCTGGTTCGTCGAGTACCTCGGCCCCCCCGACCTGGCCATCCTCTTCTTCCCCGGCTTGACCGTCATCTTCGTCGCGTGGTGCGGCGCCTTGCTCGCGTCCTTCGGGTACATCGTCGGGGCCGGGATCGGCGCCATCGTGAGCTTCTTCCAGCACGGTGCCACCTTGCGCCGGGCCCGGCCGAGCTCGAGGGTCAAAAGCGGGCTCACGTTCCAGTTCCTCTTCGCGCTCGTCTTGCTCGCGCCGCTGGCCTCGCGCGTGGCCATCCTCGAGGGCACCGTGAAGCGGACGGTCTCCATCGTCGACGCCAACGACGACTGCAACTTGTGCGTGTGGGACCTTCCAGACTTCCTCGGAAGCGCCCAGATCCCTGGGACGCCGAACATCAACCTCAGCGCGCTCACCCTGGATCAGAACCGGACGCTGGCCGCGTTCGGGGCGATGAACACCACGTTCTACGCGCAACTCGATATCAGCGTGAGCCAGACCAACATAACCAATATGTCCATCGCAAAGATGAAGGTGCTCGGGGCGTTCAACCTGACCATGGTGGCGACGATCTGGGACGACACGGACGATTTCCCGGGGCCGGGATACCCCAAGCAATGGATCCAGAACGCCCGCGCGACCCTCGAATTCGTTATCGACAACAACCTCACGCAGGTCATCGGCATCTGCGCCGACAGCGAGGCGGGCATCGATGCGACGCCCGAGGATTACTGGGAAAAGATCTCCATGTACGACGCCTTCTTGAAGGAGGTGCAGACGAACGGGTCGCTGGTACACCCCGATCCCGCCCGCGGGACGTTCGAGACCGTGCTCTGCTATGCCCCGCAAGCGCTGCAGGACTTCGTCGATGGGGATCAGGACGTCGTCGTCTGGGACAGGGAACTGGGGCTTCCGCCGAACTCGTGGACCGACCACCACTTCATGTTGTACCGACTGTCGCCCGCGGACAACCCGTCTTACTTGCACAACTACCTCGTGCTCGCGAAGAGGTACCTCGGCACCGATGCCGCGGTGCCGATCGTGGGCTTGACCGGTGTCGACTGGTTCGCGGAGGGCTACACGGACGGCTTGAACTCGCTCGACAGGAAGCCGCAACTCTTCCACTACGACGGGGTCGACGGCTGGGAGGCAATGAAGAGGGAGATCCTCTACCCGAAGGCCATGGGCTTCCACTCGGTCAGCGTGTTCCACCTGAACAGCTACGGGAACCCCTTGGTGATCGAGGGCTTCGGCCTGCTGGACTACTACGGGATCGACGCGATAGAGGATCTCGCGGCGGCGTGGCACGCGGGCCTCACGATCGAGTACCCCATATCCTCGATGGATCTGAAGATAGGGAGGCAAGGGTTCTTCAACCCCAACGCCGCCGTGATATACGACCTCTTCACGAACCCAGAATCAATGGCCGTGCTGGTCATCCTCCTCGCACTGGCCGCCGGCTACTCCGCCCTCAAGGCTTGTGCCAGGTGGCTGTTCCCCGGCTCGTACCGCGTGATCGAGCGGGGGACAGCGGGGGCAAGCGAAGGCCGCTGACGGCCGATGCATAACCATTTTTTACCACGGGGTCGTTCCTCACACCACACCTCACGTGGTTGCGATCGACATGACAAAAACCAAGGTGAACGGCGTGGAACTGGACTACGACGAGTTCGGCGCCGGCAACGCGGGCACGCCCGTGCTGCTCCAGCACGGCCTCGGCTCGCAGAAGAAGTACATGGAACCACTCGCGAGGATCCTGGTTGACAAGTACAAGCTCCACGTGTACACGCTCGACTTGCCCGGGTTCGGCCTCTCCGGCCGCCGGGAGGACAACCCTGCTGATGCCGACCAGAGCTACTCGCTGGCATCGCTCGCGGGCGACCTCGTCGGCTTCCTCGATGCCGTCGGCATCAAGAAGGTGCACCTGCTCGGCCACAGCATGGGCGGCATGGTGGCGCAGGTCGTGGCGAAGACCGCGCCGGAGCGCCTCGAGAAGCTCATCTTGCTCGCGACCGCCCCCTTCCTCAAGATATCGGGGGTCGAGCTCGCCCTGGCAAAGGTCGTGCCGTTCAAGACGCTCCTGGCCATGGCGTTCAAGCGGTCGTTCCCGCAGGACCATCCCAAGGACGAGGTGGAGGGAGCGGTCGCCGAGAGCGCGAGGTGCACGTCCCGGGTCGCGTACCTGAGGACGATGGCGCAGATGACCAGGAAGCACTTCTGCTCCGAGCCGTGGCTGCCGCAGCTCAGGGTGCCGACGCTCGTCATCGGCTGCGACGGCGACAGGCAGCTCGGCTACGAGGCGTCGCAGGCCATCCAGTCGGCGATCCCGGGGGCCATACTGTACACGATCAAGGGCGGGAGCCACGAGGCCCAGCTGCTGCACGCGGAGGAGGTCGCGACGGCCGTCGGCAAGTTCTTGGGTGCGTGAGCGGGAAGGGAGCGAACGGCCATTCACCCGTTCCGTTTTTTCCGTGGAACCGGTAGAGGAAGGAAGAAATCAATAATCCGAAGACTGAAAGGCTCACGTGGTCGCCAGCCCGTGGAGCTGCTCAAGGCTTCGCCGCTGGCGTGATGATGCCCTTTACCATGAGGGAGAAGAAGGCGCTGACCGCCTTGGGGTCGATCTCCTCGCCGCCCAGCACCTCGCTGGCGTAGAAGGGGTTCATCTTCTTCGACATGGCGACGTCGGTGGCCTTGTTGTAGACGTCCTTCTCGTCCTGGGTGAGATCGACCTTTTCCCGTGGCGAGACCTTGAGCGGCGCGACGAACGACACGTGAATGTCCTTCTCGATGAGGCCGGCGATGCCCTGGAACTCGGTCGTCTCCCCGTTGAAGCCCTCCAGCGCCTTGCCGTACTTCTCGTCGATGTCGTGGGCGAGGCGGTCGAGGGCCGAGACCATACCGTGGGAGGGGGCGTCCTTCATGATCAGCGTGATTCGGAAGCCCTTGTACTCGGAGATAACGATCTTCGACTTCTTGTACTCGAGCTTGATTGTCTGCGACTCCTCGTCCGTGTTCGTGAGCTCGAGCCCGAACGTGCCGATGGCCGATAGGAACCCGGAGACGAGGGTCGGATCGAGCGTGAAGTCGCCGAAGCTTTGCCCGTAGATGTCGACGCCGGATCTCTTGTCGAGGACGATGATGTAGTTGAGGTTGAAGAGGTCTTTCGCCTTGTTGATGACGTCCAGGCGCTCCGCTTCGAGCCGGCGCCGAGCCCGGCGCACGGTCGTGTAGAGCGCGATGGCCACGATGAACCCCCCGCTGACCGCTGCCGCGACGATGACGACGGCGGTGATGAGGTCGGTCGGCGGGGGGATCGTGACCGTGTAGGCGACCGACCGCGCCCCGGCATCGGTCGCGTTGTTCCACACGACGACCACCGAGGAGCTTCCCTCCCGCTCGCTCGATGGGATGGAGAACGTGAACGGCGTGGCGGCGGGGCCATGGGCGATGGTCGTCCTGCCTTGTTCGATACCGAGCGTGTTGAGCACGATGAAAGTGAAGTTCCCGGTGATGCTCGGCGGGGTCGCGGACATGCTGAAGGTCTCGCCAGGGTGGTACTGCGCCGATGGCGCGTTCACGAGGAACTCGACGTTAGGCGAGCGGGCCGAGATGACCCAGGTGGCCCCCGCCGTGATCGTGCCGTTGGATATCAAGATATCGTTGCCCACCCGGGTCTCGTTCGTGATGTCGAGGCCGTCCTTGAGAACCGAGACGGCGTACCAGTTCCCCGGGATCGACATCGTGAACCAGCACTCGCTCGTGCCGCGGCTGATCGACGGCAAGACCAGCCAAGAGTTCGGCACGCCCGCGCTGGCGTTCAAGAAGGTCGACATGGCGATGCCGTGCTCCAGCTCGAGGGTGTAATTGCAATCGAGTGCGAGGGACGAGTCGATGTCGTTCAAGATGAACACCTGCAAGGTGGAGGAACCGACCGTTCCGGCTTGGGGGCCGATGGTGACTGTGCCCGTTGCGATAGGGCCGCCATTCGTCACGGGGAATTCCTGGCCGTTCAAGCCCACGCGCATGTTCATGGCCTCCGGCTCGGTGACTTGAACGCGCCGGATGATTTTGTAATGGAAGGGATCTTGTAGGACCCCGTCGACCCACGCGCCGGCCCAGTCCATCTCGGAAACGCGCAACGACGTCGGTTCGGTCGAATACCACCAGTTCAGGAAGCCATTGTCGGACGGCGAAAAGATGGACGCGTTGACGGCCAAGAAATACCGCCCGGCCGCAAGGCTCACGGGAGAGGGGAACAGGTGATCCTGCCACCCGCGAACCGTCGCCGCCCCGAGCGTCACTTGCGCGTATATCGTCGCGTTCGGGTAATTGTGGATCGGGTCGAACCCGCGGAGTTGGACGTAGATTGGGGATGGGAGGGCGATGCTGGAACGGTTGATGTCCAACGATACGCCGTACACGATGGCCGGATAGGAGAGGTTTATCTCTACCGCCAATCCCTTGCGAATGTTCTTGATGATTTGCTTGTAGAGCGTGCCGTTGGCCACGACCGTCTTGGCCTCCTTGGCGGGCGAGATGTTCGAGAAGTTCATGGATAGCTGGTCGACTTGATAGTCCGGGGATGGCACGCCGATATCGAGCGACGTCTCGTTGATGAAACTCCCATTGTACCGCGTGTGTTCGAGCCCGGGGAAGCTCGTGTTGATGGTCGCCGCGCCGGCTGGTTTGATACCGATGGCCGCAGCCGATGGCATGAGCGTTGCGAGGCCCGAGGCCAACATGCAGAGGAGCGCGGCCCCGGCGAGTCCGGATCGAAACCAACGGGAATGATGCGTCATGGCTTGTTCATCCATTTGAGGTTCTTATGCGATTAATGTTGAATGCTGGTATCGTATAAGTCGAGCGAAACCGACGGCCAACGGCGAACGGCCAATGGCCGATCGCGGCCCCGGCAGGGATGCCCTCACGTAGGGAACCGGTTCACTCGGTGGTGGTCGCCGCCGTGGACTTCTCCTGGGGGGGCTGGAAGAGGACGGTGTCGACGACGTGGTTGAAGAGCTCGTCGACGTTCAGACCGTTCTTGGAAGAAGTCGTGAAGTAGGCCGACAGGTTGAGCTGCTCGACGACCTCCTTCGCGTAGTCGTTCACGTCCGAGAGCATGTCCGGGTCGACGATGTCGTACTTCCCGCCGGCGAGCACGATGGGCATCTGGGGCGAGACGCCATCCCGGAACATCTTCACCCATTCCTTGACCTGCAGCATCGTGTCCAGCCGGGTCATGTCGAAGAACACGACGCCGGCCCTCGCGCCCTGGATGTAGCTCTTCTGCAAGAAGCGGAACCGGTCCTGCCCGCCCAGGTCCCACAAGGACAGCTTGATCTTCGCGTTCGGCCGGCTCACCTCCTTGGAAACGAACGACACGCCGATGGTCATCGTGGTATCTTCCTTGAAGAGCCCGTGCAGGTACCGGTGCAGCAAGGTGGTCTTCCCAACGCCGCCGGCACCGCCCACGACGACCTTCAGGATGAAGGTTTGCAGTGACATGTGCAAGTCCCAATCTCACGTGTTGGAGCACCATCGCGCGCGTGGAATAGTCGGATGATTTACCTACATCGCGAGGTGCTATGGTAGCCTCACGTCAAGTTCGGATTTCGAGTATTTATTCCCTTCGGTTTGAATCCGACCGAAACGACACCGTGGCGAGGCAACAGAAACGTTTTTCATCGGTCTGCTGCGTCCAGTCAGCTGCTTGTAGACGCGCTCTGTGAAAATTTGAAAAAAAAATGGGAACCTGGATGCGGTTGCCCTTCCCCTATTACTTGCTGTCGTCGAGCAGCGAGAACATGACTTGCGGGCGGCCGCGGGAACGCTCCGCTTGGTAGAGCGGGTACTTCTTGACCTCGTTCCGCATGATGAGCTTCTTGAGCCCGTCGTAGATCGTGGTTCGCGGGATCGACATCTTTTTGACCAGCTGATCCCGCGTCAATGGCCCTCCGTCCCTCAAAATGGAGAGGAGCCGCTCTTCGATCGGCGAAACCGACCTGGTCCTCTCGTCCGAGAGGGTGGACGAAACGTGAGAATTGGAATCCATGAGGTGTGCCTCCGCGCGTGTGTGAAGTGCCAATTTTTCGGCCCGAAATGGTCGCGAAAAACGTGCCAGCTTCAAGTAGATTTTCCTCGCATGCACTTTTAAACTTTTTTATGAATTTGTCGGTTAACATGTGCGCGCGTATATGCCTGGAAAATATGTCGGCACGGTTCAGAAATTCACGACCCCGAGAAGAAAGCTTACCTTTCGAACTGTTCTTGAAAGAGACCGTGCAAAAGCGCCGGTTTCCGTCCTGCTCCCGTCTGCGACAAAAACCACGGGGGGCGGCATTGTTCGATCAAATGGGCGTTTTTGTCGGCCGTCCCGCCCGTCCCCACGGCATTTCCACGGGTTCGGCATCCGATCCCCGTGATAGTGACCCTATCGAATTTCTCGACGTTTAAGAAGCTTGTTCCGAAAGCTGTGGGGTCATGGAAGAGCTTAAGAGATCCGCGGGAACGGTCGGACGGAACCCGCCGTGGATCTTTTTTTCAACCAGCTGATGTGCGATGACACCCCCGCGTTTCGAGTGGAGCCAGGAAAAAGCAGGAAGGAAAGGTTCGAAAAGTTAACGTGGCCTAACAATAAAATTAGGAACACCCGTTGGTTCTTTGTTTGCTGGTTTATATACGTCCGTATTAACCCAGGATTTAATACCGGAAGAAACTAGCAATTTCCTCGTCTCGTGTGCCTTTCGTTCTCGACTTGCTACAAGTCCACTCGAAGTGACGGGGTCAACCAAATCCTATTCAGGTTGAGAAACCTGAATCATCACTTTCCGGCTAGGATTCGATCGAGCTTTTGATTCAGCATATCGAAACCTACGGCCATCTCTTTACCTATCCCGTCAACCTGCTTCTGGAGGCCGTCGACTTGCTTCTGGAGGCCGTCGACCTGCTTCTGGAGGCCGTCGACCTGCTTCTGGAGGCCGTCGACCTGCTTCTGGAGGCCG
>JAFGBX010000444.1 GCA_016932935.1 Promethearchaeota archaeon | reverse complement strand
GCCTTGAACTCCTCCCAGAATGCCCCAGACGTGAGCATGCCCATCAGGAAGCACGGCACGCGGTCGGGCTCCTCGTGGCCGAGCGCCTTTGCCAGCCTCTCTTCCTGCGTGAGCGTGTCCGACTCGAGCAGCATGCGAGCCACCCCTAGGTTTTCGACGCGGGCGAATCACTGCCGCTGGTTCACGAGGTCGATCACCCGTTGGTTGACCAGCCCCTCATCGCCGGGAACCGGGTTGGGGATCTCGCCAGCGATGCACCTGCAGAAGTCATCTATTTCAGCGGCATACATGTCCCCGTTCTCCACCTCGTACCGGGAGAACTTCTCATCTATCTCTGTCTCGACACGAACCTTCCGAAGGTTCTCATTCCAATCGAAGGCGCGCACGTACCCTTTTTCCCCGAAGATCTCGAGCAGCAAGTTCCGCTTCGTCCGGAACGAGCTCTCGCAGGTGGCGATGAACTCGCCGTCGAAGTCGAGCAAGAACGTGGCGACGTCATCGACGCCGTTTGGCCCGCGCGCTCGCGGCAGCACCGAGCACCTCGCTTGCTTGATCGCGAGCCCGGTGATGAAGCGCATCGTGTCGACCACGTGCACCCCGAGGTCGAACGCCGCACCCCCACCCGCGACGTTGAGGTCGTACTTCCACGTCCTCGTCGACCGGCGGCCGTCGCTGTGGAAGTCGCACTTGCCGGTGACCGGGCTCCCCAGCTGCCCCGATGCGACGAGCCCCTTCACGTGGCCGACGGTCTTGTTGTACCGCAAGCACTGCGCGACCATCAGCTCCCGCCCGTGCTCCCTCGCAGCGGCGATCATGCGCTCGCACTCCGCCGCGTTCATGGCCATGGGCTTCTCCACGATGACGTGTTTACCCGCCTTTAAACATTCGATCGCGTCGGCCGCATGGGCGTTGTTCGCCGACGCGACGAACACCGCCTCCATACCCGGCGTTTGGAAGAACGATTGCTTGTCGTCGTAGGAATACGCGTTCGGGATGTTGAAGTGCCCGGCCCGCTCCCGCGCCTTGCCCGCATCCCGCTTGGTCACGGCCACGATCTCCGCCCGCTCGCACCGCGAGAACCCGGGGACGAGCCGGCGCTCCGCGAACGACCCGAATCCGAGGATACCGACCTTGATCTTGTCCATTGTCTTCAGCCAAACCCTCTGCTGGAGACATTTTAAAAAAATGCCCGGTACCGTTTTTTCAAGCCTAATGGATGAGAAATCGATAGTGAAGGAGGGGAGGTCCAGGTAGATCATTGGGCCTTCGGGGCCTTTTTGTTTGACTCGTGTTCGTCGATCTGCTTCTTTTCGTCAGCCTTGTCCCCTTCGGTACCCTCCGTCGCGGGTGACGGCACATCCCTCGTCATGTCGAGCGGTGCCTTGCAGGACCAGCAAGTGTTCTCGATTTCTATGATGGCTGCGATGCACTTGGCGCAGTAATATGCCCCGCACGTGGGGCAGATATAACTGTAGCCCTTGATCGGGCCCTTGTGGACGAGGCAGGTGTGCATCTCCTTGGATATCGTTATGTCCCCCTCGGTTATTTCCTCCTTCTGTGACTTCAACGCCGCGAGTTCCGCCTCCTTTTCTTGGATGATCTTCTTTGCTTTCCTCGACGACCGGGCACTCGCGGCCCCTATCATCGCGACCGCGACGATACCGGCTGCAACGAGAACCACGATCAACAAGATCTCTTGATCCCCAAGACCGCGGCCATCGGGGCCGGCGCTGTTCTTCTCGATGATTACTTCCGTATATGCTTCGGTGCCAGCTTCGTCCCTGATGTAGAAGCGGATGGTGATCGCACCAAGCGGCATCGCGTCCCACAAGCCTCGGTCGATTTCCCCGGTAAGACCACCGAACGAGACGTTTGTTGACCACGATGTGCCATCGTAGAGCGAGTACCAGGTGGCGTCGACGTTGGCTTCGACCACGGATATCTCGAAGAGGGGGGCGGTCGAGAACTTGTCGTTGGTATGCGGTGAAACGACCCCAATGACGGGGTTTGCCGTGTCCTTGAAGATCATCACGCTTGCTTGCCCGACATTCCCGCCCGAATCGTTCGCATAGAAGTGGAGGGTGTATCCGCCGTCGACCAGGGCTGACCAGATCCCGGGTGCTACTGATCCGTTGCCTGTGAACGTCGTATTCGCCGCGCCCCCGTTCAACGTGTACCAGGTCGTGTGCAGGCGCGCGTCCACCACGGTTATGTTGAACGGGGGAGCGGTCGACGCGAAATGGGCGCCGGGGAGTGGTGTCGTGATGCCGATCACGGGGTCGTACGCGTCCTTCGTGACGTTCACCTCGGCATGCCACGAGTTACCAGCCGTGTCATTTGCATGGAACACGATGGTAATGCCTCCGTCCATTGCAAAGTCCCAGATCCCTTGAAGAATGTGATGGTCAATCACGGGGTTGAACGTCACGTTGCTGGAAGCGGTCGAGCCGTTCTGGTTGATGACCTGGTACCAAGTCTTGTCCAGGTACGGATCGCTGATGGTGAGATCGAAGTATGGTGCCGCCTTGCCGAGAATTGTACCGGTCATCGGATCGTTGATGGCAATGGTTGGATGGGAAGTGTCCTTCACCAGGCTCAATAAAAAGGTGCTGTTCAAGTTCCCGACCGTGTCGTTGGCATAGAGGTTGATCGTGAACGGCGCCTCGTCAGGAAGGGAACCCCAGATGGCGGCGTCCAAGGGCACTTGCACGCCGTTAACGACGGTGATGTTCGTGCCACCGACCTGGTACCAGACCGTGCCAATGCCGTGCAGGTCCAACGCCGATATGTTGATCGACGGCGGGATGGGCCAGGACGTGAGATTCGCTGGTGCGCTGATGCTCACGGAAGGCGCCACCGTGTCCTTCGTCAAGCTCAACACGAGCGGCCCGTTGAGGTTCCCCGCCGTGTCGTTCGCGTACACGTTGACCTCGAAGTTCTCCTCGTCCAGGCCGCTCCAGATCGAGGCGTCTAGCGGCTGCGCGGTAGAGTTCACGAGAGGGACGCTGGCACTCCACCCGGTGCTGGTGGAATACACCCGGTACCACAATTGACCCAGGAAAGGCTCCAGGGCGGTCACGTTGACCGAAGGCGCGACCGCGTAGGTAGTCGAGTTCAAGGGGGCGACTATTACCACGGCGGGCGCCCGCGTGTCCTTAACCAGACTTACCGAGAAGATGTTGTTCAAGTTCCCGACCGTGTCGTTGGCATAGAAATTGACAGTGAACGGCGCCTCGTCGGGAAGAAGCCCCCAGATGGCGGCGTCCAGGGGCACTTGCACCCCGTTCCCGACGGTGACGTTCGTGCCACCAACCTGGTACCAGACCGTGCCAATGCCGTGCAGATCAGACGCCGACACGTTGACCGGGGGCGGGGTTGACCAGGCCGAGAGATCCGGGGGGGTGTTGACGATAAGCGACGGGGCCGTTGTATCCTTCGTCAGGCTCAGCACGAGCGTCCCGTTGAGGTTGCCAGCCGTGTCGTTCGCGTACACGTGGACTTCGAAGGCCTCCTCACCCAGGTTGCTCCAGATCGAGGCGTCTAGCGGCTGCGCGGTCGTGTTCGCAAGGGGAATGCTGACCGACCAGCCAATACTCCCCGAATACACGCGGTACCAGAACGAATCCAGGAATTGCTCCTCGGCTGTAGCGCTCAGCGATGGAGCGCCATTCCAGACGGTCAGATCTGGTGGCGTGATGATGGTAACCGCAGGTGTGATGGTGTCTTTAATCGCACCCAAGACGACCGTCGCGTTGAGGTTGCCAGCCGTGTCGTTCGCGTAGATGTGCACCTCGAAGTCACCCTGATCCAGGCCGTTCCAGATCGAGGCGTCGAGGGCCTGCGGCGTGGCGTTCGCGAGCGGGACGCTAGCGCTCCAGCCGGTGCTGGCTGAAAAGACCCGGTACCAGAACGCGTCGATGTAAGGATCCCACGCGGTCGCGGTGATGTCCGGGGCGCTGGCCCAGGGTGCAAGGTCTAATGGCGTCGCGGCGAGGATCTCCGGCGCTGTCGTGTCCTTCACCAAGCTCAGAACGAACGCGTCGTTCAAGTTCCCAACCGTGTCGTTGGCGCGGATGAAGACAAAGAACATCGTTTCATCCGGGAGCACTGTCCATATGCCCGGATCCAAGGGCTCCTCCACGCCGTTCCCAAGGACGATGCTCGTGCCCCCAACCTGGTACCATACCGTGTCAACGCCGTGCAGATCCCACGCGGACACGTTGACAAGCGGTGGAGTCGACCAAGACGTGAGATTCGCTGGTGCACTGATGCTCACGGAAGGCGCCACCGTGTCCTTCGTCAGGTCCAGCACGAGGGTGCCGTTGAGGTTTCCGACCGTGTCGTTTGCGTAAATGTGCACTTCGAAGGCCTCCTCGCCGAGGCCGCTCCAGGTGGAGGGGTCGAGCGGCTGCCCGGTCGCGTTCACGAGCGGGAAGCTCGCGCTCCAACCGGTGCCGGCAGAGTACACCCGGTACCACAGCTCGTCAAGATGTGGTTCTATCGCGGATACGTCGATCTGCGGGGCGGAGTCCCAGAGCGTGTTGTTCATGGGAGCGTTGATAAGCAGCCGGGGGGCATACACGTCCTTTTTGGCCGTGACGGCCTGGGACGAGATCCATCCCTTGCTGTCGTTCACGAAGAAGCGGATGACGACCGTCCCGTTGGCCACGGCATCCCAGATTGTTTGATCAATGGTGCCGGTGACGTTCTCCTCGGGGGGAAGGCCACCCGCGAGCGGTATTGCCGTCGAGTTGAGCCCGGTCGTATCGACCGTGTGCCACATGCTATGACCCTGGCCCTCGATGACGGAGATGTTGAAGGCCGGTGCAATGGCA
Source organism: Promethearchaeota archaeon (assembly GCA_016932935.1). Lineage (GTDB taxonomy): Archaea > Asgardarchaeota > Lokiarchaeia > Sigyniarchaeales > Sigyniarchaeaceae > Sigyniarchaeum. Next base: position 4,909 of record JAFGBX010000444.1, on the reverse strand, counting down.
GGAATGACATCATCTACCACCGGCACGATGATCGCCACGAGCGGGGCGTCCCACCATGCTGGTCTCGTGTCGTTCGCATTCGCGCTTCCCAGGACGTTGTAATAAGTGTCACCGATGCCGTCATCGTTGATGTCCTTGCCCCCATAGTCGTCCCAGTAGTTACCGGCCGTCCCGTCGTCCCAGCTGTTCCCTTGGCCTTCATCCAGCGCGTTTAACGCGTTCGAGTGGAATTCGTTGCCGTACATCAAGTTATTCTGGCAGGAGGCATCCTCGATGGCGAGTCCGATTGATGTCGACTCGTTGATCCGGTTTCGGTAAATCACGTTGCCATCACAGTCTATCGCCATTTCGATGCCATGGGTGTTATTGTAAAGGACGTTCAGATCGATACTATTGTTGTTCGAACCAGCGTGGAGATGTATCCCGGCCCCGGCCCCGTTATAGACACTGTTTCCTGCGACGATCCCGTTGGACGCGTTCCCGAGCTTGATTCCCCCGTGATAGACGGGGATCTCGAGCCCGCCCGCGTGGATGATGGTGTTGCTCTCGATGCAGAAGTACGCGCGTGAGTTGTTGATGTAGATGCCGCTCCCTGAGCCACCGCAGTCGATGGTCAGGCCGGCGATGACATAGGGATCGATCAGCGTCCCTGATCCCTCGCACCACACCCGCGTCTCCGCCCACTCCCAGTCGTGCGCGCTGAGGTCGTCGATGAATATCGCCGTGCCGTTGAAGCCATCGTCGTAGATGGGCAAATAATCGATGCCCGGCCCGGCACCAGAGACGACGAGCGGGATGTCGCCGATGCCGTCGTCATCGTCGTCCCCGGGGGCGAAGCCATACCACTCGTTCCCGATCCACGAGCAGTTCCAATTGTTGATGTTGTTCGAGTTCGTCTCGTCGACGAGCTGGCTGCCGACCCGCGTCCGCAAGATCCTGTTCAACCAGAACGTGTTGTTGACGGTGTTCAACCAGAGCCGGATCTGATACAGGTCGTTTCGCTCGAACACGTTGCCAGTGATGTTGCTCCAGTACGTGTCCCGCATGTCGAGCCCGTGGTGGCCGGCAGGCCCCGGGTCGCCGTTGTTGCGGATCGTGTTGTTCGCTATCGTGCTGTTGACCATGCCCGTCACCGTCATCCCGGAATCTTTCGTCTGGTTCTCGATGATATTTCCTGAAATGAGCGCGAAATCGCAGGACTGCAGGTTTAGACCCCGCAAGCCGTTATCTAGAATCGTGTTGTTCTTTACCACCAGATAATCAGAAGATAATGCTGATACCCCAGAATAGGTGTTCTTGTTGATAAAATTACCTTCTACAGTACCGTTATTGCCAATGAAGATGAGGATCCCATATACGTTCGTGAAACCGGTGTACCCGTTGTTTATGACCTTGTTGTTCAAGAGCGCCCCGTTGTGCGCCTGGTAGAGCTCGATCCCCGCCTTGTAGCTTCCCAGCCCACTCGCGTTGTATATCGTGCAGTTCACGACCTTGAAGAAAGCGGACGATGATTCCACGTAGATCCCCTCGGTGGCGTTCTGCGCGTTGATCGTGAGGTTCGCGATGACGTACGGCTCGGCTTGCGTCCCCAGGCCGTCGCACCAGAACCTCGAGGCGGCGTACTCCCACGTGACGCCGTTCGTGCCGTCCCCGTCGATCAGGATCCCGGCCCCGTCGTGGAACACTTGTCCAACGATCGGCTTGAAGTCCGCGGCGCTCGCCAAGCCGGTGACGTTGTACAGCGTGTCCCCGCAGCCGTCACCATCGCCATCGACGCCACCATAGTCGGCCCAGTAGTTACCAGCGGTAGAGAGGTTCCACTTGTTGCCCGCAGCCGTGTATTGGTTCTGCTCGTAGGCATTCCTGTTGCTCCCGCCGACGTAGTTCTTGTATATCGTGTTGTTCCTCGCGTAGCTCGCACCGCCGCCGAAGTTGACTGATATGCCCTCCTCGACGTTGTCGAGAACGACGTTCCTCGTGATCGTGCTGTGGCTGCCCCCGGCGAGGAATATACCGGCCCACGCGTTGGCACTGATGTTGTTGTCGCGGGCCATAATATAGTTGGTATATTGCCAGATGCCAAGCCCAGCAAACTCGTTGTTTGTAAGATTGTTACCCGCGATGTACACATTGCTCGTGCCAATCGTGTAGACGCCATGAACCGTGTTGTTGTGCACCAGGTTCCCCACGATCTTACCGCCTATCGCATAACCGAGTTCAATTCCCTCCCCGGTGTTGTTGAAGACGTCGTTGCCTAATAACATAAAATTGTTAGACCGGTACAAGAAAATACCGCTGTCGGCGTTGTACTTCACCATATTGTTGACGAATGTGTTCCGATAATTCAAGCCGGCCGTAGTTGAACCCTGGTCGTATATCCCATAACTCGCGCTGTAACTCGCCGTGTTATTGGCCAGCGTGTTATCGCTGCAATTGTAGCTCATATAGATGCCGATGTCCAGACCAGACACGGAGTTGTTGGCGATGGTGTTTGCATTGCTGGAATTGGCGAGGTGGATGCCGTAATTCCCCGGATTGCTGGTTTCGACCGTGTTGTTGAATAAAACGCCGTTCGACGCGTTGATAAGCAGTATCCCTGCTTGGTGGGAATCGAGGGATCCGACGTTGTAAAGCGTGCAGTTCGTTATAATGAAATGGGCATTCGAATCCGTGACCGTGATCGTGGTGTTCTGGCCACCACCGTCGATCTCGAAGTCCTTGATGAGGTACGGGCTGGCTGCCGTGCCGTTGCCCGTGCAAATCCCTTGAGCGACTGCGTTTGACCAGTTCATACCGGTAATTTGGATCCTAGAGTGCGGACTGCTGGGAAGGACGGGGATAGTAGAGACCCCCTCAGCCGGGCTGGAACCCTCTGGTTCCATTCTTGGAATCTGGTAGACGGCCAGGCAAGCAAAAAGGGGGACAAGCAGCAAGAACACCCCGATACGTGTGTTATAGCGCTTCTTCATGCACGGAATCTCCAAGCGAATGGATTTATAGATTATCACCTTGCGCACTTATGAATCCCGATGCTCCCCGGCATGCGATGGGGACGGACGATCCAAGCGCTCGTGGGATGCTCCTATCTACCGCCATGAACCATACACCGAGCTGCCGCCAGCGAAATGAGTCCGACAATTCCTGCAAACTGCAGCGAATGAATCCCGTCACCCCTCCCGCCTACGGGAGACATGGAACGCCGTCACCGTCCTGATCTGCATCGTGCGTCATTCATCGCATGCAGTTATAACCCCCGGCGTGCCATTGAGAGCAGACTCGCTCGGCGAACACCCATGGACATCACCAACGAGGAGGAGCTCGACTCGCTTCTGTCGGAGCCCTCGCCGGCGCTCGTGACCGAGATAGCGCGTATCGACGGCGACATCGCGATCCTTGGCATCGGGGGCAAGATCGGGCCGACGCTCGGCCGCATGGCAGCCCGTGCGGTCGACCGGGCGGGCGTGGACAAGGCCGTGTACGGCGTCTCCCGCTTCAGCGAAGCGGGCTTGCGAAAGAAGTTAGACTCGTGGGGCGTCGAGAGCGTGTCGTGCGACTTGCTCGACCGGGACTCCGTGGCCAAGCTGCCAGACGCGAGGAATGTCATCTTCATGGCCGGGCGGAAGTTCGGCACGTCGGGAGGTGGCGAGGCGACGACGTGGGCGATGAACGCCGTCCTCCCCTCGATCGTCGCGGACCGGTACCGGAACGGCCGGATCGTCGTGTTCTCCACCGGCTGCGTCTACCCGCTGGTGGGAGCGGCGGGTGGTGGCTCCGTCGAGGCGGACCGGCCGGAGCCGGTCGGCGAGTACGCCCAGTCGTGCCTCGCGAGGGAGCGCGTGTTCGAGTACGGCTCCGGCCGCCACGGCACGCCCGTGCTGCTCTTCCGCTTGAACTATGCCATCGACCTCCGGTACGGCGTCCTCCACGACATCGCCATGAGCGTCTGGGAGGGGCGGCCCGTCGACAACTCGGTGGGCGAGTTCAACGCGATCTGGCAAGGCGATGTCAACGACTGGGCGCTGCGCTGCCTCGAGCACTGCACCTCGCCGCCGACCGCTTTGAACGTCACGGGGCCGGAGGTCGAGGCCGTGTCCCGCGTCGCCGGGGAGTTCGGGCGGATCATGGGCAAGCAGGTGCGGTACACGCGGCCGGTTCCGGGCAAGGCCGGCTACCTCAGCAACGCTGCCAGGGCGCTATCGATGTTCGGGAGGCCGCGCGTGTCGATGGACGAGATGATACGGCTGCAAGCCGAGTGGGTCATGGCCGGCGGGCGCTCGCTCGGCAAGCCCACCCACTTCGAGGTCAGCACGGGGGAATTCTGAGCGAGAGGACGCGTGAAGACCATGCAGATCGGCGACATCGACCCGGGCATCTTGCAGCGGTTCCGGGAGGGCATGGTGATCCCGGCCATGCCCCTGGCCCTCGACGAGGAACGCAAATTCCACGAGACATGCCAGCGGGCACTCGCCCGCTATTATATCGACGCCGGGGCCGGTGGCATCGCCGTCGGCGTCCACACGACCCAGTTCGGGATCCGCGACCCGCAGGTCGGGCTGTACGAGCGCGTCTTGTCCTCCGTCTCGGATAGCATCGACGAGTGGACGGCGAGGCGTGGCACCCCCGGGATCCTCAAGGTCGCCGGGGCAGTCGGCAGGACCGAGCAAGCCGTCCGGGAGGCCGGGTTCGCGAGGTCACGCGGGTACCACGCGTGCCTCCTGAGCCTGGCCTCGTGGATGGGGGCCAGCGACGGGGAGATGCTCGGCCACTGCCGCGAGGTGGCCCGCGTGCTGCCGGTCATCGGCTTCTACCTGCAGCCCGCGGCCGGCGGCCGCGTCTTGCCGTATAGCTTCTGGCGCGCGTTCGCCACGGTAGACAACGTCCTCGGGATCAAGGTCGCGCCGTTCAACCG
>JAFGBX010000443.1 GCA_016932935.1 Promethearchaeota archaeon | reverse complement strand
GCAAACTCTCGATGACATGTTCCAAAAACATCAGACGGGATCATTTCCTCGCCTCTATTCTGGAAGTGGACGCTCGTGGGTGCCGGCTACCTCGCGACCTCTTGGATCCTCCTCTCGCGGGCTCCCAGGTCGGGCAGCGTGAACGTGTCGCCCGCCCTTTCGATCCAATGCTCGAGCACGGCATTCAGCCGCTTCTTCTCCCGCAGGTACCTCGTATAGTGGGCGAGGTTCTGCAGCTCGAACGGGTCATCGTTTAAGTTGAACATCAACCACTCCACGCCTTCGAAGCAGACGTACTTCCAGCCGTCACGCGTGAGGACGCCCCGCCATGGCTTGTCGACGCAGTCGCCGTGGCCCGTCGGGATGACCGACTGCAGGTACGCTGATTCGGGCTCGCCTGGGGCTCGCTGCCCCCTCAAGACGTGGCCGGAGTAGTCCGTGCCCTCCATGGCTTTCGGGATGGGGACGTGGCAGAGCCCCAGCGTGGTGGGGGCGAGGTCGACGTGGTTCAACATGGCGTCGGATCGCCGCCCCGCTTGATCTGTCGCTCCTGCCCCCGCTGCCTTCCGACTGGCGATGGAATCGGCGGCGTAACCGACGATCATGGGTACCCTGACGGACTCGTTGTAGGGGGAAGTCTTGCGCTGGTGGCCGTGGCTGCCGTGCATGTCCCCGTGGTCGGAGAAGAAGACGACGATCGTGTCCCTGGCGAGGCCGCTCGCGACGAGGGCGTCGAGCACTCGCCCGACGTTCCAGTCCAGGTTCTCGATCATCGCGTAGGCGCCCGCGAGGTCGCGTGTAATCGCCTCCCTGAAGGCCTCGATGGGCGGGACATTCTCCCGGAGGTGCAGCGGCTTGGGCGTGAACGTGTCAAGGTCGAAGTACCGCTCCATGAACTCCTCCGGCGCGAAGTACGGGTTGTGCGGGGGCTGGACGGACAACACGGCGAAAAACGGGGCCAGGTCTCCAGGCCCGCCTTCCGCCCGCACTCCCTTGATGTAGTCCACGAGGAGAGCCGCCAGGCAGTCGGTCTCGAAGTCCGGCAGCTTGTATTGGAAGGCATCCCCTCCCTCGCCCCCGTGAACCCACGTGTCCCATTGCTTGTTGTTGTTCTCGTAACCGACCCACCGCTGGAACCCGCCACGCCGCTCGGGGGGCACGACGTGCCGGGCCACGTCCCCGTGCTCCTCCTGGAATCCGTCGACGTGCCACTTGCCGAAGTAAGCGGTCTTGTACCCGGCCTCGTTGAACGCGTGCGCGACCGTCCGTTCGGCGGGATCCATCTGGTACTGGTGACCTGGAACAACCTTGTGCGGGTACCTTCCCGTGAGGAGAGAGCCACGGAACGGGCAGCACAAGGGGTAGCCGGCGACGGCGTTCACGAAGTTCACGCCGGCCGCCGCGATGGCGTCGATGTTCGGCGTCTTCACGTCGGGGTTCCCGTTGCAGCCGAGCGCGTGCCACGGGTGCTGGTCGCCGAAGATCCAGATAACGTTAGGCCTCGTCGTGTGGCTCATGGATCCGTCACTTGCCTTCGACACTTCCGTGATCAGCTTGATCCTCGGTCACCACGTTTTAATTCCATCGCGCCAACAATGAGCTTGTTCCCCCTCGACCCTCGCAGCTTGCAGGTGGCGCCCCCTTGACCGAAGGATTCATCGAAAAGTGGAGCGGTTCCGGGCAACGGAAGGCTGACGGGAAGGAACGGCAGCTGTCCTTCAAGGCGCACCCCGGCGGCAAGCTGCAGTTCGAGATCCTCAAGGCGCTGAACCGCGTGCCGCGCCACGGCTACGAGATCTTCCAGATCCTCAAGGAGAAGGCCCTGATCGGCGACCGCTCCGACGTGTACAAGGCCATCCGGGCCATGAAGGCGAGGGGCCTCGTCGGGTCGACCGTCGCCCCGTCCAACCGGGGCTACCCGAAGGAGATCCTGCACCTCACGGAGCCGGGGAAGGACGCGTACGTCCAGCACGTCATCGACTCGCTCCGGGAGAACGAGGCCATGATGTCCGAGCGCCTCGCGTCGACGTGCGGGTTGACCATGATGCAGATCGTGTCGATGTACATCGACACGACCAAGCAGCCGCTGCTCGTCCTGGTCGACAACGATTACGGGAGCCACGACCGGGTCCTGCCGCTCATGAGGCGCCTCTTCGAGCCGGCCCGCGACCGGGTCTCGATCACGGTCAGGGGGCTCGAGACGGCGAGCGAATGGGTCGTCGCGGAGGCGGCGCGGGACGGCATCGATATACTGCAGCACGGCGGCGTGGTGGAGGACGGCTCGATCGACATCGTCGCGAGCATCGGCATCCAGGAGAGGGCCCGCTTCCACTCCAAGCTGGACGGCGGCGGGCAGTCGTGGCTCGACATGCTGCGGCCGGGCGGCCTGCTGCTCGCGATCTTCTTCAAGGAGGAGAACCGCCCGTGCTGCGCCAGGTACGACCTCCTGGCCGACGAGTTCACGGGCGCCCAGAAGCGGCGGTTCCTCGACCACTTCCAGCTCGACGCGACCGCCCCGCGGTACAAGCCTGCGGGCACCGTGTCCAACAAGGACGTCGTGGAACGCCTCGCCGAGGGGTTCGCGGTCGTCGACTGCCTGACGGTCATGGACTTCTTCGACGTGTTCATCGCAAGGAAGGGGGGTTGATGCCGGTGAGGTCCGACAAGATCCAGATCGAGATCATCAAGTGGCTCAAGCTCTACCCGACCCACGCCTACCACTTGTTCCAGCTCCTCGCGAACGCGGGCGTCGCGAGACGGTCGTCCGAGGTCTACCGCGCGATCAAGTCGATGAAGCAGCACGAGCTGATATCGGCCCGCCCGGCGCAGGAGCGGCACGGCCTGGCCCGGGAGGTCTTGCAGCTCACGGGGAAGGGCGAGTCCGTGTACTTCAGCTATTACCTGTCGATGCTCGACTTGAACGGCGAGCTGATAGCCAACGGCAGGCTCAGCCGGTTGCAGGACGCGGTCTTCAAGTACTTCAGGGAGCACCACTTCGACCCCGCGAAACGGCAGCAGCAGAAGGTGCTGGTCGAGTTGAACCTTGACTGGCGTGATCCCCTCGTCGGCAGCGTCTACCGGTTCTTCGAGAGGTACCGGGAGAACTTCCAGGTCTACATAGACGTCGCGGGCATCTCCACGCCGCCGCCGGGCATGGCCGGGGCGACCTCGCG
>JAFGBX010000058.1 GCA_016932935.1 Promethearchaeota archaeon | reverse complement strand
CTCGCCCGCCTCGCGGGCATCGCGGTGGAACTCGTCGATGCCAGGGGCACGTCGAAGCGATGCAGCGCGTGTGGTGCCATCGGCAACCGGGATGGAAAAGAATTCACGTGCACGAGTGAAGGTTGTGGAAAAAAGATAGACAGCGACTTGAATGGATCGCGCAACGTGCGGATAGCACCGATATCCCCGAGGCTACATGCCAAGGTGGAGGGCGCCCGTTTTCGCCCAATCGCTTGTCACGCTTAGACAAGCCTTAGTCTGGATGAATCTGGACGTGATGTCTAGGTTTTTCCAAGCTTGAAAAAACGGTGAGTGCTCCTCGTTGGCGCGCTAAGAGGTGGGCTGAAGAGCCTCACTAGGATTCTTTCAAGGCCTCTCGGAACTGGACCACGACTTGCGCTGTGCGCTTGATTATCTGTTCCTTGAGTTCGGCCTTGAAGCTGCCGGCGATGGTGATCATGCGCAAGATCCCCGTGTCGTCTCGCTCGAGGAAGATCTTGCCACCTTCTCTTTCGAACACGGCCACGATGTGCCTCTGGAAGATATCTTGGAACACGCGACTCTCTGGAACGACGTGCAAGGCTTGGCTTAGCATTATCAAGATGTTGCCTTGCATGAAGTTGAGCGTGGCATAGATGGTTCCATCCCTCGCGTCCTTTATGTTCACGGGCTCGTTGAAGGACTTCAGCTCGATCGTGACGTCCTTGGCGGCGACGGGCCCGTGGTCGGGCTCGGGGCCGTCCTGGGCGGCAAGGAAGTCACCCATCAGCGCCGATGCGGGCTGGAAGCTCGCCTCCGAGAGTATCTCGTCGAGGTGATGCATCCAGGCCAGCTTCATCTCGACTTCCCTCTTGAGATCCTCCAGCTTGCGCGTGTCGGCGCGCACCTCTTGCTCCAGCTTCGCGCGCAACTGCAGCAGCGACGTGATCTTGCCCTCCGGGTTTGCTTCCTCGGTTCGAGATCCACTGGCATCGGCCCCGCCTCCTTTCATCCCGAGCTTCGTCTCCTTCCGTGTGTAATTCATACGATCCCAAGCGCCGATTAAAACCTTAGGTGCCGAATGTATATAAAGCCAAGCAGCGAGGTTTGATCCGGGTATGACTTGCGAATTTCTGGACGCGGGCACCCGGAATTGCTATCCCTCCGATTACCCAAACGCCAACAAGTGAATATACGAGGATTTGTCGCCTATGAAGGTGGAAAAGCCGGATCCTGATTCTTTCGTCGCCGTCGCCGGGCAGTTGCTCGCGGAGAACAAGATGTCGGGTGCATTCGCCTATTACAAGAAGGCCGCGAATCTATACATGGAGACCGGATCATATTTCAAGGTTTTCGAAGTATTCAAGATGATGTCCTACATCTATAAAGAGATGGGCAAGCTCGGCGAGATGATCCAGCTGGTGCTTGAAGCTGCTAGGAAGCTGGAAGACTTCAGGGTTTTTGACGTCGCTGCCCGCATGTACGAGAACGCGGGGACGATGAGCTATGACCTCGCGGATTACGAGAACGCGAGCTCGTACTACCAGAACGCCTCCGACCTCTACTTGAGCATCTACGAGGAGGACAAGAGCGAGGACATGCGCCGGCTATCGGGCATCCTGCTCATCAAGAGTGCCGAGGCGACGTATCGCATGCCTACCAAGAAGGACAGGAGCGAGCACCTCATGCTCGAGGGCATCTTCCGCATCTGCGCGCTGGGCGAGAAGATCCCTGACCTCGAGACCCGGCTGACCACGAGCTTCAACCGGGCGATGCTCACAGAGGCCCGCACCATGGCGTCCAACCTGGCGAAGGCATTCAAGGACGCGAACGACAAGCTCTTGTTGACGAAGGAGTTCAACGTCGAGCTGCTCTCGGCGACCGTGAAGGCACGGATATTGCACTTCCAGGCGGAGTACCTGTTCCTCGATTTCCTGCTCGCGCGCAAGGTAGAGGGCGAGGAGCAGGCCCTCAAGACGGGAAAGGTGGTCGTCGACCTCCTCGTCGAGGCGCTCCGGCTGATGCGAGCGATCATCATGAAGGAGCACGACCGCGAGGACGTCGAGCGCTATTGCTTCGACGGCATGCTCCACGCCATCGTGAACACGCTGATCGGCGGGAAGCCCGAGCCCGAGGGCTTCCTCGACGGCGTCATAGGGGACGTCGCCAGCGCGATCAACCAGAGCACTTACTACAAGATCATGCTCACGATCATCGGCCTCGGCTTGAAGCAAGCCAAGCCGGCGCTGTTCGACGCGAACCTCGGCAAACTCGAGCGCGTGAAATCGTCGATGATGAAGCTGCTCTACGCGGACATGTGAAGCGAGAAGGCCGAGGGCGTGAACGCGGGGCGATCACCCGGGGGGTGCCGCGGGGGAAAAAGGGAAATTGGGGATGGTGAACCCAAGGGCAACTTGGGCATCACGAGCGCCTCAGCATTCGTCTTTCCTCACGCCACCTTTTGAGGCCTTCTCGTTCATCTGCTTAATCACTCCATCCGCGATTCGCTGCTGGCGTTCCGGCAGGCTGATGATGCGCGGCAACTCGGGCAAAATGCCCCTCGCCCGGCCGATGCCCTTCCGCAGGTTGTCGTAGAACTCCTCGCGGCTCTCCCCGGCGGCGATGACCACCGGAATGATGCGGAACTCCCCCGGATTCAGCGTGCCGAGGTTCCACTCGAGGCCGCTGAAGAGGTCGTCGGGGCCCGCCAGGATGACATCATCGAGCGAGGGGTGTCGGGCGTCGATCTTCAACTCGTAAGGGTGGCCCGCGGCGTAATGTGCCACGGGGAATGCTCCCGTGCTGCAAAAGCCAACGTGCACCGAGCCATCGTATTGGACGATGGCCTGGTGCTCCTTGTCGAAATAGGCCTCGTCGCCGTCGTAGCCAGCCAAGCCCCCGATATCGAAGTCGAAGAGGTGGAAGAGCCGCAAGTCGGTGAAGGGGATCTGGCACGTATTTTTCACCGAGTAGAAGAAGATGCAGTTAAGCTCGGTCTTCGTGTAATACACGTCCGCGAAGAACTGTGCCTTGACCTCGACCCCCGCCCCGTCGTCCGCTTTGGCGCCCGCGGGGAGAGTCTTGTGGAACTCGACCGTGAGGCGGTTCACCATGTTGCCCGCTTTGAGGTTCATGAGCGTGTACGGGTATTCCCGGTCGCAGTTCTTGAAGAGATGGAAGCCGCCCGCCGCGTAGAAGCCGAACCAAGGGCCGCAGAGGTACTCCGTGGGGGTGTCAAGCAGCAAGACTTCTTCACCACTGTCCTTCTTCACGATCTTGGCCGTTTTCGCAGCTATCCCTCGCACCACGCCTGCCTTCTTTCAAATGCTGCATACATAGTCGAACGTAATCCAGAATCTTTTCTCCATGAGCCATCACCATTGCCCAAATGGCCAGACTTGCGAGTAAAAGAAGAGGTCGGTAAAAAAAGGTTTTCCGGAAGTCCGGATCATTTCAGTATCTCAACGAAATGAGCCTGAATCCTCTTCTTGGTGTTAGGATCCATGCCCGTGAACGAGTTTTTCGAGAATTTAATCGTGCCATTCTCGATAGTGAACTCGCATATCGGCCCTTCGAGGCTCTCGATCTTGAAGTGGTTCCCCTTCTTGTTGACGTAGATGTCGTTGAACTCGCGCAGCAGCGCCATGATCAGGCTGCCCGACTTGAGCTCGTCATCCTTGGTGATCGTTTCCTTGCCCGCGAGCTTGGCTTCGGCGGCCGTCTGGAAGTTCTCGTCGACGCCCGCGTAGTCTTCGACGGCCGATAACTCCGCGGGGATGGGCTCGAGATCCGGCATCGGCTCTGGTTCGGGAACTGGAGCGGGGGCCGGCGCGGCGGGCCTTGGAGCCGGGGCAGGGGCGGGAGCCGGCACGGCAGGCCTCGGTGCCGGGGCGGGGGCCGGGGCCGGCCTCGGCGCGGGCGCGGGAACCCTGTGGCCGGGAACCGATGCGCTGGCGGCCCCCTCGCCGATAGCGACGCACTCGCCCTCCACCTTCCGGTTGGGCAGATCGAACAGGCCCGAGAGGGCCTCCCAGTCTGCCTTGGCTTCGGGCACGCGCTCGATCATCCTGGCATCGATCTCCTTGATGGCGGTGAGCTGGCGTCCGATGATGGTCTTGCCGACCTGGTATCCGTGGCCGCGCAGGCTCTCGGCTTGTCGCAGCGCCTTTCGCCGCTTCACGAGGCCGTTCCGCTTGCCGTAGTACGCCCACACGACGTTGTTTAGCTCCTCCAATACGATGATGATCTTGTCGTCCGTGAAGTGATCCCTGGACCACGGGATCTCGGTGCAGACCCCATCCTCGCTGACGTCAAACTCGATCGCAAACGTTCCAGACTGTGCCATGTTGGTTTCCCACGCGATTCTTGCTTCTCGGGTGCTCCGGCCGTGCAGCGACCTGCTGGCTTGCATTGCACAGAGCGCGGATCCCTTGCACGTGAACCTCGCCGCCGTGCATCGCATGAACTGCCGGCCGTCGTATACACGTGCTTGTCATGGTCTAGTGTGCGGGTAGTCTATTAAAGAGTTCCACGTTTCACGACCGCCCCTTTGGGAGCGCTGCTCGCGAGCAGCCTGGGTGCAGCGCGGAGCGGCGCCCGCCGTGCCGCGGGCAAGCAAACCGAGCATGTCACGGCTCCAGGATCTCGATCCAGACGTGCAATGCTTGCCGCGTGAAGCGATACACCGCGGTCGTGGTGTCCAGCGACCACAGCTCGAAGAACAGCTTCTTGGCGCCAACGAGCGTGTTGTTAAATAGCAATGACATGGCTTGCTCCCAGCCATGCCCATCCATGACGATCCCCTCGTAGGCTGCGAGGAAGTACACCGGGTGGAGGGCGTCCCCGGCCACGCCCGTCGCTGGATCGACGGTCGAGAACGAATCGCCCACGATCACCCGCACTTTGTATTGTGTCGTCTTCCCCTCCCGGTTCAGCACGTCGGTGTACACGTCCAGCGTTTCACCAAAGGTCAGATTCCCTGGGAAGGGGCCCGGCTCCTTGTATCCGTTCAGCAATCCGAATCCCGTGAAGCGCTCGGGCTGGTATGTGATGAAATGGACGGCGATCATGGCGGATATGATGACTAGCGCCGCTATCACGAGGGTTTCAACGAATCGCTCGTTGATCGCCTTCCCGATCCCGTGCCGCAAGCGCTGCATGATGGTCGTCCTCGTCACCATTCATCGCCGTTTAGTCCTTGAAAACGTCCTTGAGGACGATGGTCTCGTCCCTGCCAGGGCCGACCGATAGGAAGGTGGCAGGCACGCCGATGATGCTCTGGATGCGCTCGACGTAGGCCCGCATCTCGGGCGGCAAGGTGCCATATCCCTTGCTCGCGGTCGTGCGCCACTCCTCGCGGGTGCGCTTCGGCCAGCCCCTCATCTGCTCGTAGACAGGCTTGCAGTCCTTCATGAAGTTCGTGTCGGCGATCCACCGGGTCATTCTCTCGTTGCCGTGCTCGTAGGCCGTGCAGATCATGAGTGGATCGATGCCCTCGAGGGCATCCAGCAAGGTGATACAAATGCCGTCGAACCCGTTGATCATGGACGTGTACTTGACGGTCACAGCGTCGAACCAACCGACCCTGCGAGGCCTGCCCGTGGTCGTGCCGTACTCGTGGCCTTGCTCTCGGATCTGATCGCCGGTCGCGTCTAAGAGCTCGGTCGGGACGGGACCAGCCCCCACGCGTGACGTGTATGCCTTCACGATGCCGAGAACATAGTCCATCTTCTTCATAGGAACCCCGGTGCCCGTGGACGCGCCCTGGGCGACGCAGTTGGACGACGTGCCGTGCGGGTAGAGGCCGTGGTCGACGCAGAGCATGGACCCCTGGGCACCCTCGAACAGGGCATTTTTACCCGAGTCGAGTGCCTCGTTGAGCAAGTACTCCGTATCCGCTAGGTATTGCCTCAGCTGGCTTCCGAAAGCGACGTACTCCTCGTGGATCGCGTTTTCATCGAGTCTATCCGTGACCCCGTAGATCTCGAGGATCTTTTGCTTGATAGGGACGATGTACCCGAGCTTCTCCCTCAAGACGTCTGGTTGGACGATATCCATCATGCGAATGCCGGCTCGCATGTGCTTGTCAGAGTACGCGGGGCCGATGCCGCGCTTGGTCGTGCCCGCGGCGTACTTCCCCTTCGCAGCGTCCTCCACCCCGTCGAGCAGCACGTGATAGGGCATGATGACGTGGGCTTTGGTGCTGATCTTGAGGTTCACCTTGATGCCGGCTTCTTCGAGTGATTTTATCTCGTGGAGCAGCACCCTCGGGTCGATGACGACCCCGTTCCCGATTACGACGGTCTTGCCACGGACGACCCCCGACGGGATGAGGTGGAACGCGAACCTCTTGCCGTTCACTACTATCGTGTGCCCGGCGTTGTTCCCGCCTTGGAACCGCACGACGAAGTCGACCTTGTCCGCGAGGTAGTCCGTCAGCTTGCCCTTGCCCTCGTCTCCCCATTGTGATCCGATGATCACGATGTTTTTCTTGGCCACGGTCGTGCCTCCTCGGAACGAGTACTCGTGTATTAAAGCGCGCCCGCTGATATGAAGTTTTACCGGCACTGCTAGCGTGAATAGGGACAAAGAAAAATGAGATAGAGAAGGAGAATTAGATCAACAAGCCGCCAGAAACGCTAATGACCTCGCCGGTCACGTAGTCGCTCAGGGTGGAAGCGAAGAACAACGCGACCTTCGCCACGTCAACCGGCTGCCCTATCCTTCCAAAAGGTATCGCGCTAATACCCGAGTCGCGGACGCCTTTCGGGATTCCTAAACCGCTCCGGTCGCCTCCATCCGCTTTGACCGCCGTGAGCCGGGTCTCGACGAAGCCGGGGCCGTAACAGTTAACGTTGATCTTGTGCATCGCCAACTCGCGTGCTAAGCCCTTGGTGAAGCCGATGACGCCTCCCTTGGCAGCGGCATAGTTGGTCTGGCCGATGTTCCCCATCAGCCCCGTCGTGCTGGCCGTGTTCACGATCTTCCCGGATTGCTTGGCTTGCATGATCGGGATAACGTGCTTGCAGCAGAGTATCGTGCCGAGCAAGTTGACGTCCTGGATAAAATTCCAAAGTTTATCATCCATCTTGTGAAACATCGCGTCTTTCGTGATGCCGGCGTTATTGACCAAGATGTCGACGGTTCCGAATGCCGCGACCGTATCGTCCACCATCTTCTTGACATCTTCGTCCTTGGTAACGTCAGCCTTGCACGCGATGGCCTTGAATCCCTTGCCCTTGAGTTCCGCTACGGTGGCATTGCACACGTCGGCGTCGATGTCGTTTATAGCGACTGCAGCACCTTCATCTGCGAAGAGCTCTGCCATCGATTTTCCAATCCCTCGGCCCGAACCGGTGATTATCGCGACCTTTCCTTCGAGTAGCTTCATTTTTCGTTCACCATCCTCCTTCATGCTTGGACGCGGGTCCACAGCCCACCATCCACGGCAATGATTTGACCGCTGATCATATCCGCATCGTCAGACACGAGGTACGCTGCCATCTTCGCGACATCCGTGTATTTCAAGTCAGCCTTCGCGCGCGCCGTGCCAGTGATGATAGTAAACTCGCCCTTCAAGCGATCCTTCATGCCAACGAGATTCTTCGACTCGGCGTAGAACCCTTGAGCGATCCCATTCACGCACGCGAACCGGCCATATTCTTTTGCGATGCACCTGACCAACCCGTTCACGGCACCCTTCACGGCAGCATACAGCGAGCCAAGTTGGGAAATGCCTGCGATGCCGACGATGCTGCTCATCAAGAGGAGCTTGGCCAGCTTTCCCTTTTCACCTTGCCACTTGAACTGCTCCCGGAGCGCCCCACCGAGGTGGAACAACGAGTTCACGTTGATGTCCATCGCTTTCCTATATGCCTCGACCGTGATCATGTCAGCTCGCATTTTACACACGTTATAGTCGTCATAGTTGAAGATCACGACATCCAGCGAGGGATACTTTCCTTCGGACTCGCGAGTCATTTGTTTCGTGGCATCGTCCGTCTTGCACTTGCCCGTGAGATACTCCACCAGCTTCCGGCCGTCTTCCATCGACAGCCCGTAGTTCAACTTCTCGGCGACCGGTGCGTCGATCGCATCGGTCAATGTCTTGTCAGGGTCGTTCACGATGACCGTGCCGCCTTCCGCGCAGATGATCTTGGCCATCTCGTTGGCGGCGCCCTTGCACCCGGCGATGAGAACGACCTTCTTATCGAATCTACCCATGTGTCATCAACTTCCGCATGTCGTTTTCCGATCAAATGATGTTAGGTCTTCAAAGAACGTTCTATACTTATCCGATCGACAATAAATAGATTGTCTCGTATCTGGGCAAGGATGTCGGCTCGTTTCGGGGACGACTGATGCACCTAGGATTACGCGAGGTTTGGTGCAGCGAACGCGCCCTATTACGACGGGGTCAACGCGTTCGGTTACACGGTGTGGCTGGGTGCCATTTGCATGATGGACTTTTTAGCAGCGGGCTTCCCTGGCGGATTCCTTTTGATTTCTCATAGCCAGAGATGAAGGTTAAAACGCCCCTTCGCTTTACCTCGCGCGATAGCCAATGGCAGAGAACATCCCGTTGTCCATTGTGTTGGCATTGATCACGGCTTTCTCGGCCGGCCTCGGGTTTTTCTTGCAGAAGAAGGGGCAGAACGAGATACAAGCGGAGGGCTTGTCCGTCATCAAATATTTGCTCACTGCAGTCAAGAATCGAAAATGGCTTGCCGGTTTCGCGCTAACGGTCGTCCACATCCCGTTGTATGTTTACGCGCTCAACATCGGCTTGATCACCATCACCCAGCCCCTAGCTAACACTTCCATCGCGTTCATCGTCCTGCTAGGCATGAAGTACCTCGGTGAGAAGTTGGGGAAGGCCGAGACCGTTAGCTTGATTCTGCTGGTTGCGGGCATCTTCGTGATCGCCTTCACCCCGCCTCTGCCACCGGAGGATATCGTCCGTCCATCGACCCCACAGATCATCGGTGGCCTCGGCGTTCTCGCGATCGTGATGGTTATTGCCTATGCGGTGTGCGTCTTGTTGCTCGCCGCGAAGAAGCGGGCGATTGGCCTCGCGTTCATCTCCGGGCTCTCGATGGGCATGGCATCGATACTCATCACCACCCTCTCCCGCATGCTCTGGAACGCGGGGCTGGGTGACTTCCTCGATTTTGGCCTGGATCTCCGCATCGCACTCGGTATATTCCGCAACGATCTCGTTCCCGAATCCATGGTCCTTTATGGAGCTGCCCTTTTCTTGCTGTTGTATTTCTTGACGGTCATCCTCGCCTTGCGATCGGGCAAGCTCACCCTCGTCATCCCCGTGGAGATGGGCACGAGTTTCATCTTGCCCGTGTTCGTCGGCTTCTTCCTGTTCCTCGAGCCGGCCCTGCCTTCCTTGATCGCCGGCATCGCCGCATGCCTCGTGGGCGCGCTGGTGCTATCGAAGGTACAGGCGGACATGGAGGTAAAGCTGGCCGCCAAGCCCGGAACGGTTGCAGCGAAACCCCCGTCATCGAGCACCTGAAACGCGTTTGCATGGGCTCAAGGGGCGCTCTCGCTTCAGCTCGAGAGCCATGCGAGGGCGTCCTCAACCCTCTCGAATATCTGCTCGCGATCCACCATTTGCATCACCAATTTCGCGAACCGCTCGTACCCTATCACCTGGTGCAACTCCGTGACGACCGCCAACTTGAAATCCGGGTCTTGCCTCTTCTGCGAGACGATGAGACGGTGGATTTGAATCCTGAAGTCCTCGCACGCTGTGAAATTGTCGGGAATCAACGCAATGAACTTGTTGCTCTTCTTCACCCTCGCGTTGTTTTGCAACATGTCGAGGACGTCGTGGGCCTCCGCGTCGCACATGTCCTCAGCGAAATGGATGATGCACGCGCTTGTCTTGTCATCGAACTCGAGCCGTGTATGCAAGTGGTTCGCCTCGTCCTGCGATGCCGTGGGCATCGATGATATTACGATCTCGGTGCTTAAATATCAAGCATCCCCACCACCACGCATTGCCAGGATTTCGCCCACGGTCGTCGTGTCGTCCGGGCTCTTGTCGTCTCGGATGCGGATGATCCGGGGAAAACGTATCGAAAAGTCAACGATAGTAGACGAGGAGTCGGTTATCTCATCGCCGATGATCTCCAGGACGATGGATGGCTCGACCCACTTATCCGGCGTCTCTCCGCTTCGCACGTGCGGCGGTGGTTGCGGGATCTCGTGGAGGTTCTTCAAGAACCACTCTGCCTTCTCGTCGTCCATGCCCGAGGAAACCCGCGTGACGACGTCGAAGGTGCCGGTGTCCTCGTTCCGCGCGGCGACGAGCAGCGTCCCGTATTGGCGGGCGCGGCGGCCCTCGCCCATGTTGGCGCCCACGACCACGAGATCCATCGAGTCAGGGAGCTTGCCGCGCCGGAGGCTCTTGAGCTTGATCCAAAGCCAGCCGCGCGCCCCGGGCTGGTAGACTGATTCTGGCTTGATCGACTTGGTCAGCAGGCCCTCCGTGCCGTCCTTGATCGCCTGATTGAAGTATGCCGTGAGTTCGTCGAGCGTGGAGACGATTCTCTGCGGGACGGGCACGACCTTGCCTTGCGGGGGGGCGTGGGCGATGGCGCCCTCCATCGCAGCCCGCCGCTCCAGGTAGGGCGCGTCGAGCATGGATTTCCCCTCGAGGAAGAGCACGTCGAACAGGTAGACCCTGGTCGGCACCTCCTCGCTCTTCTCCTCGATGCCGTGCTTGCGGCGCCGCTGCATCAGGATCTGGAAGGGCATCAGCCTGCCAGTCCCCCTGTCGACCGCCACCACCTCGCCGTCGAGGATGATCTCCTTCGCGACGATGAACCGCCTGATCGAATCGACGACGTCTGGGAACTGGCTCGTGATGATCTCTTGCCGCCTGGAGAACAGGGCCACCTCGTCGCCGCGCTTGTGCACCTGCATGCGCTCGCCGTCGAGCTTGTACTCGCAAGCGAACGAGCCACCGTGCTTCGCAGGGAACTCTTCCAGCGTGTCGAGCCGCTGCGCGAGCATGGAACGGATGGGTATGTTGATCTGCGGTTGGAAACGCTTCAGTGCATCGATCCCGTCCAACAATGCCGTCTTGATGACGAGGCCGAGGTCGGGGTAGATGTTGTAGGCGCGCTCTATGACCGCCCGGTTAGCGGCCTGGTCAGCTTTGAGCGTTTCCGCATCCAGCCCATCCGCCCCCCTTCCCTCGCCGCTGGTCCTGAGCCGCGCGATCGCCTCGATCATCGTCAAGTCGTTGGCCCCGAGGCGCATCTTCCCGTCGACGAAGCGCCCGACGTACTTGGCCTCGACGGGGCTGCATCGCCCGAGCAAGCCTGCAAGGGCGCGGACTTTCTTAGTCTGCGAGTCCGCGCCGGACATCCCTGCGATCTGCACGAGCGCCGCGTGCACGTCCAAAACGCTCAAGTCCTTCCCGTGGGAAACGAGCATTGATTGCGTCCCCTTCTGCTTGAGCAAGCCGAACGTGTTCCCGAGGTCGCCGGATTTCTTGAGCAAGTCGGACACGGTCTTGGGGCTGAAGCCGGTCGCCTGGGCGATCGCCCGCTTCGCCAGCTCCTGGGCCATCTGCAGCTCGGGCCTCCCGAGGAAGTCGGGGTAGAGCTTCCCTTGGCACAAGTAGACGATCTTGTCGTGGACGTGCTCCTTGTTTCCCTCGACCAAGTCATCTCGCGTGAAGATCTCCTGGAAGATTGACATGATCTCGAGCCGCTTGGAGGTCTTCTCCATTCGGGAAAGGTGAGAGCAGAGTTTTTTGAACATCATCGGTTCTAAACATCATCGCACAGTTTCTTGAGCGCCGTGATACGCGTCAATCCTACGCGCGCTCCACAGATAAACCGTCGCTCGATGGACATATGGCTCGCAAGGGGACGGCGAACCTCGCCGATTTCAACGCTTGGAACATCGCGTTCGTGTTGCTCTACTTCTTGAACGCCACGAACATCGCGATCGAGTTCGGCACGCCCACCCTTGGGACTGGGGCGGTCGCGCTGATGGGCGTGCAGTCGGGCCTCGTCGCCTTCCTGGCGTTCTCGCGGAGGCCAGGCACGGCCTTCCTCACGACGTTGTTGGCCGCTTGCACGTTCCACGTGTACGCGTACGCGGCCGGCATCGCGGACGCCCCTGGCCGCTGGATCCCGGGGGTCTCGATAGGGCTCCCCGCCTTTCACGTGACCTTCAGCCTCCTCGCCAGCATGCTCGTGGGCTGGTTATGGAGGCGATGTCGAGCCATGGCGTTGCCGGTGGCCATTCCGGGCCTCTATGCAACGAGAGGCACGGGGAACAGGGCAGACGCGAGGTTGAGGCAGGCTGCGGCCGCCAAGCTCGCCGGCGTCTCCGCGGTCGCGAGCTTGGCCTTCTGCTGCGCCTTCCTCGTCGCGTTCCCCGGCGATGGAGCGATGCAGGCGAACTTCATCGTTTCGGCGCCCGTCACGGCAGGCACCCTGGCCTTGCTGGTCGCGGCGTTCGTCGTCGCCCCCGCAGCGCCGAGGGCCGTCTACAACGCGGCCCTCACGCACCACGTGATCGAGGACGCCGACCACGCGATCGGCGTGAGATTCGGCAAGATCACCATCTTCCTCTGCACGAGGTGCACGGCGATGTTGCTAGGCCTATTCTTCAGCATGTACGGCTTCGCGACCCTCAGGCTGCCCGTCGACCAGTTCTTGGCCTTCTTCCTCGACATATTCATCCCCGCGCCCGTGTTCGTCGACTGGGGGCTCCAGCGGTTCGGCTACCGCAAGGCGACGACGCGGTCGCGCGTGATCACCGGGGCACTCACGGGGCTCGGGTTCGCCCTCGTCCCGCTAGCCTCGCCGGACTACGCAGTCCACGCGGCCATCGTGCTCATGTCCTACTTCGCAGTCTTCTTCATCATCTACTTCGCCAGCGCCCGCCACGGATATTATGGAAGGGACGCAGAACCGGATGTAGAAGCATAAACGTTAATTATAATTGGTTAAAGAGCGCTATCCTGGATGTTAGGTGACCGTCGAGATGGATTGCTTTTCATGTGGTCGCAGGAAACTGCCACAAGTTGAACAGATTTCAAGACCTTCGCTCTTAACGAAGTGACGCCAGCGATGACAGATTGCCCGTCGTGTGGCCGAACCAATCTGCCACAAGCCCGGTTCTGTATCTCCTGCGGCAAGCCGCTGCCGAAGACAGACAAGATAGAATGCCCGAACTGCAAGAGGCTGAACAATAACTACAACATGTTCTGCATCCACTGCGGCGGGAAGATCTCCCACGCATCAAACGCATGGAAGGAGGACGACTTGAAGGTGTCGTCCCAGCCGGCGGCCGAGGCCCCGTGGAAGGACGAGAA
Source organism: Promethearchaeota archaeon (assembly GCA_016932935.1). GTDB lineage: Archaea > Asgardarchaeota > Lokiarchaeia > Sigyniarchaeales > Sigyniarchaeaceae > Sigyniarchaeum. Next base: position 2,283 of record JAFGBX010000058.1, on the reverse strand, counting down.
CATCGTCTACTGCCCCAGCTGCAACTACGGGTGCCAGAAGGACTGGCCAGTGTGCCCCATGTGCAAGACCCCGCTCGGGAGTGCCATGGCTGCCCAGGGGGTGCCCATGTTCGTCGACGACGCGGGCGAGCCGGCCGCGTTGAAGGGGCCAGTCTACAAGCCGAAGGCAGCGACGAACCAAGCCATCAAGGCGGCCATCCTGGCGGAGCTCGCGCCGGTCGTCGCGAACATGGACGTCATCTCGATGGCGGAGCTTGCTCGCCGCGTCAACGCAGACGAGGAGGCCGTCTCGACAGTCCTGAAGGAGCTCATCGCGACGGACACGGTCGAGGGCCACATCGACGTCGCGACGAACGAGTTCATCTCCGAGGTCGACGGGCTGAGCCCTCGGGAGTTGTTCGTCCAGGAGCCGGCCTACGCCGAGCAGCCGCCCCCACGTGGCGATAGCGACTCGGGCCCCCGGATCGTGAGCGAGGGCCACGTGTCCGACCAGGGAGTCGTCATCCAGGAGCAGCCCGCCATGGACGTCGATAGCTTTGTCAAGGAGCTCGTCAACTCCCTGGAGATCAAGCGCGGCTACGACTTCGAGGGCGGTCGGATCCACTTCAAGGTCGTGGTGAAGAACAACTCGAAGCTCGTCATCCACGACGTCAAGGTCTACATGGACGCGTCCGATTTCTTCAAGACTGAGGAGGACGAGCAAGGCAAGGGCATCCCCGCGTTGAACCCCGGCGAGTCCCGCGGCCTCGACTTCTACCTCGACCCCAAGAAGTGCGGCACGGCCGACATCTCAGCGACGGTGCTCTTCAAGGACATCTACGGGAAGCGCCATGCCAAGCTGGTGCCGCCGGTCGAGGTGCAAGTGAAGCAGCCGATCATCGCCCCCTCGAAATCGAGCATCGAATACATCAAGGAGCAGACGTCCCGCATGGCGAGCGACATGAAGATGTTCGCGATCAAGGACCTGGACTCCGAGCTCCTCTACAACGCTGCCTTCCGGGCCATCTCCAAGTTCGACATGAGCTGCGTCCACGACGAGAAGGGGATCGAGTCACTCGAAGCCTGGTTCTCCGCCGTTTCCAAGACCGACAAGGAGCCCATCGTCGCTCGCATCATCATGGGGACGACGGCCGAGCGGGTGCTCGAGATCCGCGTGTGGTGCAACGACGACAAGCAGCTCACGGGCTTCCTCGCCAAGATCATCACGAACCTGCGCGACGAGATCGAGCTCATCCGGCGCATCAAGGCAGAGGACAAGAGCCAGGCCCTCAAGCTGATGGCTCTCGGGCGCAACATAGAGGTGCTCAAGAACTACGCCGGGCTCAACTGGGAGGCGGGCGACATAAAGAACACCCTGCACGAGGTCAAGGGGATCCTCATGAAGTCGTTCAGCACGAGCAAGGACGTGCAAGGCGTGACTGCCGAGATCAACGTGTGGGTCGATCGCATGAACGGCCTCCGGACGGACGAGCACATCAGCGAGGAGTTCGGGAACAGGCTCTACACGGACGTCGAGCACTGGCAAGACGTGATCAACATGCAGCTCGGCATCGTCCAGAAGAAGTAGGGGACCGGGTTCGCCCTTTTCCAGCTTCCACCTCGCCCTTGGCCTCCCTCACCTACACCCGCGTGGAAGGTTTTTAACGGCGGGTGCGAGATGTCACGCATGGAAGCTGCTAGCATGACCCTAATCCCGAAGCCCGTCGAGGTCAAGCCCGGCTCCGGGGCGTTCAGGATCACGGAGGAAACCACCATCGCGTACCAGCCCGCGTGCAAGGGGGAGGCCGAATACCTCGCCGACTACTTGCGCCCGGCGGTGAAGCTGGAATTGCATCAACGCTCGTCGGCTCAAGATCTAGGTGGCCAGGGCAACGTGATCGCGCTGGCGGTTGCCGATGGCAATGGGGCGGCGCCGGCCGAGGGGTACAAGCTCGACATCGCCGCCAGCGGCATCGCCATCGTCGGAAACGACCCTGCCGGTTGCTTCCGCGGCATCCAGACCTTGCGCCAGCTGTTGCCCCCGGCCCTCGACGCGGCGGTCGTCCCCCGCGATCTGGCCTTGGAGCTCCCCGTCGTCGCCATCACCGACCACCCCCGGTTCCGTTGGCGCGGGTTCATGCTCGACGAGTGCCGGCATTTCTTCGGCAAGGTGCTCGCGAAGCGCATGATCGACATCATCGCCCTCTACAAGTTCAACAAGCTGCACTGGCACCTCACGGAGGACGAGGGCTGGCGCATCGAATCGAAGCGGTTCCCCCGGCTGCACGAGGTCGCGTCGAAGCG